>DASSZV010000053.1:0-28785 GCA_035702765.1 Solirubrobacteraceae bacterium
AAATGAAGATGCCAAACCCCTTCCGGAGCGCCACCACGCCGGTGACCGCCACCTCGGCCCCAGCTGCCACCTCGGCCCCACCTGCCACCCCGACCCCGACCCCGACGGCACCCGTGCCGCCGCCGGCCTCGACCACAACCACAACGCTCACCGACCGCGAGCTGACCAGCCTGATGGAGATCGCGCACCCGACCAAGGCGCTCGGTGCCTCGATCTACGGCTCGACCAAGGTGTTTCCCGACTACAGCGCCAACCCTGGCGACACGTACCTCGGGATGGTGCACGGCATCGTGCACGAGTCCTCGGTGAGCTTCGTCGCTGTGCTGCTCGGGCTCCGCGCGATCCGCAAGGGCTTTGACAGCTCCCTGTACTTCTTCGGCATCGGGGCGCTGAACTGTCTGGCCACGCGGGGCTTCCCCACGGTCGGGCACGAACTGTTCCCCGGGATGCGCAACGAGAACGGTCAGCTCACCACGTTCATGGAGGAGGGCGGCAAGGTCTACGCGTGCCGGCTCGGGCTCTCGCTCCACGGCGCCCGGGAGCAGGACCTGATGGAGGGCGTGATCCCCGCCCACCCGCTCGACATGCAGGACGCGATGATCGAGTTCGCCCGCAAGGGAGCGATCATCAACACCACCTGGATGCTCTAGGCCGCCAGCTCGTCCGCCGCGCCGGTACCGAACGGTGCGGCGGCGCGCTCGCAGATGCATTCGGCCAGGTAGGCCGCGTCGCGGGCGATGCCGGCAAAGCGCGCCGAGCCCCAGGTGTGGAGCCAGGAGAGGCCGAGGACATAGAGGCCGGGGACCGAGGTGACGCCCCGGTGGTGACTCGGGTAGCCCCTGCCATCAAAGGCAGGGGCGTCGACGAAGGCCCAGTCGCTGAGAAAGCCGGTGGCCCAGATCACCGTGGAGACACCCCCGGCGGCCAGGTCGAGCGGCGCCGAGCCGTCGCCTTCGGGCACCCACACCGGCACGTATGGCGCCTCGACCGGGGCATCGATTCGCTGCTCGGCGATCCAGTGGTCGATCCGGTCCTTGATCCGCTGCGACGTCTCGTCGGCACGGTCGAGGTTGGCCACCAGGTCCGGGGCGAAGCCGAGCACGCCGGACTCCGCCGTGACGAGCCGGCCGTGGAGGGTCATTCCGCTGCGCGCGTGGGTGCGCAGGTCGATGTCGCGGCCGCCGTCACGGCCGGTGACGTAGTGGTTGGCCTCCTTGCGGGCACCGACCCCCTCGGGGTGATCGTCGATCGACATGTCGTAGTGACCCATGTCCTCGAGCCAGGCGACGCAGTCGCGCCCGCGGTAGAAGCGGGCGACCCGCGGAGCCGAACCGACCGCCAGGTGGACATCACGCCCGGCCAGGTGCAGGTCCTCGGCGATCTGGGCGCCGCTCTGGCCGCTGCCGACGACGAGCACCGCGCCGTCGGGCAGGCTCTCAGGATTCTTGTAGGCGGAGGAGTGCAGCTGGGTGACCCGGGTGGGGAGCCGCTCGGCGAGGCGGGGCAGCACCGCCCGGTGGTAGCTGCCGACCGCCAGTACCACCTGGTCGGCGGTGAGGGTGCCCCGGGAGGTCTCGAGCTCGAACGCCGCGTCGCGGTGGGCAGTGAGGCGCTTCACGGCCACGCCCTCGTGGACGGGCGGGGCGAACGAGGTGGCAAAGCCGCGCAGGTAGGCGATGATCTGCTCGCGCACCATGAAGCCCTCGGGGTCGTCGCCCCGGTAGGGGAAACCCGGGAGCCGGCACTGCCAGTTGGGGGTGACCAGGCAGAAGGAGTCCCAGCGCTGCGTCGTCCAGGTGGCGGCGATGTGCTCGCGCTCGATCACGACGTGGTCGATGTCGGCATCGGTGAGGTACCGGCTGATCGACAGACCAGCCTGACCGCCACCGATCACCGCGACCGACACGTGCCGGGGGAGCCGCCGGTGGGGGTGCAGCGGCGCCGGCGGGCTCACCTTGACGAGCTCGACGCGGGACAGCGACTCGGGGTCGCCGCCGTGCTGGAGTGCCGCGAGCTCGAACTCCTGGCTCTGGGCCATGGCCTGGGTGCAGGCCATGCCGAAGCGCTCACGCACCCGGTCCGAGGCGGCGGCGAGACCGTCGGCGAGACGCCGACGCAGCTCGTCACGGGGGTAGAGCGCCCCGGAGGTGATGTGCCGTTCGATCACGCGCGATGGCGACTCACCGTCCTGGACGGTGCCGTCAGCCCAGCGGATGCGGATGTCGACGGTCGGCATCGGCGCTCAGCCCCGGACCGGCGCCGCGTCGGGGTAGGGCACCGGCTCGGGAACCCGGTAGAGGTCGGGCCGCAGGTCGCGGATCGGCGACAGGGCCCGGCGGGCCCGGGTCAGCGTCGTCTCGAGGTCGAGCGTCGTGATGGCCAGGCCCGGTTCGGGGCCGGTGGCCGCGAGGATGTCCCCGCCCGGACCGGTGATGCGCGCACCGCCGAGGAAATCGAGCCGGCCGAAGGAGCCGGTCTGGTTCGCCGAGGCGACCACGAGCGAGTTCTCCGCCGCCCGCGCCCGGTCCCAGAGCTCGGCGCGGCGCCACTGGCGGTCCTCGGTGAGCACCGGGGCGGGGTTGGTGGCGCTGGTCGGCCAGGCCGAGAGGAAGCAGAGCACCTCGGCACCGTCGAGGGTGAGGGTCCGGGCCGCCTCCGGGAAGGCCTTGTCGTAACAGATGAGCATGCCGATCCGGCCGACCGGGGTGTCGTAGGTGGCCAGCGAGTCACCGACGGTGGAGATGCGGTCCTCATCCAGGGGCAGGTGGGTCTTGCGGTGCACACCGATCACCCCGTCACCGGTGAGGCAGGCGGCGGCGTTGTAGCGGACGCCGTCGCCGCCGTCCTCACAGAAGCCGACACAGACGACCATGTCACCGGCCATCGCGGCGACGGCGGCCAGCTCAGGACCGTCGGCGGACAACGCGGGCGGCGGCTCGGCATCACCGTGGAGGGTCTCGACATAGCCACCGAGGGCGGCCTCGGGCAGGACGAGCAGCCCGACCCCGTGGCGGCGGGCGTCGGCGATGGTCTGCTCGATCGTCGCCAGACAGGCATCCATGTCGCGGCTGAATGGGGCCGCGGCCGCCGCGATGGTCAATTCGGGCATGGGTTACTCCTTCGGGAGAGGGGACCGGGGCTCGGAGGCAGGCCCCAGGCCGGTGACGTGGGAATCGGTGATGGCGACGGTGATCTCTCCGTCGGGCCAGCGCAGGCGCACGCCGGGCTCATGGGTCAGCGCGCCGCATCGGGCCGACGCCGCGCCGGGGGCCTCGATCGGGGTCCGGTCGGGGGAGTCGACACTGATGACCCCGTAGCCGGGGAAGCAGGTCAACCAGTCGGCCAGCTGCGCCCCGGCGGGGCGCGGGATCGCGGCGACCTCCAGCTCGACGCCGGTGCCGGAGGCCTCGGCGAGCATCCCGGCGGTACCGACGATGCCGGCCATCGACACGTCCTTGGCCGCACGCGGGCGGTGAACGGCGACCGTCCGGAGCATCGCGGTCAGCTCCGCCCGACCCTTGTCCGACGTCGAATCCCATTGGCGACCGTGGTAGCCGGGGCGCCAGCCGCCGCTGAGATCGACGGTGACGCTGAGGGCGTCGCCCGGCCGTCCACCCGCGGCGGGGATCGGGTCGGCGGTGCGGCCGATGCCGGTCATCGCCAGCGCGGCCGGGACACCGAGCTGGGTGTGGCCGCCGACCACCGGCAGGTCAAAGGCCTCCGACGCCGCGCGGATCCCGGCGATCACCCGCTGGGCGTGGGACACGTTGGCGGCGCCGAGCGCGTCGAGTGCGGCCACCGGCGCGGCCCCCATCGCCGCGATGTCGTGGGCGGTCACCAGCACCCCGCACCACCCCGCCCACTCGGGATCCTGGGCGACCATTGACGGGGTGATCGCGTCGACGCAGGTGACGAGCTCCGAGCCACTGATCGGGTAGGCGTCATCACCGCGCCAGCGGTCCTGGGGCAGCAGCGAGCCGACGAGCGGGCTGATCGTCTGCTTGAAGGACGTGATCAGGGGCTGGAAGCGATCGACCGGCCAGCGCATCCGCACGTGGGGCCGTCCCGCGAACGGGACCGTCCGCACAAACTCCCAGCCGAGGGCGCGGAAGAACCGCTCGTGCCGGGCCTGGACGACCGCGTCAAAGCGCAGCGCCCCGGACTCGAGGGCGACCGCGCAGGCGGCCCGCACCAATGCGGCGCCGACCTCGGCCCGCTGACGGCCCGACTGACGGGTGCAGACGAGGCGGCTGCCCTGCCAGAACCCGATCAGCGACCCGCCGGGACAGCCGGCGTGGATCCGCACGCCACCGATCACCGTGCCGGCCGGGTCGACCGCCACGAGCACCCGCGTGTCGGGGTCGCTGTCGCAGTCGTCGAGGTCGCTGCGGGCGAAGAGACCCTGACGCTCGACGAACTCGTTGCGGCGCAGGCGCTCGTAGGCCCGCCGCTGGCCGGCGTCGGCGCCGAGCACGATGTACGGCGGCGGGGACTGGCGCTGACGGCGCGGCTCGATGCGCTGCGCCGGGGCGGGCGCCGGGCCGCCGAGCAACTCGATCACGTCGATCATGGCGTCGGCCGCTCCGGCTCAGCCGCCGGCGTGCTGGAGCGCCGAGCAGGCGCCACAGGCCGCACAGCCCGCGACCTGATCGGCGCCGCGCATCCCGGCCCGCGCCAGTTCGGCGCCGACCCGGCGGGTGATCTCGGTGACGGTGGCCGGGTCCGGCGCGGGGATTCCGTCGCCGTGGGCGAGCGATCCCACCAGCGGGCGGTAGGGCACGACGAAGGGGTAGACGCCCATCCCGATCAGCCAACGGGCGCCCTCGACGAGGTTGTCGGGGTCCTCGCCCAGGCCGATCAGCAGGTAGGTCGAGACCCGGTTGGGCCCGAAGACCTCGACCGCGTGGCGCCAGGCCTGCTCATACCGCGACAGCGGCACGGTGGCCTTGCCGGGGGTCCACTGCACCCGGGCGATCGGGTCAAGCGTCTCGATGTGGATGCCGATCGCCTCGGCACCCGCGTCGTGGAGCCGGTCGATCCACTCGAGCTCGAGCGGCGGCTCGATCTGGACCTGGATCGGCAGCTCGGGGACCGCGGCCCTGACCGCGGCGACGACCCGGGCGAGGTGCCGGGCCCCGCGGTCGGGACCGTTGGATGTGCCTGTCGTCAGCACCATCTGATGGGCGCCGTCGAGTTCGACGGCCGCCCGGGCGACCTCGGCCAGCTGCTCGGGGAACTTCACCTGCGTGGTCGCCCCGGCGCGGAGCGACTCTTCGATCGTGCAGAAGCGACAGCGCGTCTCGGGCTCGGTGTAGCGGATGCAGGTCTGCACGACGGTGGAGGCGAGGACGCCGTCGCCGTGCATCCGGGCGAGCTGCTCGTAGGCGACCCCGTCCGCGGTGCGCAGGTCATAGAAGCGGGGCCGGTCGATCGGTTCGACGAGCGTGTCCTCGATCACCACCCCGTCACGGCGCAGCCGCCCCGCGGCGTCGACGCTGAACGGCGACGCCGGGTTCAGCGGCACCGCGGCGGCACAGCCCGTGTCCCCGCCCGCCAGGCGCCAGTGACCGTCATCTGACGGCCCGGCGCCCGCGGTGCGGCGGATCGGTGGTGCCGAGGCGAGCCCGCGGACGGCAAGCTCGGTGCGCAGCTCCAGTTCCATGCGACTCGGCGCCGGCCTAGAACATCCAGGTGGTGTTGATGATCGCGCCCTTGCGGGCGTATTCGATCATCGCGTCCTGCATGTCGAGCGGGTGGCACGGGATGACGCCCGCCATGAGGTCCTCCTCGCGAGCGCCGTGCAGCGCCAGACCGAGCCGGCAGGCGTAGACCTTGCCGCCCTCGGCGATGAACTTCTCGAGCTGGCCGTTCTCGTTGCGCATCCCCGGGAAGAGCTCGTTGCCGACGGTGGGGAACCCGCGGGTGGCCAGCGCGTTCAGCGAGCCGATGCCGAAGAAGTACAGGGCCGAGTCAAAGCCCTTGCGCAGCGCCCGGATCGCCAGGAGGACGGCGACGAAGCTCACCGACGACTCATGGGCGATGCCGTGGACCATGCCGAGGTAGGTCTCGCCGGGCTCGGCCTGGTAGTCGGGGAACACCTTGGTCTGTCCGTAGATCGAGCCGCCGACCTCGACGGTCGGGTGCTTGATCTCCATCAGGCTGGCGAGTTCGCTCTCGGTCAGTGTCTGCTCAACGGCCACGCTGCATCTCCTTGGTGGGAATACGACTTCGGTGAGAAGTCTTCGGCCCGACCGGGACCGGACGAAGGGACCGCGGGCCAACGTTGCGCCACACGGCCCGGGCCAGAAGCACAGACCCGACCGTCGACCCGGGGGATATCCCGACGGTCGCCGGCCTGTGGGGCCGGCGACGAGCGCCCCGCGGCCCGATGGGAGGCTTCCGGTCTATCCCGATGGCCCTACGCGGCCCCGCGCGGCAGGCCTACGGTTCCCCCGGGATGGCCAGCATGGACATCAGTCGGGTGAGCGCCAAGCTCGGCATGACCCAACACGACGTCCTGGAGGCGCTCGTGGCGAACATCGCTGACGCCGTCTACCTCGTCGACGTCGACGGACGGGTCGAGTTCGCCAACCCAGCCGCGTTCGAACTGCTCGGCTGGGACGAGGACCTGCTCGGCCGCATCAGCCACGCCACGATCCACCATCACCACTGGGACGGCTCGGCGTTCCCCCAGGACGAGTGCCCGATGCTGCGCCCCCGCCTCACCGGGAAGACCGTCCGGGTCTACGGCGACACCTTCTGGCGCCGCGATGGCTCGAAGTTCCGCGTCGCCTACTCCTCGGCGCCGCTGGCGACTGAGCGCGGCAACGGTGCGGTGGTGGTCTTCCGCGACGTCACCGCGCACATGGAGGCCGAGGAGGCCGCGCGGCGCCGCGCGGTCGATCACGTCCGCGCTCAGGAGATTCACGCCTCCCGGGCCCGGATCATCGAGGCCGCCGACGCCGAACGCCGCCGCCTGGCGCGCAACCTCCATGACGGGGCCCAGCAGCGGCTGGTGCGGATCCTGCTGGCCCTGCGCCTGGCCGGGAAGGACACCGCGGTCGACGACCCGGGGCTCGCCGGGCTGCTGGCCCGCATCGCCGACGACACCGAGGCCGCGATCGCCGAACTGCGCGACCTCGGCTCGGGGATCCGGCCCTCGATCCTCACCACCCGCGGCGTCCGCGCGGCGATCGAGAGCCTCACCGGCCCCTTCCCGATTCCGGTGACGATCGACGTGACCGAGCAGCGCTTCCCCGACACCGTGGAGGCCGGTGCCTACTTCTTCATCGCCGAGGCACTCACCAACGTCATCAAGCACGCCGAAGCCACCATGGCGTGCGTCCGCCTGCGCATCACCGGTCCCGGGACGATCGCGATCGAGGTTGCCGACGACGGTCGCGGCGGCGCCGTGGCGGTGCCGGGACGGGGTCTCGCCGGGATGCAGGACCGGCTCGCCGCGCTCGAGGGCAGCCTGGCGATCGACAGCCCCGCGGGCGGCGGCACACGCCTGACCGCGACCCTGCCGGTGGCGCTCACGACGCCCGCAGCAGTGTGAGCACCGCCGTCACGCGACGGTGCTGGTAGGGCTCGTCGGTGAGCCCGAGTTTGTGGAAGAGACCGGTGACGTGCTTCTCGACCGCGGCGGGCGTCACCTTCAGCCGGGCGGCGATCCCGTGGTTGGAGAGGCCCTCGGCCATCAGCGCGAGCACCTCGCGCTCTCGGGGGGTGAGGTCATCAATGGGATGGTTGTGGCGCCGACGGCTGACCATCCGCTGGACGACCTCGGGGTCGAGCGCCGAACCGCCGGCGGCGACCCGGCGCACCGCCCCGATGAACGACTCGACGTCCCCGATCCGCGTCTTGAGCAGATAGCCGACCCCGGTGGCGTCCTCGCCGATCAGGTCAAGCGGGTAGCGCTCCTCGAGGAAGTTCGAGATCACCAGCACCGCGGTGCCGAGACCGAGCCGGCGGATCTCGATCGCCGCCCGCAGGCCGTCGTCGGTGGACAGCGGCGGCATCTGCACGTCGGTGATGAGCACGTCCGGTCGGTGCTCCTCCACCGCGGCGCGAACCTCGTCGGCGGTGGAGATCTGGGCGACCACATCCAGACCGGCGTCCTCGAGGAGCCGCGTCACACCGGCACGCAACAGCACCTCGTCGTCCGCGATCACAACGCGCAGCGGTGGGGGTTCAACGGCGGTCATCGCCAAGCCAGTGTGACCGTCGCGGGCAGGTCGCGCCACCTCCCGACGGGCACGGAGCGCTGACGCCGGTTCGCCCGACCGAGTGAGGTCAGGCAGACCCGACGACGACCGCGGGGTTCTCTCCGATCCGGGGGTCGGGTCAGGCCCTCTGGCCGGTCCGCGGCGCATCGGTTGTGTCCGTGTGGCGGTGGGGTGCCCGGTGGGGTGGCAGCATGCTGGGACTGTGGAAAACACTCGCCCTCCGCTGCCGCCCTTCTCCGAGGCGACGGCGATTCAGAAGATTCGGGCTGCTGAGGACGCGTGGAACTCACGCGATCCCCAGCGGTGCGCCGGCGCCTACACCCCCGACAGCCAGTGGCGCAACCGCTCTGAGTTCCTCTCCGGCCGGGAGGCGATCATCGCCTTTCTCACCGCCAAGTGGGAACGTGAGCACGAGTACCGCCTCATCAAGGAGCTGTGGGCCTTCACCGACCACCGCATCGCGGTGCGCTTCGCCTATGAGTGGCATTCCGAGGCCGGCCAGTGGTTCCGCGCCTACGGCAACGAGAACTGGCAGTTCACCCCGGAGGGCCTCATGTCCCACCGCCACGCGAGCATCAATGACGTGGCGATCGAGGAGTCCCAGCGGCTCTTCCACTGGGACCGGTCCGGGCCGCGACCCGCCGACCATCCGGGCCTCACCGAGCTGGGGCTCTAGCGCGACGGGGTCGGCAGTGACGCTCGCCCGGCGGGCGCCGACGCTCGCCCGGCGGGCGCCGACGCCTCCCCGTCCCGGACCGCGTCGAGCAGCCTCTGGATGTCACGGCGACAGGTCCCACAGCCGGTGCCCGCCCGGGTGTGCTCGCCGACGGTGCGGACGCTGTCCAGGCCGAACGCGGTGATCGCGGCGACGATCTCGCCCCGGGAGACGGCCATGCATGTGCAGACGGCGCCCGCCGGGTCCTGCTCACACACGGGTGTCGCCTCGATGCCCGCCGGCATCGGCTCGAGCAGGGTCTCAGGCAGGCGCGCGGCGCCACCCAGGTGCTCGCGCAGGGTGCGGGCGTCGCGCAGGTCCCCCAGCAGGATCGTCCCCACCAGACGGTCCTCACGCAGCAGCAGGCGCCGGTAGCGCCCCCGGCGGGTGTCCAGCGCGACGACCTCCTCATCCCCGGCCTCGGCGTCGGCGCGGCCGCCGCAGAACAGATCGATCCCCGCGACCTTCAGCGTCGTCGCGGGGACCGCCCCACGGAAGGCCGCCGGCGCCCGGGCCAGGGACGCCCCGGCGACCTTCGCCTGCTCGAGCAGCGGGGCCCACAGGCCGTAGACGACGCCCCGATGCTGGGAGCATTCGCCCACGGCATAGACGCCGGGGCTGGAGGTGCGCAGCTCGTCGTCGACGACGATCCCGCGCCCGACCTCGAGCCCCGCGGTGCGGGCGAGGTCGACCTCGGGCGCGACCCCGGCGGCGATGACGACGAGCTCGGCCCCCCGCTCGCGTCCGTCGGAGAGGCGCACCCCGGCGACCGTGTCGGTGCCGGTGATCGCCTCGGCCTGGGCGTCGAGCAGCACCTCGACCCCAAGGGCCTCGATCGCGCGCTGGAGCAGCGTCGCCCCGGCCGCATCGAGCTGGCGCTCCATCAGCCGCCCGGCCAGGTGGACGACACTCACCTGCAGGCCGCGCGAGCGCAGGCCGCGAGCGGCCTCGAGTCCGAGCAGCCCTCCGCCGATGACCACCGCCCGCCGGGCGCCCGCCGCGGCCGCGAGGATCCCCCGAGCGTCGGCGAGGCTGCGGAAGGCGTGCACACCGGGGAGCTCGACACCCGCCAGCGCCGGCAGGAGCGCGCGCGAACCGGTGGCGAGCACCAGCCGATCCCAAGCGAGCTCCTCACCGTCGGAGAGCTCGACCCGACGGCGGGCCAGATCCAGGGCGGTGACCTCACAGCCGCTGCGCAGGACGACGCCGTGCCGGGCCAGCCAGTCCGGGTCCCGCAGGGTGAGCTCGGCCTCCTGGGCCGTGCCGGCGAGCAGCTTGGAGAGCAGGATGCGGTTGTAGGGCAGCTCCGGTTCCCGGCTGAGCAGGGTGATCTCATACGCCTGGCCGGCCCCGTGCTCGAGCACCGACTCGACGGTGGCCATCGCGGCCATCCCGCCCCCGACGATGACCAGCCGCCGCCGGCCGGAGGTCGCGACATGACCGCCCGACCCGGCCCGTCCGGCCGGCCGGGCCGACGGTGCCGCCGGGCCCGCCGGAACCGGCTCGACACACACCGCGGTGGCCTTCAGCTCGGCCTGCTTGGACTGTGGGTCGAGCGCCCGGTGGACGACCTGACCGACGGCGCCGTGTCCGGGCCGCAGATGCAGCGCCCCCCAGTGGAAGGGCGCGAAGGCGACCCCCGGCGCGACCGCCTCACTCACCCGGGCGCGCAGGATCGCCTGTCCCTGGCGCGAGCGCAGCCGTACACGGTCGCCGTCGGCGACCTGTGCGGCGGCGGCGTCGTGGGGGTGCAGCTCGACGAAGGGCTCGGGCTCGGCGGCCATCAGGTCCGGGGACTTCGCCGTGCGGGTCATCGTGTGCCACTGGTTGGCCAGCCGGCCGGTGACGAGCACGAGCGGGAAGTCGCCGTCCGGGGTGTCGGCGGGCTCGGCGTGCGGGGTGGGCGCAAAGCGCGCCTGGCCCGTCGGGGTGGGGAAGCGCAGGGAGGTGTAGAGCCGCTCGGTCCCCATCCGCGGCGCCGCATCGACACCGTCCTCACCGGCCCACGCCGCGCCGGGCGCCACCGGTGCCCTGGCGGCGCCCGCCGGCACCGGCCACTGGGGCGATCCGCTGCCCAGCCGGGCATGGGAGAGACCGCTCACGTCACAGGGACGCCCGGCCGTGGCGCGGACGTACTCGTCATAGACCTCGGCAGCCGTGCGCCAGGCGAAAGCCCCAGCGTGTCCCATCGCCCGCCCCAAGCGGGCGAAGATCTCCCAGTCCGGACGTGCTTCACCGGGCGGTGAGAGAGCCGGCGCGACGAGGCCGACACGACGCTCGGAGTTCGTCATCGTCCCGGCCTTCTCCGGCCACTGCGCGGCGGGCAGGATGACGTGAGCGCGGGCCGAGGTCTCGGTCGGGTGATAGGCGTCCTGGCAGATGAGCAGCTCGGCGCGTCCCAGCGCGGCGCTGAAGCGCCGGGCGTCGGGCTGGGAGACCGCCGGGTTGGTGGCGACGACCCACACGGCTTTGATCTGTCCGGACTCCAGGCCGTCGAGCAGCTCGGTGGCCGCCAGGCCCGGGGTCGGCGAGATCCCCGGATGGTCGGCGGGCAGGTCCCAGAGCCGGCGCATCTCGGCCCGGTGCTCGGGGTTGGCGACCGAGCGGTACCCGGGCAGCAGCGTGGACAGACCGCCGGTCTCGCGTCCGCCCATGGCGTTGGGCTGGCCGGTGAGCGACAGCGGGCCGCTGCCGGGCCGGCCGACGTTGCCGGTGGCCAGGCAGAGGTTGATCACCGCCCGGTTCTTCAGCGTCCCCACGCGGGACTGGTTCACCCCCATCGACCACAGGGCCATGGCGCGGGGGGCCTCACCGAACATCCGCGCCGCGGCGATGATGTCGTGGGCAGCGACGCCGCAGACCTCGGCGGCGCGCTGAGGCGTCCACTCCCGGGCGGCGGCGAGGGCCTCGGCAAAGCCCGTGGTGTGGCGGGCGACGAAGAGCTCGTCGACCAGGCCCTCGTCAGCGAGGACGCCGAGCATCGCCGAGAGCAGCGGCAGGTCGGTGCCGGGGCGGATCGGCAGATGCAGGTCGGCGCCCTCGGCCGTCGGGGTGCGCCGCGGGTCGATGACGATCACCTTGGCCCCCGCTCGCCGGCGCGCGGCGATCCGCGCCCACACGATCGGGTGACAGGCCGCGGTGTTGGAGCCGACCAGCAGCAGGCAGTCGCTGCGGTCAATGTCGCTGTAGGCGGCCGGCGGCCCGTCCGAGCCGAAGGCGCCGGTGTAGCCGGCCACCGCACTGGACATGCACAGGCGGGAGTTGGAGTCGAGGTTGTTCGTGCCGAGAAACCCCTTCACGAGCTTGGCGGCGGCGTAGTAGTCCTCGGTGAGCAGCTGACCGGAGATGTAGACGGCGATCGCGTCGGGCCCGTGCTCGGCGCTGATCGCGCGGAGCCGGCGGGCGAGGCGGCCCATCACCCCGCGCCAGGAGAGGCGCTCAAAGCGGGCGTCGGTCGACTCACGCCAGAGCGGGTGCAGGGCGCGGTCCGGCGCGTGGACGGCGTCGGGCAGACCCAGGGGCTTGCGACACGTCGCGCCACGGTTCACCGGATGCTCGGGATCGCCGGCCACCGCAGTGAGCCGGCCGTTCTCCACCTCGGCGATGAGGCCACAGCCGACCCCGCAGTAGGGGCACAGGGTGCGGACCCGCTCGGTCATCTAGAGGACCCGCAGTTCCAGCACGCCGTCACGTTCGCGCACCGCGTGCACCCGGACGCCCGGACCCGCACCGTCCTGGCGCTCGCCGGTGATGAGCGAGAAGCGCTGAGCGTGCAGGGGGCAGGTGACGCACGCATCGCTCACCATCCCGTCGGCCAGGGGTCCCCCGGCGTGCGGGCAGACATGGTCGATGGCCGCCCAGCCGTCGGGTAGGCGGAACACGGCGACCCGGCGCTCGCCCACCTGGACGCTGCGGCCCTCGAGCGGGGGGATGTCCTGTGCCCGGCCGATGGCCAGCCAGGTCACGGACTGCTCCAGGAGGCTCATCGTGCCGCTCCCGCGGGCGGACCCACGAGCATCGCCTCGGTGTCGAGCTCCTCGAACTGCTTCGGGGTCGCCGGGTGGTGGCGCTCGCGCCAGGGGTCGGGGTCCGCCGCCGCCTTGGCGATGCCATAGCGCTCGATCAGCTCGGCCTGGCCCTCTCCGAGCACCGCGGCGCGGACGGCGTCGATGCCGACACGCTCGATGTAGGTGTAGGTGCGCTCGAGGTACTCGGCGCTCTCGCGGTAGTGCTGGAGGAAGGCGAGGGCGACGCGCTTGGCCGCCTCAGGGCTGGCCACGGTGGTGAGCCGGTCGCCTTTACGCACCGTCGAGCCGGCGGCACCGCCGACGTAGATCTCCCAGCCGCCCTCGACGGCGACCAGCCCGATGTCCTTCACATACGCCTCGGCGCAGTTGCGCGGACAGCCGGTGACCGCCGACTTCACCTTGTGCGGGGTGTAGAGCCCCTCCATCGCGGTCTCCAGCTCGATCCCCAGGGCGATCGAGTTGCCCAGGCCGAAGCGGCAGAAGTCCGTGCCCACGCACGTCTTCACCGTGCGCACGGCCTTGGCGTAGGCGTGCCCCGAGGGCATGCCCAGCTCCTCCCAGATCGCCGGGAGCTGCTCCTTGGGCACGCCGAGGAGGTCGATGCGCTGGCCCCCGGTCACCTTCACCATGGGGATCTCGTACTTGTCGACGACGTCGGCGATGCGACGCAGCTCGTCCGCCGAGGTGACCCCGCCGCGCATTCGCGGGACGACACTGAAGGTCCCGTCGTTCTGGATGTTCGCGTGGACGCGGTCGTTGATGAAGCGGGCGTGACGCTCCTCGCGGTGGCGGTTGCCACAGATCTCCGAGACGAGATAGGCCAGGCCGGGCTTGCAGGCCCCGCAGTCGCGTCCGGCCCCACAGGCCTGGGCGATCTCACTCACCGACTCCAGGCCGTCGGCGCGGACGCGGCCGGCGACCTGCTCGCGGGTGAGCTTGCGACACGGACACAGATACGCCGGCTCCTCACCCGCCCCGCCGCGCTCGATGGCCAGCAGCTCGGAGACCACCGGCTTGCAGGAGCCGCAGCCCGCGCCCGCCCGGGTGACCGCGACGACCTCCTGGGTCGAGCCGAGGCCGCCGGCGCGGATCGCTGCGACGATCGTGCCCTTGCAGACCCCGTTGCAGTTGCACACCTGGGCGGAGTCGGGGAGGTCCTCGGCCGAGGCCTGTGAGGCCTCGGCCAGCAGGGCCAGGGGGTCCTCGACAGGGGCCCGGGTACGGATCCGGTCCAGCAGCAGATCCGCCCCGCGGGTGTCGCCCATAAGGATCGCCCCGGTCACGCGGCCGTCGCGGATGACGAGCTTGCGGTAGGCCCCGGTCTCGGCGTTGCGCAGGGCGACGGCGTGGTCGGCGTCAGGCTCGCCGGCGGCGAACAGCTCGACGCCCATCACCTTCAGCTTCGCGCTGGGGATCGAACCCGCGTAGGCGGCGCTGTGTCCGGAGATCGTGGCGGCGGCGACGGCGGCCTGCTCGCGGATCGGCGCGACGATCCCGTGGACGACGCCGCGGTGCTCGGCGCACTCACCGACGGCGAGGACGCGGGGGTGGGAGCTGATGAGACGGTCGTCGACGACGACGCCGCGGTTCACCGCCAACCCGCTGGCGCGGGCGAGGTCGACGTGGGGACGGATGCCGATGGCGACAACGACGAGGTCGGCGTCGAGCCGACCCCCGTCGGCGAAGGCCAGCCCGCCGACATGGCCGTCGGGGTTCACCAGCAGACCCTGGGTGCGACGCTCGAGCAGCACCTCGACGCCGAGCTCCTCCATCGCCGGGGCGAGCAGGGCGGCGGCGTCGGGGTCGAGCTGGCGCTCCATCAGCCGGTCCATGAGGTGCACGACGGTGGTGGGAACCCCGCGGGAGGCGATGGCGTGGGCGGCCTCGAGGCCGAGCAGGCCGCCACCGATCACCGCCGCACGGTCCGCGGTCTGCGCCGCGGCGAGGATCTCGGCACAGTCGCCGGGATCACGGAAGACGTGGACGCCGGGAGCCGCGACGTTGGCCAGCGGCGGCACCAGCGCGGTGCTGCCGGTGCAGAGGACCGCGTAGTCAAAGGGGATCTCGGTGCCGCTGTGGGTGGTGGCCAGGCGGCGCTCGGGGTCGAGCTGCTCGATCCACGTCTCCAGGTGGACCTCGATGCCACGGTCGGCGTACCAGGTGGCCGGGCGCAGCAGCAGGTCCTCGACGTTCGCGGGCTCGGCGCCCTTCAGCAGCCGGCCGAGGTTCACCCGGTCATAGGGCAGGTGGGGCTCGCCACAGACGAGGGTGATCGCGCAGGCGTGACCGTCGAGCTGCTCACACACCGCCTGTCCGGCGATGCCGCCGCCGATCACCAGCACGCGGGGTGGACGCTTCGAGGGAGAACTGGGCATGGCTGCAGACTGGCGGTCTGCGCCCCCGCCGACCTCGGCCCGGTGGCGAGCATTCACCGCGCGATCTTTGTCCCTGTGGGGGAATATGAACCGCCCGGTTCTCATTAGCGTTCCGGCCATGCCCCGCCCCCGTGCCCGTCTTGACCACGCGGCGATCGCCGCCGCCTTCGCCCCGGACGGCCTCCACGGCGTCTCCAGCGCCGAGGTGGCCCGCCGCGCGGGCGTGGCCAAGCCGACCGTCTACGCGCGCGGCGGCTCCAAGGAGGGTGTGTTCCTGGCCTGCGTGGAGGCCGAGGTCGAGCGGCTGCTCAGCCTGCTCTCCCGGGCCGACCTGGACACGCGGGCGCTGCCCGCGCGCCTGCGCCTCACCGCGATCGCCCTGGCGGTGATCGACCACGTGCTCGCTCACCCCGACGCCGCGCGCCTGCTTCATCTCACCGCACGGCACCGCAGCTCCGGGGTGGCCGGCGCCGTCGACGCCGCCCTGGCCCGGCTGTCCGCGCGGATCGCGCTGCTGCTGCGCACCGAGGCGACGCCCGAGAGCGCCGAGCAGGTTGCCGTCGCGCTGCTGGGCGCCGCCGCCGCGGTCGGATTCGCGCGCCCGCGTGAGCCTGCGGCGGCCGCGGCAATGCTCGGGGGGGCCTTCGCCGCCGTACTCGAGCCGGCGCCGGCCGGCTCCGAGGAGACTGACGTGCAGGCGGTCGGGCTCTATTGATGCGATGCGCGGCGTGGCGGTTGAACCGGGTGGTTCATTTTCCCCCGTTGGGAGGAGTGGGCTGAGATGAACCCACTCCGCGTGTCCATGGAGGGCCTGCGGGGGTCGGGCCTAGCGTGCCGGTCATGAGCACGACCATGTCCCCTCCCCCTGTTGCCTCATCCCCCCGGGCCGGCGGTCACGGCCGCTGGATCGATCACTGGGATCCCGAGAACCCCGAGTTCTGGGCGACCCAGGGCCGCCGGATCGCCCGCCGCAACCTCGTCCTGTCGATCCTCGCCGAGCACCTGGGCTTCAACGTCTGGGTGCTCTGGACAGTGGTGGTGATCAATCTGTCCAACGTCGGGATCAGCCTCAGCGTCGGGGATCAGTTCCTCCTCACCGCGGTGCCCAACCTCATCGGCTCGCTGCTGCGCATCCCCTACACCTTCGCCGTGCCGCGCTTCGGCGGGCGGGCCTGGACGACCTTCAGCGCCTCCCTGCTGCTGCTGCCCTGCCTGCTGCTCGCCGTGGTCGTGCCCAGCGGCTGGCTCGCCCACGCCGGCCACAGCACCCAGCTGTGGGTTCTGCTCGCCTGTGCGGCGAC
The DNA here is from genome assembly GCA_035702765.1 of Solirubrobacteraceae bacterium. Lineage (GTDB taxonomy): Bacteria > Actinomycetota > Thermoleophilia > Solirubrobacterales > Solirubrobacteraceae > Palsa-465. Next base: position 16,648 of record DASSZV010000053.1, read on the forward strand.
CGCCGGGGTCGGCGGCGGCAACTTCTCCTCCTCCATGGCGAACATCTCCTTCTTCTATCCGGAGGGGCGCAAGGGCCTCGCCCTCGGACTCAACGCCGCCGGGGGCAACCTCGGGGTGGCCGCCTGCCAGCTGGTCATCCCGCTGATCATCATCGTCGGGGTTCCCGCCACGGCGGTGAAGCTGCCGCTGCACCACGTCCACCTGGCCTACGCCGGCCTCGTGTGGATGCCGTTCATCGTGGCGATCGTGATCGCCGCCTGGTGGCGCATGGACAGCCTCACCCAGGCCCGCACCGACGCCGGTCCCTACCGGGCGGCGCTGGCCAACCGCCAGACCTGGGTGATCTCGCTCCTCTACATCGGGACCTTCGGCTCGTTCATCGGCTACTCATTCGCCCTGCCGATCGTCATCAAGAACACCTTCCCGGCCTTCCTCGCCCATCACAGCTTCATCGCCACCTACCTGGCCGGGCTCTCCTTCGTCGGCGCCCTCGTGGGCTCGCTCGCCCGCCCCGTGGGCGGGTGGCTGGCCGACCGCCACGGCGGCGCGCGGGTGACGCTGGGCTGCTTCGCCGGGATGGCCCTCGCCACCGCGGCAGCGATCGACGGCGTCCAGGCGCACTCCTTCACGCTGTTCTTCGCCGCCTTCATGGTCGTCTTCCTCTGCTCCGGCGCGGGCAACGGATCGACCTACCGGATGATCCCGTCGATCTACTCCGCCCAGAGTCGCCGCGCAGGTGGATCCGAGGGTCAGCGTGTCGGCCGGCCCGAGCTCGAGATCAAGCGCCAGGCCGCGGGGGCGATCGGCATCGCCGGGGCCGTCGGCGCGCTCGGCGGCTTCGTCATCCAGCTCGCGCTGCGCCAGGCGAGCCTCCCGGCCGTCGCGGCGATGAAGGCCGCCGCCCGGCACGTGGCCGGCCACAGTGACGGGGCGGCGGTGCTGGCGAAGGTCGCCGCCGCGCACGCCACCTGGTCGGTGCCGGCCCTGTGGGCCTTCCTGGCCGGTTATGTCCTGCTCGGCGGACTCACCTGGTTCTGCTACCTGCGCGCCAGGGTCCTGAGTGAGCGGTTCCCGAGTCTGGCCGGGGAGCTGATCTAGGAGGTCCCCCTGCCCATCTGCGTCCCGGGCCCAGTCGACAACGGCAGGGCCCGGGAGTAGGCTGCGCCAATGACCAGCGTCGGGGTGGAGATTGAGGATGCGGGTGCGCTGAACACGGCCGACCCGGCGCTCGAAGCGCGTCCTCCGGTCGTCCCGGAGTTCGACATCGTGCCGCGGGCGGGCATCGTCATCGTCGCCGTCGTCACGGTCGCCCTGGTCGTCGTCGTCGCGCTGAACACGCTCTGGCCGCTGATGTTCCTGCACGTGGTGGGCGGAGCCGGGTGGACGGTGGTCGACCTGTTCGTCGGTCTCCTCGTCGGTCCGATCATCGGCCGCCTGCCGCTGCAGTCCCGGATCGACTTCGTGACGCGCTTTCTCCCCAAGATGGTCGTGCTGATGCCGATGCTCGTCGCGGTGACGCTCACCGGCGGCTGGCAGCTGGCCACCCACCTGGGCGACAACCTCACGAGCTCCCCGAACCACGGCTGGCTCGTGGCGAGCTACATCATCGTCGGGGTGATGACGGTGATCGCCCTGGGCCTGCTCGAGCCGGCGAACATCGCGGTGCTCACCGAGCTGAAGAAGCCCCGCCCGGATGGGACGGTGATCGACCGGCTGATGAAGCGCTTCGTCTACTGCTCGGGGATCCTCGGGATCATGCAGGTGGCGACCTTCGTGATCATGACCCACCTGGCCAGCTCATGAGCACCGAGCCGCGCCTGCCGCCGGTCACCCAGCTGGGGATGCTGTCCCTGGCGTTGATCGTCGCGGCGGGCATCGATCTCTCCGCCCACCTCCCCCGGGAGGTGGGGATCACCGTCCCCGGGATCCTCCTGGGGCTCTCCGCCGCAGTGCTGGTGATCAACCTGCTCACGCTCGCGCGCGTTCCCGACTTCGCCTGGGATCGCTTCTTCGGCGTGGCCCGCTGGGCCCTGGCGGGCTGGGGAACCGTCGCCGCACTGATCGAATACGTCTTCCTCCAGAACCACACCCACGGGGGCGCGTTGATCGTCCTGTCCCTGTCGCTGATCATCTTCGCCGTGCACGTGCCGATGCTGATCGGCTTCACCGTGGCCCGCGTCCCGGTCGCCGCTGTCTGACGGCGCCGCGGGCCGGCGTCAGTAGTGGATGGCGCCGCGCACCCCGCCGCCGGTGGCGATCACGTCGCCGGAGATGGCGACGCTGCGCGGACTGGCGAGGAAGACCACGACGTCGGCGACCTCCTCCGCGGTGATGACGCGACCGACGCTCGTGGCTGCGCCAAGCCGTGCGGCGACGGTCTCGGGGTCGGTGCCCTGGGCGGCGGCCATCATCTGCAGCGTCTCGGGGTAGCGCTCGGTGACCGTCATCCCCGGGTGCACGACGCTGACGTTGATCCCGGAGGTCCCGTACTCGTCAGCGAGGTTCTTGGTCATCGCCACCAGCGCGACGTTGCGCACCGAGCCGACGACCGACCCGGTCGAGCGGGCCGCCAGGCCGCTGATGGTGACGATCCGGCCCCAGCCACGTTCGGCCATCTGGGGGGCGAAGGCCCGGGCGCAGCGCAGCGCGCCCTTGACCTTCACGTTGATCTGCTCGTCCAGCAGCTCGTCCCCCATCGGCCCCTGGTTGGCCTGGGCCGCGCAGTTGACGAGGATGTCGACGCCGCCCAGCGCGGCGGTGACCTGCTCGGCCATCCGGGCGACCGCGGCATCGTCGCCGGTGTCGCACACCGCGGTGATCGCGCCGTGGCCGACCCGCTCGGCCGCCCGGGTCAGGGCGTCGGCGTCCCGGGCGATGAGGGCGACCCGGACTCCCTCGGCGGCAAGCCCGCGGGCGACGGCCAGTCCGATGCCGCGGCTCGCACCGGTGACCACCGCGCGCATCCCGTTCAGTTGAAGATCCATGACCTCGAGGCTATTGCGCCTCCGCGGGGAGTGCGAGCGGCTCACCAGCCCGCCGCCCCCACCACCCTTCACCTGCCCGGTGACGCACAGCCTGCTGCTGGCGTATCGGGCCTGCTCCGGTCCGGGTTGCCCCGGCGCTCAGCCCGCGGGGCGGAAGAGGCGCCGCACGATGGCATCCATCTGCGAGGAGGTCTCGCCGACGCTCGCACAGCACGGCGGACCGCCCGGGGCGCTGATCCCGATCTCCAGGTGCGGGGCGCTGGAGATGCCGACGTCCCCGCAGCCCACCTCGGCGATCGGCTCGCCCGCGGTGACGTGCGCGCCGACGGGAACAAGATCGGGCTTGGCGTGCCCGTAGTAGACATAGCGGCCCGCCAGGGGCCCGCTGTCGAGCTTGAGGATCGGCGCCCAGGCGCCGAAGCCGCTGATCCCCTCCTGGACGATTGTGCCGGAGGCGACGGCCACCTCGGTGACCGCGGAGCCGCAGGCGTCGTTCATGGTGCCGATGTCGACGCCCTGGTCGAGGGTCCAGTCGGCCACCGGTGCGACCTTGGCCTGGGGCTGGATGGGAAAGACCCAGCCGGCGGTCTCGGAGGCCGAGATGCTTGCGTCCGCCTGCCCCGGGGCCCCACCGGGCGGGGTGGTGCGGGTCGTGCGGGTGGCGGCGGCGATGCGGCGGTGGGCGAGCACCCAGGCGTGCAGGGTCGCCCCGGTCGTTGTGCCCAGGACGCCGGTGACGGGGGCCAGCCGGGCGGCGCGCTGGAAGCGTTGGAGCGCGGCGCGCGTCTGGGGCCCGAACTGGCCGTCCATCTGGGTGCGGATGCCGACGTCATCGAGCCAGCGCTGCAGGACGCCCACGTCCCAGCCGACCTTGCCGACCCGCAATACGCGCGGGAAGGGATCCCGTCCGGCGGCGTGGGAGACCGCCGGTGTCGCGGCGGCCGCCACGAACGCCACCACCATGCCCGTCAGGGCGACCTTCATCCGCATTGCGCGCACACGACCCTCGCTGATCCATCGACATCTCGGCTTCTGAGGCCTACGGGGTTAGCTGACGGGCTCGCGCTCAGATCGGGATCTGAGCGCTACCGGCGGAATACCGCCTGATTCGCCCCAACTACCTGGGTTCCCCGCTCCTCAGGTGCGTGCACCCGAGGACTCGGCACCTGTCTCAACGGGGTGTCGTCGGGAAAGTTGCGTGCGTTCCTGCATCACGCAGGGAGCGCTCGAGCCCCGGGCACTCCGGGCGGCGGTGGTTCACGAACAGCTGATGTGCAGCTGGTGCAGACGCCAGGTCCCGCTGGGCGCTCCCGGGGCGAGGTCGACGGTGCCGGAGCAGTGTGCCGTGCCGTCGGTGTGGGCGGAGGTGGTGACGATCGCCACCGTCGCCTCGGACGGACTCTGGGAGACGACGTGAGCGCTGGCGAAGCTGACTCCGTGGTCGACTGCCTGGCCCGCCTCGAAGGAGGCGTAGCCACCCATCTGGGAGCGCGCGCTCGCGTCCGCCAGCGCCCAGGCCTGGGCGAAGTCGTGCCTGGCGGCAAGGTGGTAGAACGTCTCGACCGTCCCGACCGGACTCGTGGGAGCCCCGATTGAGGCGTCGGTCCCGCCGGGCGGGGCGGACGCGGACGCTCCGGCGCTGTCTGGCGGCGCCGAAGCCGTTGCCGGTGCCCGAGCCGAGGCGGTTGGGTGGGTCGACGCTGCGCGCGTGGCGGACCGCGCCGCGCGCGTGTTCGTCTGCGTGCCCGAGCGCGTCGTATGCGAGGTCGCATGGGTGGGGGCGCCAGCCGCGAGAACGCGGCGGCCGGTCTGCGCGTGCCCGGATCCGCTTTGGGTGGCAAGCACCGTGCCGGCCGCCGCGAGGAGGAGGAGCAGGGCTGCCCACGCGACGACGGTCGGGGCGCGCCGTCTCCGGCGGGTCCGGACACGTTGGCCCGCCGGGCGGGCGCCCGGGAGCGGGGGCGCTGATGCCGTGCCCGCCGCATCGGGCCCGGCCGCCGACGTCCCGACCGGAGCCCTGCAGACTGCGGCCGCTCCGCCGCCGGCGCCAGCCGCGGGGGCCGGACGCGCACGGGTGGGCTCGGGGTTCCACTCCGGCCGGGGGACGGGACCGGCGACCCGGCGCGGTCGGCTGGGCGCTGGCCCCCGTGAGGTCGGCTCATCGATGAGCGCGCTGCGCAACCGAGCCACCAGCTCTCCGGCGTGAGCCGGGCGCCGGGCGGGGATCCGAGCCATGCCCCGGGCGAGCAGCTCCGCCACCACCGGGGATGCGGCCGGCCAGACCTGGCGCAGATCCGGAGGCGGCTGGGTCGTGATCGCGTGAGCCAGCGCGACGGGGTTCCTCTCACACCGCGCTCGCGCTCCCGAGAGCATCTCCCAGGCGACGACGGACAGCGCGTAGACGTCGATCGCCGGGGTCGACACGGCATCCTCGAGCTGCTCGGGCGCCATGTAGCGGTAGGTCCCGACGACCTCTCCCAGGTGGGTGATGCGGGTGGCCTCCGCCCCGGTGGCGATGCCGAGGTCCGCGAGCTTCACCACCCCGTCGGGGCCGAGCAGCACGTTGGCGGGCTTGAGGTCGCGGTGGACGATCCCGCGCTGGTGGATCGCGTCCAGTCCGGCGGCGATGCCGGCGAGGATCGACAGGACGAGCTCCGGGGCGAGCCGGCCCTCGCGCGCCATCCGCTCGCGCAGCGTCTCGCCCGGCACGTACTCCATCACGATGACCACCTCACCCTCTGGGGTGGTGAGCACGTCGAAGATCGACACGAGGTTGGGGTGGCTCACCGAGGCGCCCAGCAGGGCCTCACGCCGCAGCCGCAACAGATCCTGCTCGGCCCAACCGGGCCCGGAGGAGGGATCCGGGCCATCTCCGTGCAGGCGCTTGAGCGCGACCTGACGGCCCAGCAGCCGGTCCTCGGCAAGGGTGACGGTGGCCATCCCGCCCCGCCCGAGCACGGCGAGCGGTCGGTAGCGGTCGAGGTCTGCGCTCACGGCCATCATGTGGGGCCTACCCGCCGCCGAGAGTCCTCACGCGGAGAGTCACGCGTCGCTGACACCGCCGGCGGGGGCGCGCCGGGTCGGGGCGGGGCGGGCCGGGTCGGGGCGGGCCGGGCCGGGTCGGGGCGGGTGACCCCGGTGGGACCGGGACCGAGACCGAGACCGAGACCGCGTCAGCTCAGCCCACCCCAACGGCTGTGCCGCCTCAGATCGCCACACCCATGCGGCTGTGCAGGGCCGTCTCCACGGCCAGCTCCTCGATCCGCGGTGGTCCGGAGAGGGGCGCGGCGCCGATCATCGGGCTGATGCGTTCCATGAAGCGCTCGCGGCTCTCCCGGGTGACCCAGGCGTCGAGCACGCACCAGCCCGAGCGCCACGGCCCGTTCACGTGCCAGGTGAGGCCCGGGGGCCGGTGTCCGCCGACGAGCAGCTCGCTGTGAAGACGGCGGAAGGCTGCCCGGTCCAGACCGGGCAGGATGACGCACTGAAGGAAGCCCGGCCCGCGCCCGTCGTCGGGCATCTCGTCATCAACGTCGACGACACGCACCCGCGTCGGCGACACACCGACGGCTTGGGTCTGGGGGAGGATCTGCTCGTCCCGGAAGCGCTCATACCGCTCCTGGCTCTCCCAGACATCGACGATCCGCCAGCCGTCGGCGTAGGGCCCGGCGACGTGGACGCGCTCCCCTGGCGCCAGCTCACCGACGAGGCCCATGGCGGTGGTGACCGTGTCATACCGCGCCCGGTCACCACCGGCGAAATCAAGAATGACGGCAACGCTCATGGCAACGACCTCCGACCTGGATCTGCACGCCTGACCGCTCGAGCCTCGTCCCCGGGGCCCAAGGCGACCAGCGCGAGAACTACTGACCCGCCTGCGGTCCGCGGCGGGGTTGGACGGCCCGGCGCCTGCAGGTCTCCGCGTCAGTGGCCGATGCAGAGGGAACGCCGCGGCGCAGCTCTTGTGGGGCTCTTCGTGTCGGAGGGGTACCCTTGGAACAGAGGCGTTCACATGAACAGCATCGCGATCACGCTCACGCCGATTTCCTACGGCTGGTCCGTCGCTTTCACCGACGGCCGTGAGCTCGCGCGGTTCGTCGGACCGTTCGCCCGCAGACGGGCCGAGCGCTTCCTGGCCAGCCTCACGGCTGGCCTCTAGGCCAGCCTTCAGGTCGGAGCCGGAGCTGGGCGTTCGCCCGCCTGCGCCAACCCCTCGGCCGGACGACCGGTCCGTCGCGCGTCCGCAGCGGCGAGCAGCAGCGCTAGGGCGACGAAGCCGGCCACCGACGTGATCCCCGCGAGGAAGGCCATCGCGAAGCTGTGATCGCCCGCCAGCCGGGAGTAGAACACCGACCCGGTGACCGCGATCCCCGCCGAGGACCCGATCCGCTGAGCGGTCTGCAGAGCCCCGCCGGCGCTGCCCGCCCGCTGCACGGGAACCTGGGACAGCGACAGGGCCTGGTTGGGCGAGATGACGAAACCGCCACCCAACCCGGCGATGAGCAGCGGCAGGATGAGCCAGAGCCCGACCGACTGACCCGGCTGCAGGCGCACGGCGAGATCGACCAGGCCGAGACCCAGGAGCACGACGCCGAGTCCGAGGGCGATGAGCTTGCGGCCGCGGCGCAGGACCTGGCGGCTGCCCAGGCTCGAGGTGATCGCTCCGCCGATGGCGAACGGGGTCGCCACGAGCCCGGCGTGCAGCGCGCTGTAGTGGAGACCGAGCTGGAGGTACTGGGTGAGGATGAAGAAGACCCCGGTGAAGCCGGCGAAGTAGACGAGCCCGACCCCCGTGCCGAGCACGAAGGAGCGGATGGAGAAGAGCTCGAGGTTGATCACCGGCTCTCGGGTGCGGCCATAGCGGCGCTCGTGCAGGAACCAGATCACCCCCAGCACTCCGGCGAGTGGCCAGAGCAGCGGCCGGATCGGACTGTGCCAGGTGCGCAGCTCGATGAAGGGGACGAGCACGCAGACGACGGCGAGACCGAGCAGGAGGACCCCGACCGGATCAAGGTCGCGGTTCTGGGCGGCCTTGGGGCCGCCCCCGGGGAGGTAGCGCCGTCCCAGGACGAGCGCGAGCGCGCCGATGGGCAGGTTGACGAAGAAGACCGCCCGCCACCCGTTGTGGGTGCCGAAGAGGTTGATGAGCAGTCCGCCGAGCAGCGGCCCGACGGCGGTGGAGACCCCGACGACGGTGCCGAAGTAGCCGAAGGCCTTACCGCGCTCCTCGCCCGAGAAGAGCGTCTGGATGAACGCGCTCACCTGCGGGGTGACGAGGCCGCCGGCGAAGCCCTGGATGACCCGGGCGATGATCAGGAAGGTCGGATCCGGCGCGGCCCCACAGGCCGCGCTGGTGAGGACGAAGAGCGCCACCCCGACCATCCACACCGTCCGGCGACCACGCGCATCACCCAACCGGCCCGAGGGGACGAGCAGCAGGCCGAGGGCGAGCGCGTAGCCCGAGACGATCCACTCCAGCGCGTTCTGCTGGGCGTGCAGACCGGTCTCGATCGTCGGGAGGGCGACGTTGACGATCGAGACATCCAGCAGGGTCATGAACCCCGAGAGGAGACAGACCGCGAGCGCCTTCCAGCGGTTCGGGTCAGGCTCGGCGGGGCTCACCGCACCCACGGTAGAAGTTCGCCAGCCCATCCTTCGGCGCATCTCGATCGCTCACGTCCCCGTCCTCGGTCAGGCGCCGTGATTGGTTCGCCCCTCGTGCTTGGTCCACCCCCCATGCTGGGTCCGCGCCTCGTGCTGGTCCACCCCCCATGCTTGGTCCATCCCCCATGCTGGGTCCAGCCAGCCCCCATGCTTGGTCCACCCCCCCAAATCCTCCACGGTGCCGCGTCGGGCAGAGGCGATGCGCGTGAGGTGTTCCTGACGGACACCTCACGCGCACCCCGACCTCCTCGGCGCGCACGGTGGAGACCTGGGGTGGCGCCGGATCGCACTGGCGTGCACTGCCCAGACTCGGGGCGCCGGCGGAGCCCACCGTCGCCGGATCAGGCGGAGGCGGACCCGCCGGACTCGACCAGGGACACGGCCACCCGGTCCAGCAGGACGCGCAGCTGACGCGCTTCGGCCATGCTCAAGCCCAATGCGCAGGCAAACCGCTCCGGGATCTCCGCCGCCCGGGCCTCCAGCGCGCGTCCGGCGTCGGTGAGCGCGACGTCCACGGCGCGCTCGTCATCAATTCGACGGCGGCGGCTGAGGAGACCGGCACCGTCCAGGCGCTTGAGCAGCGGCGACAGCGTGCCGTAGTCGAGCCCGAGCACCCCGCCGATCTCTCCCACGGGCAGGCTGCCGCGTTGCCAGAGCAGACGCATGACGAGGTACTGGGGGTAGGTAAGCCCCAGCTCGGCCAGCCAGGGCCGGTAGGCACTCACGGCCGCCCGGGCGGTGCGGTTGAGCGCGAGACAGAGGTAGTCCTCGACCGGGTACTGATCAGGCGCGGCCACCTGGGTGATGCTAGGCGCTCGCGATTCCCTCGTGAGCGAGGCAACGGGCGCTCCGCGGCCGAGCCGCGGAGTCGGGGAGGGGGCCAGCCAGGGGCCAGCCGGGCCACCAGCCAGGGGCAGCCCGGCCAGTCAGGCCAGCCGAGCCAGTCAGGCCAGCCGAGCCAGCCGAGCCAGCCGAGCCAGCGCGTCGAGCATCGCCTCGGCCTGGCCGGAGGAGATGGAGAGGTGCCCCTCCGCCGGGAGCAGGTGAGCGTCGACACCGGGGATCGCCCGAGCGAGCCACTCCCCATGCGCGTAGGGGACCATCAGGTCCGCGCCCCCCTGCCAGAGGGTCACCGGCGCGCTGATCGCGGCGAGCGGGAAGCCCCACGGCTGGACGAAGGCGAGGTCGTCGTCCAGCCAGCCGTCGACGCCCTGGCGCAGGCCCTCGGCGAAGCCCGCCACCATGTCCGCGCCGATCTCGTCGTCCAGCACCGCGCGGTCGACCTCGGGCAGGAGGCTGCCCATGGCCGCGACGATGCCCGCGGCGTCGACGCCGAGGAGGCCGCGGCGTTCGTGTTCGAGGTACGGACGCAGGGCGGCCTCACCCGACCGCGCATGTCCGAACTCGACATGGTTGTCCTCACCCATCCCGGCGAGGAAGTCGAGATCGGGCAGGCCGAAGGGGGCGACGCCGGCGATGACCAGCGTCGCGCGCACGCCGGCGAGCCGGGCCGCGCAGGCGAGGGCATGCGGACCGCCGCCGGAATGGCCCGCCACGACGCACGCGCCCACCCCGAGAGCGGCGAGAATCGCGGCGGTGTCGCTGACGCAGTCCACCACCCGACGTCCCGGGGCGCGGGTCGAGGCCCCGTAGCCGGGCCGGGAGGCCGAGACGTAGCGCCAACCGCGGGCGTGCGCGGCCGCTTCGATAGCCCGCTCGGGCAGGCGGGAGGCGGGCGTGCCGTGGTGGAAGATGAGCGCCATGCCGTCGACGGGACCGCTGATGAACAACTCGAGCTGGCGCCCGTCCGGGAGGGAGAGGGTGGACTGGGTCACGGTGAGCGACCTTAGTGCGATGAGCCGATCGCCCGACGCCGGCGGTGGGCTCGGGCCGCGGGGACCGCGGGTAGGGTGGCCGTGATGCTGCGCCTCATCGTCATCGTGCTGTCGGTCGGGTTGGCCGACTCCCTCGATCCGACGACGGTCGGTCCGGGGCTCTACCTCGCCCTGGGCGCACACCCGGCCCGCCGCGTGTTCCGGTTTGCCGCCGGGGTCTTTCTCGTCATGGCGGCCGGCGGACTGGTCGTCGTCCTCGGGCCGGGCCAGCTGCTGCTCAGCCTCGTCCCCCACCCGTCCCACCGGCTCGAGCACTGGCTCGAGGTCGGCGTGGGAATCGCACTGATGCTCGGCGCGTCCGTCGTCTGGGGTCTGCGCCGGCGCCTCAGCCAGCGCGAGCTCTTCCGGGCCACGCCCTCGCGGCAGCGCTCGAGTCTGTGGCTCGGAGTCGGCGTGATGACAGTGAACCTCCCCGTGGCCTTGCCCTACTTCGCCGCGCTGGCGGCGATCATCGCCTCCGGCCGGCCGCTGGTCACCCAGGCCGGCTGCGTGATGCTCTACAGCCTCTGCTTCGTCGCTCCGCTGCTGGGGATCGTCGCCGTGCTGGAGCTGCTGCCCCACCAGGCGGACGCGCGGCTCGACCGGGTCCGAGAACTCATCGAGCGCCACTGGGCCCAGGTGCTCGCCGCGGTGCTGATGGTCGCTGGAGGCCTCGTGACCGCTCTGGGAGTCGTCGGACTCGCGGCGAGCCGCGGCTAGATGAGCAGGACCAGGACGAGGATGACGAGCACGGCGAGGACTAGCGCACCCAGAGCGAGCATCCGCGCCGGCGGATTCGGCCCGGCCGGGTGGTGGCGGTGCAGCGCCGCGCCGGGCGGGACTGAGGGCGCCGGGCCCACAGCCCGGCGCCGTGGGGGATCTGAGGGCGCGTCCGCGACGGAGGCAGATGCCTTCGGGGCAGAGGCGGTTGCGTCCGGGGCCGCGCGGGACGCGACGGGCGCGCGCGGCGGCGACGGCTCGGCCTCAGCGGTGATGCGCGTGAGCGCAGCGACCAGCCGGTCGTGCTCGGCCACCAGCCGGTCGTGCTCGGCCACCAGCCGGTCACGCTCGGCCACCAGCCGGTCACGGTCGGCCGCCAACGCGTCCCGCTCCGCCGTCAGATCATCATGCCCGCTCCGCAACGCGTCTCGCTCCGCGGCCAGCGCCTTACGCGCCGCCACCAGCGTCTCACGCGCCGCCACCAGCGTCTCACGCTCCGCAACCAACGCATCCCGCTCCGCAACCAACGCATCCCGCTCCGCAACCAGCGCGTCCCGCTCACGTTCGGACTCGCTCAGTGCCTCCCGCGTCGCCTCCTGCTCGGCGTGGACCTCCGCGAGCCGGCGCTGCGCCGCCTCGAGCGCCTCGCGGTGGCGGGCCGTCTCGGCGCGGGCGCCATCCCGCTCCCGGCGCGCCTCGGCCAGCTGCGGGCTCGGACCGGTCCGGCGGGCGCGCGTAGGCGTTGTGGGTGGGCGCGGCGTCGCCGGGGCCTCCGGGGAGGGCGCCGGACGCTCACGGGCCGGTGCGCTCCGCACCGCGATGACGAGATCCGGGGCGACGGTGAGCTCCACGCGGCTCGCCGCCGGCATCTCCGCCTCCGCCGGGAAGGCGACCG
>DASSZV010000071.1:0-12876 GCA_035702765.1 Solirubrobacteraceae bacterium
TCGGGGCGGCGCAGCTCACCCAGGGACCGCCCCACGGTGGCGCGGCCGAGGCGCTGGAGGGCGACGACGTCGGAGCTGACCTGTCGCGCGAGCGTGCCCAGCGAGCCCTGGGGATCCGGCGGCGGCGACAGCGGCTCGGGCTTGTCCGCGGCGGGCTCACGGGTGCGGGAGTGCAGCATCGCCAGCAGCTGGGTCGCCCCCACCCCGTCAGTGGTCGAGTGATGCAGCTTGAGGATGAAGGCCGCCGCACCCTCCTCGCTGAGGCCGTCGACGAGCACGACCTCCCACGGTGGGCGGTGCCGGTCAAAGGGCACCATGGCGATCTGCTCAGCAACCTCGAGCAGATCCGCGAGCGTCCCCGGGACGGGCAGGCGCGTGCGGCGCACGTGGTAGCGCAGATCGAAGTCACGGTCGACGGTCCAGGCGGGCCGACCCAGGCCCATGAGCGGCTCGACGACCTTCATGCGAAAGCGCGGGATCAGGCGCGTGGCCCAGTCGTGGGCGGCGAGGAAGCGGTCCCAGTCGGGGGTGGAGTCGAGCAGCTCCACGACGACGATCGTCGAGCGCAGCCGCGGATCGGCCTCGGCCCGCCACATGAGCGCCTCCAGTGGGTTCATGTCCCGACCCTCGCCCCAGCTCACGGGCTGGTCGAGCTCGGGACGCGAGCCGGGGACCCGACGTGACAGCGGCGGGCTGCTCATGCGACCTCCGCGCGCTCGTGCTGAGCGGTGGTGCGCAGCAGGCCGCGGTAGGCCTCGCGCGGGCTGCGGCCGTCGTTGACGACGGCGTCGACCTCGGCGGCGATCGGCATCTCAACGCCGTGCTCCGCGGCGAGCTCCATCACCGTGCGCGCCGACTTGACCCCCTCAGCGACCTGGCCGAGCTCGACGAGGGCCTCGGCGAGGCTCTTGCCCCGGGCGAGCTCCTCCCCGACGCGGCGGTTGCGCGACAGGCGGCTCGAGCAGGTGGCCATCAGGTCCCCCAGTCCGGTGAGCCCGGCGAAGGTGCGCGGGTCCGCGCCCATCGCCTCCCCCAGACGGGTCATCTCCGCCAGGCCGCGCGCGAGCACCATCGCTCGCGTGTTGTCCCCCACCCCGAGCCCGTCGGCCATCCCCATGGCGATGGCGACGATGTTCTTGAGCACCCCACCGAGCTCGGAGCCGATCAGGTCCTCGTTGCGATACACGCGAAAGACCCGGGTGTGGAAGAGCGGCTGCAGCGAGCAGGCGACCGACTCGTCCCGGGTGGCCACGACGGCCGCGGCGGCAAAGCCGTCAAGGATCTCCCGGGCGAGGTTGGGGCCGGCGAGCAGTCCCACCGGATGGCCCTCCAGGACCTGGGCGATCACCTGCGTGGGCCGCAGCCGCGTTCCCGGCTCCAGCCCCTTGGCCAGGGAGATCACCGGCACCCAGGGACGCACGTGCGCCCGCGCCTCGGTGAGCAGATCCCGGATGCCGTGGGAGGGCACCCCGACCACGAGCACGTCGGCCTCCCCCACCGCCGCGGACAGGTCGTGGGTGGCGCGCAGGTCCTCATGGAGGCGCCGCTCCCCCAGGTAGCGGGAGTTGGTGTGGTTCTCGCAGATCTCCCGCGCCGTGCCCTCCCGGCGCGCCCACAGCAGCGTCGGGGTGTTCTCGGCGGCGAGTGAGGCGACCGTCGTGCCCCAGGAGCCACCCCCGAGCACGGTGACCCGTACGGGCCGGGTCACGCCCGGGCCTCGAGTGACCGTGGTCCCGCCGCCTCGCCCCGCGGCCAGTGCGCGAGGGTCTTCAGGAACATGCCGCGTACCTCGGCGACGTGGTCATCGATGGTCTCGCGCCGCCAGGCGCTCGTGTCGACGGGGGCAAGCACGGCGACCTCGATCGTCCCCGGGGTGAGGGTCTGGGCCCCGCGCCACATCACCTCGTCGACGTTGCGCAGCACAATCGGGACCATCGGCACCCCGGCCTGCATGGCGATGTGGAAGGGCCCCTTCTTGAACGGGCCCAGCCGCGGGGTGGGTGAGCGCGTGCCCTCGGGGGCGATGACCAGCGACACGCCCTCATCCCGGAGCTTGGCCACCGCCGGCTCCATCGCCCGGCGGGCGTCGGAGATGTTCGTGCGGTCGATGAAGGCGACCCCGGCGATCTGGAAGAACTGCCCGAAGCCCGGCACGTTCCTGGCCTCCGCCTTGGCCACACCGGTGAAGTTCGAGCGCAGCAGCTTCATCAGCACGATCGCGTCGAGCTTGGAACGGTGGTTGAACACGAACAGGCATGGCCGCGCCCCCCACAGGTGCTCGGCGCCGCTCACCACCTCCACGCGGATTCCCGCCATGGCCAGGCTGAGGTCGGCCCCGACCCCGCCGGCCACCTCCACGAGCGTCTCCCGGGAGCGATTCAGCAGGCCGGCCCCAAGGCCGGCCGCCGCCGCCGCGCCGAAGGCCCCGTAGAAGGTGGCGGTCCGCGCGAGCGCCCGGGCGCCGGGGCGCTGTCCGCGCGGCACGCAGCGGACCGTCGGCCAGTCACGCCGGGCGGCCTCGGCGGCCAGACCGGCCTCGGGCTCGACCGCCGTCGGGTGACCGACGGCGCTGAGGAACGCGATGTCCTCGGCCCCGTTGGAGTAGGCGAAGGAGGCGGCAAGGTCAATCCCGTGCTCGCCGGCCAGCGCGCGCACCGCGCGAGCCTTGCCCCGTCCCCACAGCGGGTCGCCGTCGGTGGCGCCGGTGAGCCGACCGTCGCGGACCCCCACCGGGGTCGACAGGGCGAAGGGAATGCCCAGCGCGTCCGCGGCGGGCTGCAGCTGGAAGGGCGTGGCCGAGGAGGCCAGCGCGAGCGTGTGGCCCTTGGCCCGGTGGGCCTCGATCAGCTCCCACACCTCGAGGTGCAGGCGCGCGGCGATCTCGTGCTTGAACAGCCGCCGGCCGAGCTCGTCGAGCTCCTCCACCGGGCGCCCCTTCCACGCCCCCAGGGAGAGCTCGAGGAACGTGGCGAAGTCCGCCTCGGAGTGAATGCCCTGGCGGGCCAGCCACAGCGTCCGGGCGAGCTCGACCGGGCCGAGCTCGCCCTTGCGCAGCCGGTGCCCGTAGAAGGCGCCGGCCGAGAACCCGCGGATGACCGTGCCGTCGTAGTCGAAGAACGCGCCGATCTGGGGCCCGTCGGGGGCGAGCTCCACCGCGGCCAGCGCGGCGCTGAGATCCTCGGCCCGCGCGGGCGGACGCTCAGGCATCGAGGGCCGCCTCGACGGCCCGCTCGTCGAGCACCCGGACCTGCTCGACGAGCGCGACGAGCGCGACGATCTCCGCGAGAAAGGCCTGGCGCGCGGCGGTCACCGGCTCGCGCCCGGGGTCGACCAGGTCACGGTTGGCCGCCAGCGCCAGCGCGGACCCGAACAGCTCCCTGGAGACGGACTCGGCAGAGTGCAGACGGCCCTGGAGCAGCATCTGGCGCCCCACCCCCAGGCAGTCCTCCAGGAACGCCTCACGGTCGATGGCCTGGCGCGGGGGCGTGGCCGCCAGGCGGTCAGCCACGACGAGCTGGGCGTCGAGGAAGGAGCGCAGGGCCCGGTTGGCCACCAGCAGCCCGGAGCCGGCCAGCAGCGCACGGGCTTCGGCGGAGGTGCGGGCGCGGTCACGCCAGTGCGGGTCGATGCGGTCGAGCTCCTCCAGCAGCTGGGTGCGGAAGCGGGCCTTGTCCGCGAAGAAGAACTCGAACTTGAGCAGGTCGCGGATGCGCATCGCCTCGTCCTCGGCGACCTGGAGCCGGTCGACGTCCTCACCCGGGTGGTCCGCCGCGGCGAGGATCGCCAACTCGACGATGGCCCGGATGATGAAGTGGTGCAGCACCCCGTTGCGGTAGAAGGCGGCGACCATGTGGTTGCCCGGGGCAACCGACCACACCGGCTCGGTCCCCCCCGCGTAACAGGTGACGACCCCGGCGGCGACCAGGCGGTCCAGGGCGGCGCGCAGCCGTGCCGGCTGGAGCAGGTCCTCAACGTCCCCGGGGATGCCGCGCTCACGCACATAGCCGATGGCCGGGTCGAGGATGAGCGCCACCTGCTCGAGGGTAAGGGCTCGCTGGGGCGAGCCCAGCAGGGCGAGGGTGAGCAGCGACGGCGGGCTCACCGGCGTGGCCGCGTTGATCCCGTCACAGATGCGGAAGGCGACCTTCTCCAGGCGCGCGCGGCCCTCGCCGGCCTCGGCGAGCGCCTCGACGAGCGAGAAGGCCTCCCCGAAGTCGATCCGCACGCTGCCCACGAGCTTCTGCTGGGCGCGCATGTAGCCGGCCAGCCAGCCCAGCCCCTCGGCGCGCTTGCGCTGGCCGCGCTGCTCCTCGACCATCGCCGAGACCTCGTGCAGGCGGGAATAGTTGATCGAGACGGGCACCAGCATCACGTCCTCGGTGCGGCCCTGCTCGACGGCGGTGGCCAGGTAGTGCAGTAACCCGTATTTGGGCGGGCGCAGCTTGCCCGTGCGCGTGCGGCCGCCCTCGATGTACCACTCGATGTTGAAGCGCTTGGCCACCAGGTGGGCGAGGAACTCGCGCACCGCGAGCTTGTAGACCGGGTCGTCCCCGAAGGAGCGCCGGATGAAGATCAGACCGGCGCGCTTGCCCAGCGGACCGATGGGCCAGAAGGCGAGGTTGTTGCCCCCGAGCAGATGGTTGCGCGGGAAGTCGTTGGCATGCAGGACCTCGGCGAGCACCAGCGGGTCGGTGTAGCTGCGGTGGCTGGGCAGGAAGACCAGGGCGTGGCGGCGGTTGAGCTCGCGCAGACGCTCGAGCCCCTCCAGGTCCGCCTCAACGTCGTAGGCCCGGCGGTGCATCGGGCTGAGCAGCATCCGGAAGACGTCGATGGCCAGGGGGCTCTGGACGGTGGCGAGCTCACGCAGGTCGGAGGTCGCCTCGGCCATCACGGACTCAAGACTGCGGCCCTGACGGTCGGCGAGGCGCGCGACCTCGGCGCGGAACGCACCGCTGGCGGTGATCTGCTCGGCCACCAGGCGCGGGACCTTGTAGCGGTCACCGATGATCGCCCGGTCCGCGCGGTCCAGCGCGATGACGGCCTGGGCGGCGATGAACGCCGCGAGACCCTGGTGGCCGTTGGCGCTGCCGGAGTGCTGGCGGAAGCGGACGCGCAGCGCGGAGAGGCGGGCCCCCTCCCCGGCGACCACGTGCACGCGGTCGGGCTGATGCTCGGCGATCCACGGCTGCAGCCGCGCCGGGGGTCGGCGCGGGTTGGTGAGCGCCAGCACGTCGATGAGGCGCACCTGGCGGTCACCGTCACGCTCGGGTGGCACCCAGGTGACGCGGACGGGGATGACCTCCGGGTCCCCGAGCGCAGCTAGGCGCCCGACCAGGTCGGGATCCTTCAGCGGCACGCTGACGGCGCCGGGGTGCTCGCGCTGGGCCCAGGCGTGGATGAGTTCGCGCTCGGTCGCGCTGCGCGCCTGGGTGACGAGGACGACGTCGGATCGCCGTGACGGCGGAGACGACGACGACGACGACGGAGCCTCAGAGCCCGGTGTGGAGCCCAACGGGTCGGCCCGCGACCCGTCTGGCGCGAGCCCCACCCTGTGCGTGACCTGGGTCATCCCTGAGCGAACCCTACTCCCGGACGGGAGCGTGATGCGACAGTCGGTCGAGGTTGGCTGAACTTCGCGGAAAGTGGGTGTCCCTGACCCGCTCCGGCGCAAAGTTCGCGGCGCCGGCCGCCGCACGGGCCGGCGCCGCGGGGAGGGGTGGATCAGCTGGCCGCTGGAACGGCCTCGCGGCCCTCGATCGTGTGCGTGTCCTGCTCGCCCAGGCTGATCTGGACGCGCCGGGGCTTGCGCTGCTCGGGCTTGGGGATGGTGATCTCGAGCACGCCGCGGTCGAAGTGGGCCCGGACCGTCTCCGGGTCCACGCCCTCGGGAAGGGTGAGCGCGCGGACGAACGACCCGTAGGCCCGCTCGATCCGGTGGTAGCCCTCGCCGTTCTGGACCCGGCTGGGCTTGCGCTCACCCGAGATGGTGAGGACGTTGTCCTCGAACTGAACGGTCACGTCCTCCTCGGAGAGACCGGGGAGATCTGCGGAGAGGACGTAGTGCTCAGCGGTCTCGACCAGATCCATGGCCGGGATCCACCGCCGCGTCCCGCCGTTGCCGCGGCTGGCCACCGGAGCGTCGAAGAAGGAGTTGAAGAGCCGGTTCATCTCGTTCTGGATCGTGTTGAGCTCAGCGACCGGCTCCCAGCGAAGCAGTGCCATCAGGAACCTCCTTGTGGAGAGAACGGATATCTGACGCTGGCAAGCATAAGATCTCAGTCGCTACATGTCAAGTATGAGACGCGCGACATGCTGTGCAGCGCCCTCCGCACCTATGAGCGGCAGCAGCGCACCCGCGCATCCGTCGTGATGGTCGCGTCGGCGTGAGCACGCGACAGAAGACCCGGCATGGGTGGGATCCGGCAGGGACGGCCCCGGAGGCCCGGCTCGGCGACGGGACGCGAGTGACGAGCCGAAGCTCGTCACTCGGGTGCCAGCGCGTCGGGTCAGCGCGCTGGCAAGACGTCCTCTCATCGGGGCGCCCGGATTCGAACCGGGGACCTCACCGACCCGAACGGTGCGCGCTACCAGGCTGCGCCACGCCCCGAGTTCGCCCCAGTGTAGGAAGATCGCCTTGATCCCGTCCGCTCCCGGTGGGAGGATCGCCTCATCCCCGGGTTGAGGGACCTGACAAAGGAGGAGACGGCCAATGTCCAACCACCTGACGCCGACGGAGCTCGCACGTGAAACCGGCCTGAATCGCCGGGACGTGATTGCCACCTGCATGGAGCTCGGCGTCCCGATCTTCCAGGGGAAGATCGACAAGTCCCTGTTCCAGAAGTCGCTGGAATGCTCAGGCGGTGAACCCGTCCACGTGCCCGACACGGCGACGGTATCGACCTAGCCGACCTGACTGCGGGGCGCGCCCGGTGGCACGCCCCGGTTCCCCCGCCGTCGGACAGGGGTCGGGCCTCAGGGCCCGACCCGGCGCACGAGCAGCGTCGCGTCCTCGATGTCGACCATCTGACCGTCCCGCTCGATTTGGCGGGGGCGATCCTCCGCGACGACCACCGTGAAGTCAGGCGGAAGCGCGGGGAGCAGGTCAGCGGCTCGCCACATGGCCCGAGCCCGGTCCTCGCTGAGGTGGTAGAAGTACTCGGACGGGGCGTGGCCCACCACGAGCAGGTGGCCGCCGGGAGCCACCGCCGTGGCCAGCGCGGCCGTCACCGCGACCATGCCGCCGGCCGGGGGATGCATGAAGTGGGTGGAGACGAGATCCCACGTGCGTCCGGCGGGATCGAAGTGGCGGGCGTCAACCTGCCAGAGGTCGACCTGGGTGGACAGGCCGGCCTCCCGGGCGTGCTCGGCGGTCCGGGCCAGAGCGTTGGCTGAGAAGTCGGCCGCCGTCACCTGCCAGCCCCGCGCAGCGAGCCAGATGACGTCCCCGCCCTCTCCACAGCCGACGTCCAGAGCGGTTCCCGGCGCGAGCGGCTCCACCTCACGGACCAGCTGAGGGTTGGGGCGGCCACTCCAGATCTTCTCCGTGCCGGCATAGCGGGCATCCCAACTGGCGGGCTCGAACATCTCTGCGGTCATAGCGTCACTCTAGGACGTCCCAGGTTCACAGGTGAGCGGGGAGAAGCGGGAACTGCGGGGAGACTGAGGCTCGCCGCGCTGCTCATGCCGGTCCTCGGGCGGCACACGCAGGTCGAATCGGCCGTCGCCTGATTCCCCCAGTGTCCCCGCGTGCGTCGCGCTCACGGCGCGGCTGTGCTCGTTCCGGACGCCGGCTGATCCGAATGGCCTTCACGAACCGTTAACAGAATATTGCTCCACGGTCCCGTGGGGTAGCGGTCTCAAAAGACAGACCAACTAAGGGAGTCTCATGAGTAATCAGTTGAACCTCCACGATGTCGACGTCGACGGCGCACTTCAGGAGTCCGCTGCCGAAGCGGTGGAAGCCCTCCAGGCCTCCGGCGACACGCGCGCGGCGTTTCTGCGCAGAGCCGGCCTGGCCGGCGGGGCGTTCGTGGGCAGCGGCGCGGTGCTGGGTGCCCTGGCTACCCCGGCCCTGGCGTTCACCACGGGTGATCGTCCGCCGGCGGCGGACTTCGGCACCGGTGACATCGCGATCCTGCGCTTTGCCCTCACGCTGGAGTACCTCGAGCGCAACTTCTATGTGGGCGCTCTTGAGCATCAGCGCAAGACCGGCTTCATGGCCAAACACCACCAGTTGCAGGTGTTCCTCCGGACGGTCGTGGCTGACGAGCGCAAGCACGTTGAGGAGCTGAAGCACGTGCTGGGCGCCAAGGCGCTCCGCGAGCCGAAGTTCGACTACCACGGCGACAACCTCAAGATCGACACGTTCATGCGCGCGGCGTTCACCTTCGAGAACGAAGGTGTGCACGCCTATTCAGGTCAGGCCTTCAACATCAAGAACCCGCAGATCCTGGCCGCCGCCCTGTCAATCGTCACGATCGAGGCGCGTCACGCCTCCGTCATCGGGCTGATCTCCCACGACAGCGAGTACGGGATCTCCCCCAACGGCGCCAACGACGTGCCCTTTGGCGCCAGCCGCGTCATCAAGGACGTGACGAGCCTGAACTACATCACCAAGCTGTACACCGCCTAGCCCGCGGGTCCCACGGGGGAGCGCCGGTCCAACGGCCCGGCACTCCCCTTCAACTTCGCGTGAGCAACTCGCGCAGCCCCGCCTCATCGAGCACCGGCACGCCAAGGCTCTCGGCCTTGGCGAGCTTGGAGCCCGCGGACTCACCCGCCACCAGGTAGGCCGTCTTCTTTGACACCGACCCGGTGACCTTCCCGCCGGCGGCCTGAATCATCGCCGTGGCCTGCTCGCGGGTGAGTTCGGGGAGGGTGCCGGTGAGCACGAAGGTGAGGCCGGAGAGGATGCCCTCGCCGGGGGGCGGGCCCTCCTCCGCAAAGCGCAGCCCCTGCGCCCGCAGATCCTCGATGAGTGCCTGCATCAGCGGGTCGGCGAGCTGGTCATGGATTCGCGCGGCCATCTTCGGACCGACGCCGGGGGTCTCGAGGATCTGCTCGGGCTCCGCGGTGAGCAGGGCGTCGATGCTGCGGAACTGCTGGGCGAGGTTCACGCCGGTGACCGCACCAACCTCCTCGATCCCGATGGCGAACAGCACACGCCCGAAGGGCTGGGCCTTGGAGGCCTCGATCGCCCCGACGAGCTTGGTCGCCGAGCGCTCGCCAAAGCCGTCGAGCTCGGTGAGCTGCTCTGGGGTGAGGCGGTAGAAGTCCGCCGCCGTGCGCACCCAGCCGAGCTCCATGAACTTCGCCACGAGCTTCTCCCCCAGGCCGTCGATGTCCATGACCGCGGTGAAGGTCGTCAGCAGCTGCCAGCGCCGACCCGGGCAGTCCCGGTTGGGACAGCGGGTGAACACGGAGTCGGGCGGCTTCACCGTTGGGGTGTCACACACCGGACAGCGCGCCGGGACCTCCGGCTTGGGCGGCCGGTCCGCGCGCTCCACCACGTGGGGGGCGGGGGCGAGCACCTGGGGGATGACGTCCCCGGCGCGCAGCACGATCACCTCCTCCCCCGGACGGATGTCCTTGCGGTCGAGGTCCTCCTCGTTGTGGAGCGTGGCCATCTTGATCGTCACCCCGGCCACCCCCACGGGCTCGAGCACCGCGTAGGGGTGCAGGTCGCCGAACTTGCCGGGATTCCACATCACCGCCGTCAGCGTGGTGATCGCCGTGGTCGGCGGGAACTTCCAGGCGATCGCCCAGCGCGGATCCCGCCCGACGACGCCGAGGCGACGCTGAAGCTCATAGTCGTCGAGCTTCACCACGACGCCGTCAATCTCAAAGGGCAGCGAGCCCCGCCGGGCCTCCCAGCCCTCGCACTGGGCGACGACCTCCTCCTCGGTCCCCAGCACCTTGATGTCCGGGTTCACCGGGAGGCCGTGGTCACGCAGCCAGCTGAGCGCCTGCCAGTGGGAGGTCATCTCCAGGCCGTCGGTGACCCCGATCTGGTACGCCCAGAAGGACAGCGGACGCTCGGCGGCGAGCTTGGGGTCAAGCTGGCGGATCGTTCCCGCCGCCGAGTTGCGCGGGTTCATGAACGTCGAGAGCCCCGCCGCCGCGCGGCGCTCGTTCAGCGCGGCGAAATCCGGCAGGGACATGTACACCTCACCGCGGACCTCGACCAGGGCCGGGACCGCTTCCCCCGCGGCGAACCTGAGCTGCTGGGGGATCTGGGCGATGGTGGCGATGTTGTGGGTGACGTCCTCGCCGACCTCGCCGTTGCCGCGCGTGGCTCCGCGCTCGAGCACCCCGTGGCGGTAGAGCAGCGACATGGCCAGGCCGTCGATCTTCGGCTCGGCGACGAAGGTGAACGCTGGATCTTCGATCCCCTCGCGGGCGAGGTGGTTGCGCATGCGCGTCACCCAGGCGCGGATGTCCGCGGCGTTGTGGGCGTTGGCGAGCGAGAGCATGCGCTGGAGGTGCTCGACCTTGACGAGGTCCGAGACCGGCTCCCCACCCACGCGCTGGGTGGGCGACTCAGGGGTGACCAGCTCGGGATGCGCGGCCTCAAGGCCGCGCAGCTCGTCCAACAGCGCGTCGTACTGGTCGTCGGTGATCTCGGGATCGTCGAGCTCGTAGTAACGGCGGGAGTGGTGGTCCAGCTGCTCACGCAGCGTCGCCGCACGGGCCGCGACGTCAGCCCCCGCGTCCCCGGCGGCGCCGTCCGGCCCGGTGTCCTGTGCGGACGCGCCCACGGACGTTCAGACGCGCTCGCGCAGCAGCCGCGCCAAGTCGTGGGCGGCCAGCGACTCCAGCGACGCGTGGTGGGTGAGGTCGAAGTGCAGGGGGGTGACCGCGACGCGTCCGGCGGCCACGGCGGCGATGTCGGTGTCGCGCTCCTCCGCGTCGACGCCGGCATCCCCGTAGATCCAGTACTGGCGGCTGCCCGAGTCGGTCTCGTCGACGAGCGAGAGCTCGTCACGGTAGATACGCCGGCCGAGCCGGGCGACGGTCACGCCCTCCGGTTCACGTCCGGGGAAGTTGACGTTGAGCAACGTGGCCGGGGGCAGCGGCACGTTGTCCAGGTCAGCGACGAGCCGCGCGACGAAGCTCGCCGCATGGGTGAAGTCATAGGCCCCGACCTGGCGGAAGTCGAACTCCAGCGAGCTTGACTGCTGGGAGACCGCAACGCCCGGAATCCCGAGGATGACCGCCTCGATGGCGGCGGCGACGGTGCCCGAGTAGGAGATGTCGTCCCCGATGTTCGAGCCGTGGTTGATGCCCGAGACGACGAGGTCGGGGATCCAGTCCTCCACCAGCCCGAGCTGGGCCAGGCGCACGCAGTCCACCGGCGTACCGTCCGTGGCGAAGCCGTGGGTCCCGTCCGCGAACTCCACCCGGTGGACCCACAGGGGCCGGCGCGTGGTGATCGACCGGGCCATCGCCGAACGGTTGCCGTCCGGGGCGATGACGAGCAGGTCGATCCCGGGGACGTGGCGCAGCAGCGCCGCGCGCTGGGCCTGGAGCCCATCGGCCTCGATCCCGTCGTCGTTGGTGAGCAGCACACGCATGGGCTTCAGACTAGCCCTCGGGCCCGTCAGCGAGCCGCGAAACGGTCTCCCCGCGCAGGCGCCCGACGAGCGAGCCGCGCGTGCGCGCGGCGGACCCGAGGCGCGCGCGGTCCGTCAGGGTCGCTTGCGCCACGGGAAGAAGAAGGACACCCGCTCCTGGTAGTCGCGGTAGCCGGGCCGCTGCGCCATCCGGCGCTCGGTGCGCCGGGCGCCGGTGGCGTAGATGAGCAGGTAGCTCATGAGCACCGGCGCGGGCAGGGTCAGCGCCGCCGGCGGGGAGGCGGCCCCACACAGCCAGACCCCGTCCCAGACCACGGAGTCGCCGAAGTAGTTGGGGTGGCGTGAGAGCCCCCACAGGCCGGTGTCGAGGACCGGCGGGCGCGCGTCCCGGTCGCGGCGGGTGTAGGCATCCTTCTGGCGGTCGGCGACCGCCTCAACCACGCCCCCGGCGGCCATCACCGCCAGGCCCAGCGGGGCGAGCAGAGCGCGGCGGCCCGGCGCCAGCCGGCTGGCGGCGGCGAGCTGGATCGGGGCTGAGACCAGCAGTTGGGCGAGCCCCTGGGTGAGGAAGACCTTGGCGATCACCTCGCCCGGACCGGCGTCCCCGAGAAACTCGGCGTAGCGCGGATCCTCGGAGTCGCTGGTGGAGATCCGACCCCACATGAGGTGGGCCAGACGCGCCGCCCAGGCCGTCGTCCCCAGGGCCAGTCCCCAGCGGCGTCCCGCATGCCCCCGACCGTTCACCGCGGAGAGCCCGGCGACGAGACCCAGGCCGGGGCCCCAGATGAGATCGGCGTAGTCACGGCGTCGGTGGCGGATACCGACGACGGCGGTGGCGCCCTGCAAGGCGCCGACGGCCAGGGCATTGCGCACAACGATCTGACCCAGGTTCGCGCGGTCGACCAGACCGGGGCCCGAGTCGCTGGAGAGGGCGTTCATGATCTCCTTCTACCCGAAGTCGTGTCCAGAGGTCGTCTCCCGGAGGCACACCCAGGCACACCCTCGGCGCAGCGGGACACCCACACATGCGGCCGGTGCTCCACGCCGGCGCCCGCGGGTGAACCTTCTGCCCGGTCCGGACGTATCCCCGGATACGGGACCGCGACACCGGCCCCACCAGCCCACCTCAGAAGGAGCATCACCTCGTGACCTCACCCGACTTCAGCGCCGACGCGACCTCGACTCCGGCGGGCGCCTCCCGCCGGCGCCCCCGGCGTTCCGTGGCCGCGGCCCTTGGCACGGCGGCCATCCTCGGCGCCGGCGCCACGGCGCTGCTCTCGGCCGCCCCGGCGGTGGCGCACCG
>DASSZV010000089.1:0-9093 GCA_035702765.1 Solirubrobacteraceae bacterium
GGCAGGGCGGAGGCGCAGTAGTACCCGGGCCCGAAGGACTCGGGGTCGACGCCGGGTTGCCAGCGGTGCAGCTGCTCGGGGTGGGCGCCGGCGGCGAGCAGTTCGCGATCGGCCGCTGCCGTGGGGGAGAGGATCCTGTGAAACGTCCCGGGGCCGAGGTCAGCGGGCAGCGGGAAGGCCCCGAGGAGGCCCAGGCCGTGCTCGCGGGCGATCGCGGCCGTCGCCGCGGCTGGGCCCGGGCCAAGGATCTGGATGAGGTCGAGCAGCGGGCCCAGCGCGGTGTCGCCGCGCGCCAGCCCCACCTGGAAGCCGGGTGGCTGGGCCCGGGCGAGGGCCGACAGGAGTCGCCGCTGCACCGCGCCGAGGTGGCGATCCTCGGCGATGACCGCCACCCGCGCCACCTCACCGAAGCTTGTCATGAGGACAGCATCGCTCCGGGCCGGAACGATGCCGTGAAGGCTTGGGCAACTTCCTGTGACCAGGATGTGAAGCGGTGCCCGGCGTGGGCCCGGGTGTGGGGCCACCGAGGTGTGGCGGCTCCGGGCCGCCGGGGGGAACCTGGCCCGTGAGGGCGCTGGCGACGCCTGGCTCGAGCGCAGGCCGGCTCAGGCGGCGGCGCCGGACAGCGCCGGCGGATCGGCACGCACGTAGCGCACCGCGAGCAGCACCGTGAGCATCGTCATGCAGAAGGCCGACCCGAGGCACCACTCGCAGTAGGTGTGGAGCGAGAACGCCTCGCGGTAGGTGAGGTACAGGGAGAAGAGGAAGCCGCTCAGGGCGACGCCGAAGCCGGCCGCCCGGCCGAGGTCGCTGCGCACGCGCAGGCTCGCCAGGATCGTCAGGTACCCGACGACGCCAAGGTCAGAGACGGGGATCCCAGCGACGTTGTTGTACTGGGAGAACTGGACCTGGGCGCAGCTCGAGGTCGCGCCGTTGGCGCCGCAGAGCAGGGCGCCGCTGCCGACGTAGTGCACGACGGTCGTGTAGATCGCGATGCCCAGGCCGACGAGGGCGAAGAACAGGATCGCTCCGGTGATGCGGTCCGGCGGGCGCAGCGAGGGGCGTGAGCGCCCTCCGGCCCCGGAGGCCTCCCGGCGTCGCGCGGTCGAGGGCTCCCGGGGCCGCGAGCTGAGTGGCTCGGGGCTCTGGAACTTCGTGCGCGTCGCGGTCTTGGCCATGACTCTGTCCAGATTAGATCAGGAGACGGCCTTGATCGCCGTCTGGATCTCGCTGTAGCTCGGGATGCCGGTGGCCGCGGGGACGATCTCCTTGGCCTTGGGTCCGAGGGCCACGAGCGTCGGGGTGCCGTTGAGCCCGTAGCTGAGGGCGAGCTTGCCCTCGGTCTGGACCTGGGCGGCAAGCGCCGCGTCGCGGCGGGCGGACATCCACTTGGCGAAGTTGAGCGTCGGGATCTGCTTGGCCAGGCTATCGAGGTAGTTCTCGGTGACGTAGCGCGTCGTCTCCGAGCCCTGCTCGTGGTAGAAGAGCTCGGCGTAGTCCCAGAAGAGGCCCTGCTGGCCGGCGGCGAGAGCGGCGACCTGCTGAGGCACGAAGCGGTCGTTGTTGACCGTGTGGCTTGCGGTCTCGAAGGCCTTGTAGACGAGCTTGACCTGACCCGAGCGGACAGGCCCGGAGATGAGCTGGGGCAGGCCTCCGCCAGCCTCACCCAGGCTGAAGGCCCGACACACCGGGCACTCCAGGTCACCGAAGTACTGGATGGTCACCGGGGCCTTGGGGTTGCCGAGCGTCGTACCGCTCTGGGGGATCCCGTGGAGCTCGCTGGCCACGGCCGCGTAGGTCGCCTTCGCGGCGGTGGGGGTGCTGGCCAGTCCGGTGCTCGTCTTGGAGCCGCTGTTGGACGCCACGACGATCGCCACGACGGCGACGATGATCGCCACGACGGCGACCCCGGCGATGGTGCCCAGCCGGCGGGTGCGGGCCGAGCGCTCTGCGGCGGCCTGCTCGGCCGCCAGGCGGGCCTGGCGCGCCGCCTCCTTCTGATTCGCACGAGAAGCCATATCGGCCCAGAAGGTAGCGCCTCGGCCCTGGCGCAATCGAAGAAAACGCGCAGGCCCCGCCCGCGCGAACGATCGCACCCTGCGGCAAATACGTGCCCCGGCTCCGGGCCGGGGCGCCGATCCCGCTTGAGGGGTGGGTTAGAGTGCCGGCCATGCTGCTCGAAACCGGCGGCGCGCGGGCGGGGGCCGTGGCCCAGCCCACGCCCCAGCGCGTCCATAGTCGCCCGCGGATTGCCGTCCTCGACCGTGATCCTGGGTTCCTGCAGGTGCTCTCCAACCGTCTCGGGGCGCTCGGCTGGGACCTGCGGGCACTGTCCTGCGCAGTCACCGCCGACGCGCTCGTCAACCTGCGCCTCAACGCGCTCGTCGTCGACCTCGCCGTGCTCGGCCCGGGCTCGTGGGAGTACCTCGAGGGCGTGTGCACGCGGCTTCCGGGGCTCGCGGTGATCGTCTGCACCGGTCCCTCGAGCGTCGCCCAGCGCGTGCGCGGGCTCCGTCTGGGGGCCGACGCCTGGATGACCAAGCCCTGTCACGCCGAGGAGCTCATCTGCGTGATCGAGGCCGCCATCCGCCGACACCGTCGCAACGAGATGCCCGCGGTCGAGGAGTCCGTCGTCGTCGGCGAGATCACCATCCGTCCTGACCTGTTCCAGGCCTACCGCGGAGAGCAGAGCCTCGAGCTCACGGCCCGCGAGTTCGAAATCCTTCAGCTGCTCAGCCAGTCCGACCGTGTCCTGCGTCGCGAGGAGATCTACGAACGAGTGTGGGGCTATGCGATGGCCCACGGCGACCGCTCCGTCGACGTGTTCGTGCGCAAGCTGCGACACAAGCTCAAGACCGCCTCGGGCGAGTGGAGCTACATCCACACCCACTTCGGGGTCGGCTACCGCTTCGCCCCGGAGCGGGCCGGCGAGGACGGCGAGGTCGCATCCGGGTCCGGGTCCGGGTCCGGGGCCGGGTCCGAGCCCGGGCTCGCCGAGTCCCGCGGGCGCGTGCTGGACGCACCCGAGCCGTCCATTCACAGCTAGTTCACAGCACCTTCACGGCCGGGTAACGCCTCCGGGCGAGACCCGGCCCAGGATGACGGACCATGACGACCGCTCCGCTCGATGACTCCGCGCTCACGGTCGGTCCGCTGGAGATCCTGCCCACCGAGCACCTCGTCCGCGCGGACGGGCACACCCTCACGCTGTCTCTACGGGAACTCGGTCTGCTCACCGAGCTCGCCCGCCGACCTGACCGGATCGTCTCCCGGGAGGAGCTCTTTCGCATCGTCTGGGGGCGGGAGATGCGCAGCGGGGACCGCTCGGTCGACGTCTACGTGCGCAAGCTGCGGGTGAAACTGATGGCCGCGATGCCCCAATGGGTCTTCATCCACACCCACTTCGGGTTCGGATACCGCCTTGCCGCGGAACTTCTTCCGGACGGTCGCCCCACTTTCACAACTCGATAACAAGATTCCCGGTTTGGCCTTCCAGACTGCGGGGGCCACGGCGAGTGGGGGCTCGCTGCGCGCATCTCACCTCTCTCACCTCTGATGCCCATCACCACCAAGGAGTGCATCTTGCGCCTACGTCGCACCACCGCGGGCCTCGTCGCTGTGCTGGCTGCCAGCGGCATCGCCGCCTGCGGATCCAGCTCGAGCGGATCGAGCACCTCATCCGCGTCATCGTCCTCGGCGGCCTCATCCGGGTCCGGCGCGGCGCTGGTCGGCGCCGGCTCCACGCTCGTGGAGCCGCTCGTCCAGGTCTGGCAGCCCCTCTATGACAAGGCCTACGGGACCGCGGTCACCTACGGTGGCATCGGCTCCGGCGGCGGCATCGAGCAGATCACCAGTCGCACCGTCGACTTCGGTGCCTCCGACGCGCCGCTCACCTCCTCCCAGGCAGCCGCCTGCAAGGGCTGCCTGGAGATCCCGTGGGCGCTGGCGGCGACCGACATCGCCTACAACGTCAAGGGCGTCCCCAGCGGCCTGCACTTCACCGGGCCGGTGCTCGCCGACATCTGGATGGGCAAGATCAAGTCCTGGAACGACCCGGCGATCCAGAAGCTCAACCCGGGCGTGAAGCTCCCCGCCACGGCGATCGTCCCGGTCCACCGCACGGACGGCTCCGGTGACACGTTCGCGTTCACCAACTACCTGTCCAAGGTGAGTCCGACCTTCGCCAAGCAGATCGGCAACGCCACCACGGTGAACTGGCCGGGCGGCATCGGCGGCAAGGGCAACTCCGGGGTCGGCGGGGCGCTCACGAGCACCAACGGCGCTATCGCCTACATTGCCATCGCCTACGTCGGCGCGAACAAGCTCGACTACGGGCTCGTCCAGAACGCCGCGGGCAAGTACCCCACGCCGGGGATCCCGAGCATCTCGGCGGCTGCGGCGGCGCTCAAGTCGGTGCCCCAGGGTGGAACCCAGGGCATCTCCCTCACCGACCCGCCGGCGTCGGCGCCCAACGCCTACCCGATCTCGACGTTCACCTATATCCTCATCCCCACGTCGACGAGCAAGGCTGCACCCCTGCAGAAGTTCGTCAACTGGGCCATTACCACGGGTCAGGCCAGCGGTCCGTCGCTGGACTTCGCCCCGCTGCCCTCCGCCATCGTGGCGGCGGACAAGGCGACCCTGAAGCTGATCAAGTAGCAAAGCGGCGGCGGGAGCCCTTCGGCTCCCGCCGCGTCAGCTCTCCGACACCCCTACACCCCACCCAGCGTCCGTCATGAGCACCAGCTCCGCCGCCCCGCGCGGCCCCTTCCGGCTCCGCGCGAGCCTGGCCGACCGGATCGGTGAGCCGTCGTTGCGGACCCTCACCGCCGTGTCCGCCCTCGGTGTCGTCCTGCTCATCCTGTGGATCGCCGAGACGGTGGTCAACCAGTCGAGCACCGCGGTCTCCCAGCTCGGGATCGGCTTCCTCGGCCATCAGGTGTGGGACCCCAACCACAACATCTTCGGCGCGCTCGACTTCATCCTCGGCACGCTCGTCTCCTCGTTCATCGCCCTGCTCATCGCGACGCCCACGGCAATCGCCATCTCGATCTACCTCACCGAGCTCGCCCCCCGGGCAATCCGTCGTCCCGTGGCGATCCTCGTAGAGCTGCTCGCCGCGATCCCCAGCGTCATCCTCGGGCTCTGGGGCCTGCTCGTGCTCGGGCCGTTCCTCACCAACCACCTCGAGCCATTCCTGAAGAGCTTCCTCGCCTGGACCGGCATCTTCAACGGCACGCCCTCCCCGGTGGGGATGCTCAATGCGGCGCTGATCCTCACCATCATGGCCCTGCCGATCGTCACCGCGATCACCCGCGAGGTGTTCGAGACGACACCCCGGGACCTCAAGGAGGCGGCGTATGCGATGGGGGCCACCCGGACCGAGATGATCCGCATGGTCGTGCTGCCGCTCGCGCGCCCCGGGCTCGTCGGAGCGGTGATCCTCGGGGTCGGCCGGGCCATCGGTGAGGCCATCGCGGTCACCCAGGTGATCGGCAACGCCTCGCAGTTCCAGGCTTCGCTGTTCGCCCCCTCGGGCACCCTCGCGGCGCAGATCGCCTCGGAGTTCCAGGGCGCCAACCCGGGGCTCTGGCAATCCTCGCTCATGTATCTCGCCCTCATCCTGCTCGTCATCTCGCTCGTCGTGAACATCCTCGGGCGCCTGATGGTGCGCCGGACGGCGGTGCACTAGCCATGGCCCTGGAGAACCCCTCGCCGCTCGGCCTGCTCGCGCCCGTCCCCGGCAGCGCCCGTCGCCGGGCGGTGAACCGCGCGGTGGAGATCGCCTGCACGCTCGCGGCCGTGCTCGCCGTGGCGGTGCTCCTGCTCGTCGTCATCTCCGTGTTCATCAAGGGCGCGCCTGCGATCTCCTGGAAGTTCCTCACCTCCAACCCGCAGACCTCGACGCTCAACTTCGGCGTCAACTCCGGCGGCATCGCCAACTCGATCGTCGGCAGCGCGATCCTCATCGGTCTCGCCTCGGCGATGGCCGTCCCGGTGGGGATCCTCGTGGCGATCTACACGAGCGAGTTCGCCGGACCGCGGTCAAGCTCGGGGATCCGCTTCGCCCTGGACGTGCTCAACGGCGTCCCCACGATCGTCACCGGCGTCTTCGTGTACGGGGTCCTGGTGGTCGGCGCCCACCAGTCCGGCTGGGCCGGGGCGATCGCCCTGGCGATCGTCGAGCTGCCGATCGTCGCCCGCTCCTCCCAGGAGGTCCTCGTGCTCGTGCCCCGCACCCTGCATGAGGCCGGCCTGGCCCTGGGGCTCAAACGCTGGCGCGTCGTCGTGTCGATCGTGCTTCCCACTGCCCTGGGCGGTCTCATCACCGGGGCCGTGCTCGGTGTCGCCCGGGTGGCGGGTGAGACCGCTCCGCTGATCTTCACCTCCTCGATCTTCTCGAACCTCGGACTCACCACGAACCCGGCTCAGGCGATGCCGAACATCCCCGTGACGCTGTTCAGCCTCTCGGAGTCCGCCTCGCCGCAGGATCACGCCCAGGCCTGGGCCTCCGCGCTCGTCCTGATCGCCTTCGTGCTCATCCTCAGCATCCTCGCGCGGGCGTTTCACGCGCGCAGCATGGCCAAGCTCTCCCACTGATTCACTGACGCCAAGGAGCCATCTGAGATCATGGAACCTGTCCGGTCGCTCTCTGAGCCGGAAGCTCGCTCCCACACCCCGGCTGACCCCGCCCCGATGACCGAACCCTCTTCCGAACCGCCCGCCGGCCCCGGCTTTGACATCGGGGCGACCGCCACGGCCCGTCCCGACCACCTCGTCGGTGGGGCCAGGCAGGCGCCCGCGGTGGACATCACCGGCCTGCGGGCCTTCTACGGCCGCTCCGAGGCGCTCCACGGCATCGACCTGCATATCGCCGCCAACGAGGTGACGGCGCTGATCGGTCCGTCCGGTTCGGGCAAGTCGACGGTCGTGCGCTGCATCAATCGCATGCACGAGGAGATCCCCAACGCCCGCGCGGAGGGCACGATCACCCTCGACGGCGTCAATGTCTATGACTCGGCCACCGACATCACCGCGGTGCGTCGCGTCATCGGCATGGTCTTCCAGAAGCCCAACCCGTTCCCGACGATGTCGATCTTCGACAACGTCGCCGCCGGGTTGAGGCTGAGCGGTCAGCGCGGCCCCGCGGTGAAGGACAAGGTTCATGCGGCGCTGCGCTCGGTCGGCCTCTGGGAGGAGGTCAAGGACCGCCTCAACGCCCCCGGCGTCGGCCTCTCCGGCGGTCAGCAGCAGCGCCTGTGCATTGCTCGCACGATCGCCATCGAGCCCCAGGTCATCCTCATGGACGAGCCCTGTTCGGCGCTGGACCCGATCGCGACCCTGAAGATCGAGGAGCTCATCGCCGAGCTGCGGGACCAGTACACGATCGTCATCGTCACCCACAACATGCAGCAGGCCGCCCGGGTCGCCGATTCGACGGTCTTCCTCATGGACGGAGCCGTCGTCGAGCACTCGCCGACCACGGAGCTGTTCACCCGGCCCCGGGACGAGCGCACCGAGCGCTACGTCACCGGCAAGTTCGGCTGAGCCGGGGATCCTCAGCGCCGTGCAACACGAGACCCGCCACGAGTTCCGCGAGGACCTCAAAGCCCTGGAGGCCGCCGCCATGGGCGGCCTGGACCTCGTCAAGGGCCAGCTCGACCGGGTGCTGGAGGCGACCAAGTACCAGGATGTCGAGCTCGCCGGCATGGTCGTCGCCGACGACGACCGCATCGACGGGCGCTATCTCGAGGTGAACCAGGGCATTCTGTCCCTGCTCGCCCGTCAGGCCCCGGTGGCCACCGACCTGCGTATCGTCGCGGCCCTGCTGCACATCATCCGCTGTGTCGAGCGCATGGGCGACCAGTGCGTGAACATGGCCAAGCTCGTGCCCCTGTCGGGCTATGAGGCGCCCAAGGACAAGCCGATCCTCGACCTCATCGAGAAGATGGGCATCTCGGTCCATCAGCAGGTCGGCTGTGCCCGCGACGCCTTCGCGACGCGCCACGTCGACATGGCCCAGGACCTCGTCCGCCAGGACGCGGAGGTGAACCGGCTCAACAAGGCGATCTTCCGTCGCGCCGTCGAGGTCGGCGACGACCCCGAGCTGCGTGAGTGGGCGATGTTCATGGTGCTCGTGGCCCGCTGCCTGGAGCGCATCGGCGACAACACCGTCGACATCGCCGAGCAGACCGTCTTTGTCGTCACCGGACTCTTTCGCGAGTTCAGCTCCAACGAACCCTGACCCCGCGTCGTCGTCGATGATCGGGCCCGGCCTGTGGGGCCGGGCCCCGGACGCGTCCATCCCCCGGACGTGTCCATCCTTTTGGGGGCGACCCGTCTTCGCGATGCTCTTCTTCGAGGAGTGTCAGAAGTCACTCGTATAGCTGGTTTTGTGACACCCCTGCGGCCCTGGGGCGGGCGCCGGGTCGGCGTCTTTGGACACGCGGCCAAAGACCGCCCCTCCGGCAGCGGAGATGCTCCGCTCATGCGTGACCGACCCAAGCAGATCGTCGCGTTCGGGGGCGGAGGGTTCTCGATGGAGTGGGGCAACACGCTCCTCGACGACTACGTGCTCGCCCTCACCGGGGCGGCGCGGCCCAAGGTGTGCTTTCTGCCCACCGCCTCCGGAGACGCCGATCATTATGTGGTGCGCTTCTATCGCGCCTTCCCGGCGAGCCGCTGCCAGGCCTCGCACATCTCCCTGTTCCGGCGCGAGACGGGAGTGGCCGATCCCCGCGCTCACCTGCTGGAGCAGGACGTCATCTATGTCGGCGGCGGGTCGCTGGTCTCCCTGCTGGGC
The DNA here is from genome assembly GCA_035702765.1 of Solirubrobacteraceae bacterium. Lineage (GTDB taxonomy): Bacteria > Actinomycetota > Thermoleophilia > Solirubrobacterales > Solirubrobacteraceae > Palsa-465. The sequence goes on from DASSZV010000089.1 coordinate 8,804, forward strand.
ACCTGGCGGGCGCATGGGTTCGACGGTCACCTGCGTGAGGCCTGGGAGGCCGGGGTGATCCTGTGCGGCGGATCGGCGGGGGCGCTGTGCTGGTTCTCCCAGGCGCTGTCGGGGTTTCACGAGGGGCCATCGCGCCAGATCGAGGGGCTCGGGCTGCTGCCCTACTCAATCGCCGTGCACTACCACGAGGAGCGCGGGCGCCGCGACGGCTTCATCGACGCGGTGAGTGCCGGACTGTGCCCCGGCTACGGGGCCGGTGACTCCGCTGCGCTGCACTTCGTCGACGACCG
>DASSZV010000108.1:0-3227 GCA_035702765.1 Solirubrobacteraceae bacterium
TGAAGCGGCCCGAGTCGGCGAACCGCTGCTGCAGGCGCTCAAGGCCCTCGTACTGGGGGGTCAGCCCGCACCGCGAGGCGACGTTGACGATCAGCAGCGCTGTGTTCTCCAGGACGTCGGCGCCGATCGGCGCCCCGTCCAGCCCGGTGAGCTCAAGATTCATGGAAACGATGCTAGGTCCAGGACCGAGCCAACGATCCCCCGACCGTCGGGAAAGTTGTGCTTCTGTGAGCAGGGGGCTGAACGCCGACCCCACCAGTGGGTAGCGTTCCCGCGCGATGACCTCCCCGCGGGTAGGCGTTCTGCTGCCGACATTCGACGCGACCCACAGCGGCCGCATCCCACCGGTCATCGCCGGGGCCCGGTTGATCGAGGAGCTGGGCTTCGACGGCGCCTGGGTCGGTGACCACCTCGCCTGCCCCGCCCCCCTGCTCGACGCGATGGGCTGCCTCACCGCCGCCGCCGCGGTCACGCAACGGATCGCCCTCGGCTTCAGCGTCCTGCTCGCCGGTCTGCGTCCGCCGGCCTGGACGGCCAAGCAGCTGGTCACCCTCGACGCGCTCGCCCCCGGGCGACTGCGTCTCGGCGTGGGGGTCGGCGGCGAGTTCCCCGAGGAGTTCGCCGCCGCCGGAGTGCCTCTCACCCGCCGCGGCCGCCGCGTCGACGAGACCCTTCAGGTCCTGCCCGACCTGCTCGGGGGCAGGCCCGTGGACTTCGACGGCGAGACCCTCAGCGTCCACGTCCACGCCCCGCATCACCCTGGCCATGGCCTCCTGCCCGCCATCTCGACGCCGCCCCCGATCTACGTGGGCGGCCGCGGCGACGTCGCCCTGAAGCGGGCCGCAACCCACGCGGATCTGTGGATGCCAATGTGGCTCTCCCCCGGGTCGATCGCCAAGCGCCTGGACGCACTGGAGAGCTTCGCCGCCGCCGCGGGGCGCCCGCGCCCGCGCCTGGCCAGCCTCGTCCTCGTCCACGTCGACGCGGACCTCGACCGCGCCCGGCGCGAGGCCGAGAACCACCTGCACGGGCAGTACGGGATGGGACTGGAGCGCGTCGAGCACTGGACCGGCCTGGGGCCGGCCGAGTCGCTCGCGGAGATGCTGGCCACCTACGTGGCGGTCGGCGTGGAGGAGTTCATCCTGATGCCGCTGGGTGGAGATCCGCTCACCCAGATCGAGCGGCTCGCCGCGGTCAAGGACAGCCTGGAGGCAGAGTGCGTCTTCTTATAGCCGGTGCCCAGCAGCCGCTGGAGGGCACGATCGAGATCCCGCCGTCGAAGTACCACGCCCACCGCGCGCTGATGCTCGCCGCCCTCTCCGAGGGCCGGGCGACGATCGCCAAGCGCACCGACGCCCGCCACGTCCAGTTCACCCTGGGTGCCCTGCGCGACCTGGGCGCGAAGATCACGACCAAGCGCGACCACTGGGTCGTCGACGGCCAGGGGGGCGCCTTCTCACCCCCCGGCGACATCGTCAACGTCGGCTCGTCGGGCACGACGCTCTACTTCCTCATCGGCCTGGCCTGTCTCGGGGATCGGCCGGTCACCTTCGTCGGCCAGCGCTACTTCCGCCGCCGCCCGATCGGACCGCTGCTGCGCGCGCTCGAGCGGCTCGGCGTGCGCCTGGAGTACGAGAACCAGTCCCTTCCCGTCACCGTCCACCCCGGCCGTCCCCGCGGCGGGTCGATCCGCATCGACGGCACTCTGAGCCAGTGGATCTCCGGTCTGCTCATGCTCGCCCCCTTCGCCCAGGAGCCGACGACGATCCAGGTCGAGGGCGAGCTCAACGAGCGTCCCTACCTCGAGCTCACCGTCGAGATGATGGCCCACTGGGGACTCAAGGTGCACGTCCGCGAGGACTGGCGGCGCTTTGACATCGAGCCGAACCAGACGCCGATCCAGACCGACATCCTGCTGCCGCCGGACATCGGCTCGGTCGCCTTCGGCCTCGGTGCCGCGGCGCTGCACCCCTCCAAGATCACCTTCGTCTCCCCGACGCCGATCCACGGCCATCCCGAGGCGCGCGTGCTCGAGGAGCTCATGGGCGTCGGGGTACCGATCCAGATCCCCGCGGACGGCATGTCGATCTCCATCGACCACGACGGCACCCCCCCGGTGGCCGGGCGCCTGGACTGTCGCGAGATCCCCGACATGGTCCCGATCCTCTCCACCCTGGCCAGCCGCGCGCGCGGGCGCACCGTGCTCTCCCATGTCTCGCACGTACGCCTGAAGGAGTCCGACCGCGTGATGTCGATGCTCCAGCTCAACAAGATGGGTGCCCGCGTGGAGTTCGACGGCACCGACATGGAGTTCCACGGCGTCAAGCGCCTCCACGGCGCGGCGCTGTCCTCCTTCAACGACCACCGGGTACTCATGGCCCTGGCCATCGCCGGCTCGAGCACCCAGAGCGGTATCACCGAGCTCTCTTACCCCTACGCGCACAAGATCTCCTACCCCGAGTTCGTCACCCACATGACGGCGCTGGGCATTCCCATGGCGGTCGGCGCAGAGGTCCCCGACCGCCTGTGAACCCCAACGCGCTGCCAGAGCGTCCGCTGCTGGGCGAGCGTGTGCGCGCGCACGCCGCCGCCCGTCCGGACGCGGCCGCGGTGGTCGAGGTCGGCGTCTCGGGTGAGCGTGCCTGGACGTGGGCGCAGCTCACCGCCGCCGTGGACACCGCCCGCGCGGAACTCACCGCCCTGGGCGTCGGCCCCGGCGACACGGTCGCCCTCCAGCTCCAGAACCGCCTCGAGTTCGTCGCCCTCAGCGTGGCCATCGTCGAGGCGGGGGCGACGGCGATGCCGCTGATGCCGATCTTCCGCGAGCGCGAGCTCGCCTTCATGCTCGAGCTGGCCGCGCCGCGGGTGCTGTATGTGCCCGACCGCTTCCGCGGCCACGACCACCTGGCCATGGCCCGCCGGCTCGCCGCCGAACTGCCGTCGCTGCAGCATGTGGTGAGCCTCCCGGACGCCGAGCGGGTGCCGACGTGGTGCACGAGCGCCACGTCGGTGGGGCAGGCCTACGGGGCCAGCCCCACCGCCACCCGCCTCCCCGCTGCGCCGGACCACGAGCGCCCGGACCAGATCGTCGACCTGCTGTTCACCTCGGGGACGAGCGGTGAACCCAAGGGCGCGCTGCACCGCCACGACCGGCTGATGGCTGCCACCGCGCGTCACGTCTCCCACTTCGGCCTCAGCGCCGACGACGTCATCTTCTGCCCGGCGCC
>DASSZV010000026.1:0-11990 GCA_035702765.1 Solirubrobacteraceae bacterium
CAAACACCTGCAGGACCATCTCCAGCTCGCGCTCGTGTTCCCGGCTCCGGGCATCGGTGTGTCGATGACGGAGGTCGGGATCTCGATGGGACCCGACGCCCTCCGCGCGCCCGCGGGACCGCTGCCAGCCGATTCTGCCGACGACGCCTCGCTGCCTCCCGAGCTGGAGGCGATCCGGGCCGAAGCCGAGCGCCGTGTCGCAGAGTGGGCGACAACCGGCCAGGGCCTCGTGTCTTCGTCGCTGTATGAGGCGTGCGCGTGGTACTCGACCGGCCTTGGGGACGCGCACACCCATGACGCCCAGATCGGGTTCTTCATCTGTGGGTACAACCCCGACATCTGGCGCGATTGCCTGCGTATGGACCCGACCGAGTTCTTCGACGACCCGGACATCGCGCTCGGTCCCGACGCCGAGAACGTGCTGGTGCTGGCCAACCCCGTGAAGCCCCGTAGCCGCGGCGAGATCGTGCTCGCGAGCGCCGACCCGGCCGAGGCGCCCGACATCCGCATGAACTACTACAGCGACCCGCACGACCTCGACGTGATGGTGGCGGTCGTGCGAAAGGCGTTGGAGGTGGTCGACCATTGGCCGGGCACCGACGCGCTGGGCCCGATGTATGTGCCTACGGCGCTGGCCAAGGCCCACGGCCACGAGCCTGGCGACCGGCTGAGCGACGAGCTGATCAGGGACATGGCCCGCCACTACTCGGCAACCGTCTACCACCTGACCAGCACCTGCCGGATCGGCGACGTCGTCGACGCCCGTCTCCGGGTCGATGGCGTGGCCGGCCTGCGGGTCGCCGACGCCTCGGTGATGCCCGATGTCATCAGCGGGAACACCAACGCCCCGGTGATCATGATCGGCGAGAAAGCCGCCGAGATGATCGCTGCGGACCACGGCCTCTCGCTCCGGGAGCACGTCGGCGCGAGCAACTAGCGCACGGCATCCGGTCCGGGTCGCAGCAGCGCGGTCCGGTGCAGGCCGGCGGCGAGCGTACGAGCGACGGCCTCGACCTCTGCCGGCGTGTCGCGGTGCTGATTGACCGTGGGCGGCCGGGCGCCGCGCTCGCTGAGCACCGGGAGCATCGCGCGGTTCTTCTCCGTGGTGATCTCGGCCGCCGGACGGTCACCCACCGCCGCGTGAGGACGCCCGGCGGCTCGCCGACATCAGGGCCGCCCTGGCGGCCATCAAGCGGCATCTGGCCCGTGGGTCGCTCGCGGACGAACTGATCTTCGACGCGTGCCGCGCGCGTCTTATCGAGATAGGGGAGGCCGTCAAGGCGATCGACGCCGGCCTCCTAGCTCGCGCCCCCGATGTGCCATGGCGTGAGATCGCCCGGATGCGCGATCACCTCACCCACCGCTACTTCGACACTCAGCACGACATCGTCGCCGACGTCATCGCCACCGACCTGGCGCCCCTCGACCGGGCAGTGAAGGCGCTGCAGGGCCACCTCTCGTCCAGTGCCGGACCCCAAAGCCCTCCGGAGCGCTCAAAGCGCCGCAAACCTGGCGATTTTCAGGGTTTTCCCGAAAGCGGCGGACGGGCCTCGAACCCGCGACCTCAAGCTTGGGAAGCTTGCGCTCTACCAACTGAGCTACCACCGCGCTGGGTCGCAGCCTAGCGAACCCGACAGCGGCTGCGTCGCCCCGATCGGTCGCGTCCCCGGGCCCGTGCCGGGCGCCGGCGCCGATTGACCCGGGCGACAACCGGATAGAACCCCAGACATGGATCTCACCTCTGTCGCCCTCACCTCGGCCCGCGGCAGGATCGCCTTCGGGCTCCTCGCCACGGCGCTGCCGAGCGTCGTCACCCGGATGATGCTCGCCGAACCCCGAGCGGACGGCACCGCGCCGTTCGTGCGCATGTTCGGAGTCCGGGACGCCGCGCTGGGGCTCGGCGCCGTCGTGGCCATCGACCAGGGCACTCCGGTGCGCGGCTGGTTCGAGGCGATGGCGATGGCCGACGCCGGGGACGCGCTCACCGCGGTGCTCGACCGCCGGCACCTGACCCCCAACGCCTTCCGCGTGACGCTTGGATTGGCCGGCGGGTCGGCGCTGGTGCATCTGCTGCTGGGGCGCCGGCTCGATCCCCACCCGCCTGCGCACCTCCATCAGCCCGAGGCAGTGGCCACCGGTCACCCCGAACCGGCGTGATGCCGGCGCTCCGCCGAACTTGGGCAAAAGGTGGGTGTATGTGACCCACTGAGGGGGTGAGAACGGTCGCCGGCGCCGAACCCCCGCCCGGCGATGGATGAAGGCTCAGGCCGCGGCCGCCGGCGCGGCGGTGAGCACCAGCGCAGCGCCCTCACGCACGACGATGGTGTGCTCCTCGTGGGCGGTGAGGGCCCCGTCGGCGGCCCGCATCGTCCAGCCGTCGGCCCCCTGCACGAGCGCATCGGCGCCCGCGGTGAGCATCGGCTCGATCGTGAAGACCATGCCAGGCTCGAGCACCAGGTCGGCCTCGGCCTCATCCAGGGCGAAGTTGTAGACCGTCGGGTCCTCGTGCATCTCCCGTCCGATCCCGTGACCGGTGAGCTCACGGAACACGCGGTAGCCGCGCGCCTCGCTCACTCGGGAGATGGCGGCGCCCACATCACGCAGCGTCGCCCCCGGCACCGCCGCCCGGATCCCCGCTGCCAGTGCGGCGCGCGTCGCGGCCATCAGACGCTCGGCCGCAGGAGCGACATCACCGACGCCGACCGTCGTCGCCGCATCGGCGTGGAAGCCCTTCAGTTCGGCGGCGATATCCAGGGTGACGAGGTCTCCGGCGCGCAGCACCCGGGAACCGGGCACGCCGTGGACGACCTCGTCGTTGACGCTGATACAGGTGAACCCCGGGTATTCGTAGGTGAGGATCGGCCCCGACTGCGCCCCGCGGACGCTGAGGAAGGCCGCCGCACGCGCGTCGAGCTCGGCGGTGGTGCGGCCGGGAGCCACGGCGGCGCGCAGTTCCTCGAGGCAGGCGGCGATCGTCTCGCCGACCCGAGTGAGACCGGCGAGATCACGTGCGCTCCTGGCCAGCATGGGGGAGAGGGTAGACGCGGATAAGCTTGAGGTGGAATGCGTCGATATGTCGTGCCCGCCGTGATCAGCGCCGCCGCGGTCGCCCTGCTCGTGGTGCTCGCGTCGGGCATCTTCACCGCCGGTCCCAACCAGTCGATCCAGTACGCGGTGACCAGCGGGCACTTCCGTCCCGCCCCCAACAGCAGCGAGCCGCTGCCGGCGATCAGCAACGTCCACGGATCACCGACCCTGGCGAGCCTGCGCGGCAAACTCGTGCTGGTGAACTTCTTCGCCTCCTGGTGCGAGCCCTGCCAGGCCGAGGCGCCGCTGCTCAACCGCGCCCAGGCGCTGCTCAAGGCCCACGGAGGCACGGTGGTGGCGATCGCCTTCCAGAACAGTCCCGCCGCCGCCAAGGGGTACGTCGGCCGTTACCACCTAGACTTCCCCGCCGTGTCCGACCCCGGCGGTGCACTCGCGGCAGCCTGGGGCATCACTCAGGTGCCGGACTCCTACCTCATCGACCGCGAGGGCCGCATCGTGTGGTTTGACCCGCAGTTCCAGCTCACCCCCGGCACGGTCACCCAGACCCTGCCGCAACTCATCGCCCGGTACTCCTGATGCGCGTTCGCCGCCGCCTCGTCAGCCTGCTGGCCGGTCTCTGCCTCGCGCTCGCGCTGGCGCCCGGCGGCGCCCTGGCGGCCGGCCGCCTCAACGCGTATGAGCTCCAGAACGACTTCATGTGCGTCTCCTGCCACGAGCCGCTCAACCAGGTGAACTCCCCTGAGTCCCAGGCGGAGAAGAGCGACCTGGTGCGCTTCGTCAACGAGGGCCTCGACCTCAACCAGATCAAGGCCCAGATGGTGAGCATCTACGGCGAGCAGGTGCTCTCCCAGCCGCCCGCCCAGGGCATCAGCCTGCTCGTATACATCCTGCCGCCCTTGGTGGTCGTCGCAGGACTCGGGCTGCTCGGCTACAACCTGCCGCGCTGGCGTCGCCGGACCGGGATGGCGCGCGCCGCCGTGGCGGGCCCCACAGGCCCGCCGCAGGATGCGCTCGAGTTCGCCCGCCTCGAGCGCGAGCTCGCCGAGTTCGACCGCTGAGCTCCCGGACCCCCGGAGGACCGGCGGGCTCCGCCCCGTGCCTGAGGCGACCGCGGGAGTCTCACATCGTCGTGGGCGCCGAGACGCCGAGCAGCCCGAGGACGAGCGCGAGCACGCCGCGCGTGGCCACGCACAGCCGCACGCGGAAGGCCTCGGCGTCCGCCGGCTCGGCCCCGGCGACCTTGCAATCGCGGTAGAAGGCGGTGAACTGCTGGGCGAGTTCCAGCGCGTACCCGGCCATGCGGTGCGGTGCCCGACGCTCAGCCGCCTCGGCGATGTCGCCGGGCAGGGCGAGCAGCTTCAGCACGAGCTCGCGCTCGGAGGGGTGCAGCGGCGTCTCCGCGCCCGGCTCGGCACCGCCCGCGGCGAGGATCCCCGCGACCCGCTCGGCCCCGACCTTCTCGAGGATCGAGTGGATCCGCGCGTGGGCGTACTGGATGTAGTAGACGGGGTTCTCGCTCGACTGGCTGCGGGCCAGGTCGAGGTTGAGGTCGAGGCTGCGGTCGTGTGAGCTTTGGAGCATGAAGTAGCGCGTCGCGTCGACGCCGATCTCGTCGAGCAGCTCATCCAGAGTGACGAATTCGCCGCGGCGCTTGGACATCTTGGCCTTCTCGCCGCCCTCGACGAGGTGAACCAGCTGCATGATGATCGGCTCGAGCAGGTCCGGCTCGCCGCCGAGCGTCTGGAAGGCCGCCTTGAGCCGGCCGACGTAGCCGTGGTGGTCGGCGCCGAGGACGATGATCTGGCGTTCCCAGTCACGCTGGCGCTTGGACTCCATGTAGGCGATGTCGGAGGCGAAGTAGGTGTGGTCGCCGCCGGTGCGGAAGAGCACGCGGTCCTTGTCGTCACCGAAGGTCGTCGTGCGCAGCCACACGGCGCCGTCGTGCTCGTAGACGTGGCCGGCCTCACGCAGGCGGGTGATGACCGCGCCGACGGCGGCGGGAGCGCCCTCGTGCAGGGAGCGTTCGGAGAAGAAGCGGTCGAAGTCGACCCCGTAGCGGCTCAGCGTCGTGCGGATCTGCTCGAGCAGGTAGACCACCGAGCGCTGGGACAGTTCGGCCACCGACACCGCCGGGTCCGCCGCGCCGGGGACCGCCTCGGCCATCGTCGCGATGTAGTCGCCCTGATAGCCATCTTCGGGCACCGGCTCACCGAGTGCCCGGGCGCGCACCGACTCGCCCAGGCGCAGCACCTGGGAGCCGTAGTCGTTGACGTAGTACTCACGGCCGACGTGGTGGCCGTGATGGGCGAGGATCCGGGCGAGCGAGTCGCCGAAGGCGGCGTGGCGACCGGAGGCGGCCACCACCGGTCCGGTGGGGTTGGCCGAGACGAACTCGACGAGAACCCGCTCGGGGGCCGGCGTCCCCCCGGCGCCGTAGCGTTCCCCGGCGCCGAGCACGACGCCGACCGCGCGGCGGAACCAGCCGTCGGCGAGGACGAGGTTGACGAACCCGGGGCCGGCGATCTCCACCCGGTCGAGTGCGTCGCCGAGCTCGGCCGCCAGTGCCGCGGACACCCGCTCGGCGATCGCCCGCGGGGCCTCGCCCAGAGCGGGGGCCAGGAGCATGGCGGCGTTCGTCGCGTAGTCGCCCTGGCCGACGCGCTTGGGCCGCTCCAGCGACGGGGCGGCCCCGGGGGCGTGGGCGCCGCGGACGCTCGCCACGGCGCGCTCCAGGGCGGCGTGGAGATCGGAGACGGGGTCTGTGGTGACGGTGCTCATGCGGGGGCGGCCTCAATGGGCTGGAGGGTGGTTTCGAGAGCCTCGAGCGCCTCCGGTGTGCCGAGCGCGATGATCCGGTCGCCAGGCTCGACGATCGCCTCCGGGGAGGGCTGAGGCTCAAAGCGTCCGTCGAGCCGTTGCAGGGCGACGATGACGCTGTGGCCGCGGATCTCGGCGATGCTGGCACCGGCTCCCGCACAGCGCGCCGGGACGTCGATCTGCTCCACACGGTAGCCCGACCACTCTGAGATCGTGTTGATCTGGGGGTGCACGGCGATCCGCGCCATCTCGACGCCCGTGGTCCGGTAGGGGGAGATGACCCGGTTGGCCCCGGCGCGCAGGAGCTTCTTCTCGGCGTCCTCGCGGGAGGAGCGCGACACGATCGTGATGTCGGCGCGCAGCTGCCGCGCGCTCAGCGTGACGAAGGTGTTCTCGGCGTCGGAGTCCACACAGGAGATGACCGCGGCGGCTCGGTCGATCCCGGCGGCGATGAGCATCTCGTCGTTGGAGGCGTTGCCCTGCAGCCAGGTCATGCCGTCGGCGTCGGCGAGCTCGCGATGGGCGTCACTGGACTCGATGACGACGATCAGCCGCCCGCGACGCCTGAGGTCGAGGGCGACCTGGCGGCCGACGCGACCGTAGCCGCAGACGATGTAGTGCTGAGAGTAGGTGCTGATCATCCGCCGCATGCGCCGCAGCTCGAGGACTCCACCGAGGTTGCCCGACACGAAGAACTCGGCGATCGAGGCGAAGCCGTAGAAGAGGCTACCGATGCCCAGCAGCTCGAGCACGGCGACGATCATCCGGCCGGCGCTGTCGCGGGGCTCAGGGATGCGGCCGAGCGTGGTGACCGTGTCGAGGGTCCAGATCAGGCCGAAGGCGACCGAGACGTGCTCGATGAGGGCGAAGGCCACCGCCGCGAGAGCGGTGAGCCCGGCCAGCGCGGCAAGCAGGACGCCGAAGCGGCGAGCGATCTGGCGTTCGGTCGCGCTCACGGGCTCACAGGTGGTAGGGCTCGCCGGCGAGGATGCGGTGGGCCCGGTAGAGCTGCTCGAGCAGGACGACGCGGGCGAGCTGATGGGGGAGGGTCATCGGTCCGAAGGAGAGGGCGCGGTCGACGCGGGGCAACGGCGGGGCCCCGAAGGCCCCGCCGATGACGAAGCAAAGATCCTGACCGCTCTGGCGGCGTTGCTCAAGGAAACGCGAGAAGCCGACCGAGTCGGTGCTCTCCCCGTTGATGGCCAGGAGGCAGATGAAGGCCCGCTCGGGCACCCGCCGCAGCAGCGCCGGACCGTCGGCGACCTCGACGATTTCGAGCCGCGCGTAGCGGCGCAGCATCTTCAGGTAGTGGTCGGCGTCATCGACGTAGGGGGGGCGCTGTCGGCCCTCGGCCACGACGATGATCCGCACGATGGGATACTAGGTCGCATGGACGAAACCCCGCCCGAGCGGCACATCAACATCCACTTCGCTCCGGAAGTCATGGCCGGCCACTACGCGAACTTCGCGAACGTGAGCCACTCCGAGTACGAGTTCACCATCACCTACGCACGAGTGGACCACGAGGTCGAGGAGGACGAGGTGCCCGGCGTCGTCGTGTCGCGCATCAACCTGGCTCCGCGATTCATGCGCGAGCTGATTGACGCCATGGAGGACAACTATTCCAAGTGGCTGGCTCGCGAGAACATCAAGAACCTGCCCGAGTTCGGGAATCGCGATCCCCAGCAGCCCTAGCGTTCTGAAAGGCGAGCGCAGCGCCGATGCGCTCGGTGATCGGCGGATGGGTGGCGAGCCGAGCTCGCACGGGACCGGGCGCCGTCACATCCGCCCGGTTCTGCACGGCGATCCGCCGGAAGAAGGAGATGAGGGCCTCGGGCGCCTGGGAGACCTCGAGGCCGAACTGATCGGTGCGCCGCTCGACGGCCCGGGAGAGGCCGGTGACGCCCAAAACCAGGGGCAGGCCGGCCGCCCGGGCGGCGAGTGAGAGGGCCGGCACGGCCCGCGCGCCGGTGAGCTCCCCGGCCCAGGCGAGGGTGAGCTGCTGCACGCTGAGAGCCGCGGGTGGGGCCACCAGGGCGAGGAAGATGAGCTGACGGACGACGTCGCGGTGGTGGACGTGGCCGAGCTCATGGGCCACGACGAAGCGGACCTCGTCGCGACCGTAGTCCTTCAGCAGGGTGTCGTAGAGCACGACGCGCTTGGTCGGACCGAGCCCGTTGACGTAGGCGTTCACCGCTGTGGTGCGGCGGCTCGCGTCGACGGAGAACACCTCCTTGACCTGCACGCCGGCCGCCGCCGCGAGGGCGAGGACGTCCCGTCGGGTCTCCCCGTCGGGCAGCGGATCGAAGCGGTTGAAGACCGGGTCGAGCAGAACCGGGCCGAGCAGTCCCGCGAGCACGCCGACCCCGACGGCGCCGCCGGCAGCCGCCCGCCACCACCGGGGACCCAGGCGGGCGGCTAGCAGACTCGAGCCGGCGAGCAGGCCCGCGCTCAGCCCGGCCTCGATCGCCGTGGCCTTGACGAGATCGCCGGCCCAGCTGGACCAGCTGTCGGTGCTCAGGCCGGCCGCGAGGGCGCGACGACGCGAGAGGGCGCGCGTGGGCAGGCCCAGCAGCGTCCCGCCGAGGCTGAGGCCGACCGCCGCCGCGGCGGCGCCCGCCGCCCCGACCGCCGGTCGCGATCTCGCCGCGGAACGTCCCCCGTCGGTCTGCGGTCGCCCGCCCGTGCGCACCACCCCGGCGAGCGCGCCGAGCTCCAGGGCGCTTGCCACCAGGCGGATGCGCCGCTGGGGCCGCTGATAGGCCCGGCCCGCACGGATCTCCTCCGCGCTGAAGACCGTCTCGGGTTCCACCGGCAGGGGGGAGGGCAGCCGCTCGCGAGGGGCGAGCAGCCGCGCGGCGCCCCCCGCGGCCAGGGCGGTGAGCCCGAGCGGGACGACGATGCCGGCGCGATCCGACAGCTTCACAAGCCAGACTGTAAACGTGTCGATCGCCATCGTCTCGGACGTCCACGGGAACCGCCATGCCTTCCAAGCCGTGCTCGAGAGCATCGCCGCGGCGGGCTGTGAGCGAATCTGGTGCCTGGGTGATCTGGTCGGCTACGGCGCCGACCCCGACGCCTGCGTCGAGCTCGCCCGGGACCACGCCGAGCTCTGCCTGGCCGGCAATCACGACCTCGCGGTGACCGGGGCGATCGACGCGAGTGAGTTCTCCGCCTGGGCGCTCACGGCGACGACCTGGACCCAGGCGACGATCCGTCCCGACACGCGCGGCTTCCTGGAGGGCCTGACCCCGTCCGAACGCCGAGATGGCGTGGCGCTCTACCACGCCAGCCCCCGGGATCCCGTGTGGGAGTACGTGCTCTCGACCGATCAGGCGGCCCGCTGCCTCGAGGTCCAGGATGAGCGGATCGCGCTCATCGGGCACAGCCACGTGGCGCTGTCGTTCTCCCGCGCCGACCACGGCGCGACGACCGGCGCGCCCCGCCTGGACGGGGAGCGAGTCGAGGTGGCGACGGGGGCCTGGCTGCTGAACCCGGGCAGCGTCGGCCAGCCCCGCGACGGTGATCCGCGCGCCGCGTGGATGGAGCTCGACTTGGCGGGCGGCGAGGCCCGCTTCCACCGGGTCGACTACGACATCGAGGGCGCGGGAGCGGCGATCCGGGCAGCCGGACTGCCCGAGGGCCTCGCCGAGCGCCTTCGCTACGGTCAGTAGGCCCGCCGCACCCTTCCTCCTGCAGAACTCATCAAAAGCCTCCCACCGAAGCCTCTACATTCCGCAGGGATGCCTCTCTCCGGCAAGGCCATGCTCCTTGCGAGCGCTCTCGGTGTCGCCACCGCTCTCGCCGGGTGCGGGAGCAGCTCAGGGCGCTTGCTCAGCCGCCCGGCGGCCACCCAGCTCTCGGCCGAGCTCACCCAGGCGAAGAACGCCCTGGCCAACTACGACTGTTCCGCTGCCGACACCGCGATCGCCGAGTTCCACCACGACGTCGGTCAGCTCCAGGGCGTCGACGCGACGCTGGTCACGATGCTCAGCCAGGGGGCGGGCACGATCTCCACGCTGGCGGACCGGCGCTGCCCCCAGAACACGACGCCGACGACGACCACCCCGACGGTGACGCGCACGACCCGCACGACGCGCAGCACGACGACGACCACCGCACCGACCACGACGACGAGCCAGTCCCCGACCGTGACGACCACGACCTCGAGCGGGTCCGGCGGGGCGGCCCCGACGACGCTGAGTACCCCGGCGACGAGCTCGACACCGACCACGGTCACCCAGCCACCGTCGAGCGGGGGCGCGGGCCTGAGCGAGACCGGCGGCTCCGGGGGCTCCGGGAGCGCGGGGAGCGGCGGATGAGCGCCTCCAGTGACCCGATCGCCGGACGGTACCGGATCGAGGGCCGTCTCGGCGTCGGCGGCATGTCGACGGTGATGCTCGCCTTCGACCAGCGCCTCGAGCGCTACGTGGCGCTGAAGCTGCTCGCCGAGCATCTCGCCGACGATCCGACGTTCGTCTCGCGCTTCCGCCGCGAAGCGCTGGCCGCTGCGCGGCTCATCCACCCCAACATCGTCCAGGTCTACGACTTCGGTCTCGATCGAAGCACCCACCAGCACTTCATCGTGATGGAGCACGTGGCCGGTCACTCCTGTGCCGAACTGCTGCGCGACCGCGGTCACCTCGACGTCGCCCAGGCCGTCGAGATCGTCTCCCAGGCCTGTCGCGGCCTCGACTACGCCCACCGCAACGGCGTCGTCCACCGTGACGTGAAGCCCGGCAACCTGCTCGTCTCCGACGCCGGCGTGACGAAGCTCGCCGACTTCGGGATCGCCCGGGCGGCCAACCAGTCCTCGATCACCCAGGTCGGGTCCGTGCTCGGCACCGCCGCCTATCTGGCCCCCGAGCAGGCCCGCGGGGAGGTCGCCGGCCCCCGGGCCGACCTCTACTCGCTCGGCGTCGTCACGTACCAGCTGCTCTCCGGGCGGTTGCCCTATGAGGCCAACTCGCTCGCCGAGCTCGCGCTCAAGCAGCAGCGCGAGTCGCCCCAGGTCCTCACCCGGGTCAATCCCGAGGTGCCGCGCGAACTCTCCGACGCGATCGCGCTGGCCATCGCCATCGACCCCGAGGAGCGTCCCGCCGACGCCGTCGAGCTGGGCGAGCTGCTCCGTGACGGGGCGCGGGGCATCTCCCCGTTCGAGGACGCGCCGACCCGGCCGGTCACCGCCCCGACACGAGCGACGGCCCCGCGGGCGACCGCCCGGGCAGCCGATACCGCCGCGACCCAGATCATCGCCGAGCCGCGACGCACCGCGGCGACACCCCGTCAGGTCCCGGCCGCCCGGCCGATGGCCGGCCACGGCGCAGCCCGCGGCGTCCCGGCCGGCCCGCCGGCGATGACCGGGCGGGTGGGCGCGTCCTCGAACGGGGAGATGCCCCGCGCCCCGTCACGAAGCATCTCGCCGAACTCGACGGCATCGGCGGGACGCTCCTCGGGGTCGATGGCGATGGCCAGCGTGATCGCGTCGGAGAGTTCGCGCGGCACCTCGGGATTGACCCGAGTGAGGACCTGGGGCGACTCGCGCTGCTGCTTGAGCGCGAGCTCGGCGAGCGAGTTGGCCTCGTAGGGCAGCCGCCCGGAGAGCAGCTGATAGGTGACGACCCCGAGCGAGTAGAGGTCCGCCCGAGGGCCGGCGACCTCCCCGCGGGCCTGCTCGGGAGCCAGGTAGGCGGCGGTGCCGAGCACGGACCCGACCTGGGTGATCGAGGACTGGTTGGCCGCCCGCGCGATCCCGAAGTCGGCCAGCTTCGTCACGCCGGCGTCGGAGACGAGTAGGTTGCCGGGCTTCACGTCACGGTGGACGACGCCGTTGCGGTGGGCGTAGTCGAGACCGCGACAGGCCTGGGAGACGATCTCGACGGCCTGGGCGACGTCGAGGTGCCCCCGATCACGCAGCAGCTCGGCGCAGGAGTGGCCGGCCACGTGCTCCATCACGATGAAGTGCTGGTGCTGGCGCTCGTCGAAGCCGAAGTCGAACACCTGGACGATGTTGGGGTGCACGAGCCGCGCGGCGGCCAGCGCCTCGCGGCGGAAGCGCGCCACGAACTGCGGGTCCTCGGCCAGGTGCTCGGCGAGCACCTTGACGGCGACCTCACGCTCGAGCC
>DASSZV010000047.1:0-18236 GCA_035702765.1 Solirubrobacteraceae bacterium
CACGACCGCTACGGCAACCCGATCGAGGGCGCCTCCTTCCTGATGGTCTTCAACGCCCACCACGAGCCGATCGAGTTCACCCTGGCCGAGGCGCTCGGCGACCACTGGGTCACCGTCATCGACACGGCCGCCCCGGACCACGAGGAGCCCGCTCACGCCGGCGGCGACACGCTGGAGATCGAGAGTCGCAGCGTGCGGGTCCTGCGCCGCCGCTGAGCTCCGCGGCTCCGGCGGGGGCGCACTCGGGTAGGTTGGCGCGATGCCCATCGCCTCCGTCACCGTGCTCGGCGCCGGGGTCCTCGGATCCCAGATCGCCTTCCAGACCGCCTACTGCGGCTTCCCCGTCGTCGCCTACGACATCTCCGAGGCGGCCCTGGTGGCCGGACGCGAGCGCTGTGACGGACTGGCCCTGCGGTACGAGAAGGAGGTGTCGGGGGCGGCCGGTGGGGCCGCCCAGGCCAGCCGCGCCCGCATCCGCTTCAGCGCAGACCTCGCCGACGCCGTCGCCGAGGCCGACCTGGTCATCGAGGCCGCCCCCGAACAGCTCGCGCTCAAGCGCGAGCTCTATGGCCAGCTCGGTCGCGTCGCCCCGGAGCGGACGATCTTTGCCACCAACTCCTCCACGCTGCTGCCCAGCGCGATGGCCGCCTTCACCGGCCGGCCGGCGCGTTTCCTCGCCCTGCACTTCGCCAACCAGATCTGGCGCCACAACGTCGCCGAGGTGATGGGCCACCCCGACACCGACCCCGCGGTGTTCACCGAACTGGTGGCCTTCGCCGAGGACATCGGGATGGTGCCGATCCCCGTACACAAGGAGCAGCCCGGTTACGTCCTCAACTCGCTGCTCGTGCCGCTGCTCAACGCCGCCCTGCTGCTGCTCGTCGAGGGTGTCGCCGACCCCGAGATGGTCGACCGGACCTGGACCATCGGCACGGGCGCGCCGGCCGGCCCGTTCGCGATCCTCGACACCATCGGGCTGCGCACCCCGTACCACATCGCCGCGGCCTCCAACGACCCGCGCTTCCTCAAGGTCGCCGCCCACCTCAAGGAGCACTACCTCGACCAGGGCAAGTTCGGCCGCGAGAGCGGCGAGGGGTTCTACCGCTACACGTAGACCGCCGCACCTCCGCGGAGGTGTCTCATGCTCGACGTGCGGATTCCCAGGTCGACGACACAAATGTACTACGCTGAAGCACATGGCTGAGATCGGGATACGGGCGCTGAAGCAGAACGCCTCAGCGGTGGTCGCCCGCGCCGCTGCGGGTGAGATCCTCACGATCACCGACCACGGCACGCCCGTGGCGCGCCTCATGCCGATCGCGAAGACCCGCTTGGACGAGCTCGAGGCAGCAGGCCTGCTCAGCAGGCCGCATGGCTCACTCGACACCCTTGATCCTCCGGTCGAACTCGCCGGGAGACAATCGCTGTCGAGCACGCTCGCGGGGATGCGGGATGAGGACGATCGCTGACGCTCTCAACCGACACGACGCTCTATCTGGACAGCTCAGCGCTGGCCAAGCTGGTCCTTCGGGAGCCAGGCAGTGATGCGCTCCGCATGCTCCTCATCGCCGCCGGCCAGCCGCCCGTGTGCTCAGAACTCGCCAGAACCGAACTGATCCGCGCAGTCCGACGCTGGGACGAGAGTCTCGTGGACACCGCTCTGGAGGTCATCGCCCGCTGTCGCGTGCTCGGGCTGCACCGCGGCATCTTCGAGCGCGCCGGCACGCTTGATCCCCCTGCGCTGAGAACGCTCGACGCATTGCACATCGCCGCGGCCCTTGAGCTCGAGGCCGCCCTCCAGGCGTTCGTCACCTACGACGAGCGTCAAGCCCACGCGGCTCGGCATCTGGGCCTCACCGTTCTCTCGCCGATCTGATTCAGGCCGGCGCAGGCTCGGCAGTGACGAGTCTCGCCAGCTCACGCACGATCACCGGCAGGGTCGTCGTGTCGAAGCTGCCGGTGGCCCGCACGTCGGTGAGGACCGCGCGGGCGTGCTCCACCGCGCCGGCGTGCTCCTCGAGCCAGCCCGTCACCGCCGCGTGAGCGCCCTCGACGGTCACGGGGCCCCGGCAGCCAGCGAGGATCCCGCGAGTGAGGTCGCGGTGGAGCTCGTGGAGGTCGTCGCGCAACCCGGCCCGGGCCAGGGCCTGCCAGCGATCGTCGCGGGGCAGCTCGAGGATCCGGTCACGCAGCCACTCGAGCTCGAGGGCGGAGGCGATGCCGAAATACACGGCGGTGGTGAAATCCCGGGGTTGGCCACAGGCGGCGGCATCCTCGACGATGTCAAAGGCGTTGAGCAGGGCCGGCATCGCCGCCGTACGCCGGGCCAGCTCCGGTACGACGTCGGCCTCCAGCAGCTCGGCGAGCCGCTGCTCATACAGCTCACGGTCCGGCTCGGGCAACACCTCGGGGATGGCCGAGAAGAGCTCCCGCACCCCGGCGGCGTAGTGCTCGGCCGTCGCGGTGACGTCGATGTCGGCGCGCGCGTTGGCCCGACCCAGCCAGCGGGTGGCCCGGTCGGCCAGGCGGCGAGCCTCGATGAGCATGTCGATCTGTACCTCGGCGGGGACGCGCTCGTCGAGGTCCTCCACCGCATCCCAGAAGTCGCGCAGGCCGAAGACCTCACGGGCGACGGCAAACGCACGGGCGAGCTGGGCGCCGCCCAGGCCGGTCTCCTCGTGGAGACGGAACGCGAAGGAGATCCCCGCGCGTTCAACGAGCTGGTTGGCCACGTTGGTGGCAATCAGCTCCCGGCGCAGACGGTGGCCGCGGATCTGCTCGGTGTACCGCTCGGCCCCCGCGGTCCCTGACGGCGCCCGGTCCGCCGAGGCCGACCCGGTCCCCAGGGGAGCGGGGAAGTAGCGCTCCAGGTCCCCGAGCAGGTACGGGTCGTCCGGCAGGTCGGAGGCGAGCAGGTCCTGGTAGAGGGCAATCTTGGTGTGTGCGGTGAGCACGCAGAGCTCAGGCGCGACCAGGCCGCGGCCCTCGCCGCGACGCTGGGTGATGACCGCCTCGGTGGGCAGGAACTCGATCCCCCGGTTGAGGCCGGCATGCTGTTCGAGCCAGCGCATCAGACGGGCGTGGACGTCGAGCATGTCCACCGACTCCCGCTGGGAGATGGCCAGCGCCTGGGTCTGGCGGTAGGAGGCATGGAGCACCTCCTCGGCCACCGCGTCGGTCATCGATTCCAGCAGCGGGTCGCGTTCCTGCGGGCTCAGCTCACCTGAGGCGATGACGTCGGCCAAAAGGATCTTGATGTTCACCTCATGGTCCGAGCAGTTCACCCCGGCCACGTTGTCCACCGCGTCGGTGTAGATCGCCCCACCGCTGCCCTCGGGTCCACCGCTGAGCGCGAACTCGATCCGCCCCCGCTGGGTCACCCCGAGGTTGCCGCCCTCCACGACGACCCGGCAACGCAGAGCGTCGGCGTCGACGCGGACGGCGTCGTTGGCCCGGTCCCCCACCTCGGGATGGCGCTCGCCCGAAGCCTTGACGTAGGTGCCGACCCCGCCGTTGTAGAGCAGATCGACGGGCGCGCGCAGGATCGCCGAGATGAGCTCGTTGGGCGACAGTCGCGGCGCCTCGATCCCCAGCGCGGCGGCCATCTCGGGAGAGATCGGGATCGCCTTGGCCTGGCGCGAGAAGATCCCGCCACCGGCCGAGATGCAGCCGCGGTCATAGTCGTCCCAGCTCGAGCGCGGCAGGTGGAAGAGCCGCAGACGCTCACGGTAGGTGGCCTCAGGATCCGGGTCGGGGTCGACGAAGATGTGGGCGTGGTTGAAGGCCGCAACCAGGCGGATGTGCATGGAGCGCAGCATCCCGTTGCCGAACACGTCCCCGGACATGTCTCCGATCCCCACCACCGTGAACTCCTCGCGGGCGATGTCCACCCCGAGGCTGCGGAAGTGGCGCTTGGCCGACTCCCAGGCGCCGCGGGCGGTGATGCCCATCGCTTTGTGGTCATAGCCGTGGGAGCCGCCGGAGGCGAAGGCGTCCCCGAGCCAGAAGCCGTACTCGGCGGCGACGCCGTTGGCGATGTCGGAGAACGTCGCGGTGCCCTTGTCCGCGGCGACCACCAGGTAGGGGTCATCGCCGTCGTAGCGGACGACCCGCTTGGGTGCGACGACCTCGTCACCGGCGTAGTTGTCGGTGAGATCCAGCAGCCCGCGCAGGAACGTGCGATAGCCGCTCACCGCCTCCTGGCGCAGAGCCTCGGGGTCGGCGGGCGGGAGCTTGAGCACGAACCCGCCCTTGGAGCCGACCGGCACGATCAGGGCGTTCTTCACCATCTGAGCCTTCATCAGGCCGAGCACCTCGGTGCGGAAGTCCTCACGCCGGTCCGACCAGCGCAGGCCCCCGCGGGCGACCGCGCCGCCGCGCAGGTGGATTCCCTCCACGCGCGGTGAGCAGACGAAGATCTCATAGGCCGGCCGGGGCAGCGGCAGCATGTCCAGGCGGGCCGGGTCGAGCTTGAAGGCGAGGTACTCCGGGGCCGGCAGGCGAAAGTAGTTGGTGCGCAGCATCGCGCCGATGACCGCGGCAAAGGAGGAGAGGATGCGGTCGGCGTCGAGGCTGGTGACGTTGTCGATCGCCTCGCGCAGGGCGGCGCCCAGCGTCTCGGTGTCGCGCTCATGACGGTCCGGGTCAAAGCGCGTCTCGAAGAGCTCGACGAGCTGGGCGGCGATCGGCGCGTGTTCCACCAGCGTCGCCACCATGTAGGCGTTGGAGAACGGGATCGTCGCCTGACGCAGGTAGCGCAGGATCGCCCGCAGGATCGTCACCTGGCGGCCCCCCAGCCCGGCGCGCAGGACCAGGGCGTTGAGCCGGTCGTCCTCAAGCTCACCGGACCACACGGCAAGGAACGTCGCGGCAAACTCCTCCCCCGCCCGCTCGAGCTCGGCCGGGTCACAGGAGAGGCCGATGTCGTAGATCCACAGCGCCGGACCCTCGGCGGGATGGATCTCATAGAAGCGCTCATCCCCGACCCGCACCCCGAGATGCTCGAAGGTCGGCACCACGTCCGACAGCGAGACCGCGGCGTCGTGGAAGAGCCGGCAGCGCACCGGGTTGCCGTCGTCGTTGTCCGCGGCGCCCAGGACGTGGAGGATCGACCCGCCGTCCCGGCGCACCGTCTCGATGTGCTCGATGTCCTCGACGGCCATTGCCGCGTCGAAGTCCGCCCGGTAGGCGGCGCCGAAGGCCTCGGCGTACTCCTCAAAGAGCACCCCGCCGCGCCGCTCCCCATGAGCTGCGCCCAGGGCACCGGCCAGGGCGTCCGTCCATGCCTCGGTGAGCGTGGCGATCTGGGTCTCCAGCGCGGCGACGTCGACGTCGCGCACCCCGTCGGGGCAGTGGAGGGTGAAGTCCAGGCGGACGATCACCGACTCGGAACGCTGGAGGTCCCAGTCGACCTCGTCGGCCCCGAAGGCGCGGGAGAGCACTTCGCTCACCCGGCGGGCGTTACGGGTCGTGAAGCGCTCCCGGGGCAGACACAGCACACAGGTGACGAAGCGATCCAGACGCTGGCGGGCGACGAACAGGCGGACCTGCTGGCGCTCGCCCACCCCGACGATGCCCATGGCCATGGAGAACAGCTGCTCCACCCCGCACTGGAGCAGGAGCTCCCGAGGCAGGGACTCGAGAATGTCCACCAAGGCGCGGGCGTCGTGGCTGTGAGGCGGGAAGCCGGCCTGCTCGGTGATCTCGGCGACCACCTCACGGACCAGGGGGATCGTCTCGGGGCGCGCGCGCCGGGTCTCGGCGGTGTACAGGCCGAAGAAACGCCCCTCTCCCACGAGCCTTCCATCGGGTCCGTGGCGGCGGACCCCGACGACGTCGAGATGGGCGGCGCGATGGACCCGGGAGCGGGCGCTGGCCCGGGTAAGCAGAAGCAGGCCAGGACCGCCCTCGGCACCGGCTCGGGGCTCCCCCGTCGGTGGGACGGGGGAGGTGTTGCCCCGCAGCATCCCCAGACCGGACCCGGGCACCGCGTCGAGGACGCCGTCACCCAGGCGGTAGTCCTGATAGCCGAGGAAGGTGAAGTGGTCCTCGGACAGCCAGGTGAGGAAATCCTGGGCTTCGGCGATGCGGTCCCCGGGCGCCGGCGCAGCGGCGAGCTCGGCGGCGAGGTCCAGGGCCCGGCGGCGCATCGGCGTCCAGTCGTCGACGGCCGCGCGCACCTCCTCGAGTACCAGCTCGAGTCCCGTTTCCAGGCGGGCGAGGCGCTTGGGGTCGCTGCTGCGGCTCACCTCGGCGTGGATCACCGAGTCGGCATCCCCACCGTCACCCCCGATCTGGATGACCGGGTGGATGATGAGCGCGATTGAGAAGCCCTGGCGGTTGAGCTCCATGATCACCGAGTCGACGAGGAAGGGCATGTCGTCGGAGACGATCTCCACGATCGTGGCCGGGGAGCTGAAGCCGTCGCGCCCCGCCTCGGGGTTGAACACGCTCACCAGCGACTGATTTGCCTGGCGGTTCAGCGCGGTGCGCCAGTGATGGAGCACCGCCCCGGCGAGATCCTCGATGCTGCGCCCGACCAGGTCCTGGGGTGGGACCCAGTGGTAGTACTGGCGCACGAAGGCGGCCCGATCGGGGTCGAGCTCCTCGCCGGTGCGCCGCGCCACCTCGGCGAGCACCGCCTCGACCACTCCGTTCTCCACAGCCTCCAAGCTCACCTCGGGCAGTCTGCTCCTTCCCCGGCCGCAGGACAAGTCGCGGATGGCGGCATGCCCGACGGCGCGGGTGGAGCAGGCCCGGGCTCAGGCGTTCTGGGTCGCCAGCGCCGGCCAGTCCGCGTAGCCGGTCGCATCCCCGCCGTACCAGTACTGCTTGGGCGCCTCAGCCAGCGGGCCGCCGACGCGAATGCGCTCGACGAGGTCGGGGTTGGCGATGTAGGCCCGGGCGAAGGAGACCAGGTCCGCGTCACCGGCCTCGATCAGGCGGGCTGCCTCCGCCACGTCGAGCTCGTTGTTGGCGATGTAGGCCCCGGGGGCCCGCTCGCGCAGCTCGGCAAAGGAGATCCCCTCAGGCCACTCACGGCTCGTGTAGGTGATGCCCTCAATGACGTGGGTGTAGGCGAGACCCAGCTGCGTGAGCCGGTCCAGGTAGGTGCCGTAGGTGCCCATCACGTCGGAATCCAGCGGCGTCTGCCCGGGCTGGGTGGTCGCCGGGGAGATGCGGATGCCGACGCGACCGGCGCCCCAGACGTCGACCACCGCCGCGACGACGGCGAGCGGGAAACGCAGCCGGTTCTCCAGGGAGCCGCCGTATTCGTCCTCGCGCCGGTTGGTCGAATCGCGCAGGAACTGCTCGAGCAGGTAGTTGTTGGCCGAGTGGACCTCGACCCCGTCGAAGCCCGCCGCCCTGGCGTTCTCGGCCGCGCGGCGGTAGTCCTCGACGATCGCCGGGATCTCGTGGGTCTCCAGCGCTCGCGGCTGGACGTGGTCCTTCATGCCGTCGGCGGTGAACGCCTGGCCCTGGGGGGTGATCGCGGACGGGGCGACGGGCAGCTCACCGCCGTGGAGGTCCGGGTGCGAGATCCGGCCCGTGTGCCAGAGCTGGAGAAGGATGCGGCCGTCCCGCTCGTGCACCGCCTCGGTCACCGGCTTCCAGGCCTCGACCTGCGCGGCAGACCAGATGCCCGGCGTGAGCGCGTAGCCGACCGCCTGGGGGGAAACGTTCGTCGCCTCCGAGATGATCAGCCCGCAGTCGGCCCGCTGGGCGTAGTACTCGGCGGCGAAGGTCGGCGGGACGCCCTGGGCGTTGGAGCGGCTGCGCGTCATCGGGGCCATGACGATGCGGTTGGGCAGCTCGAGGTGGCCGACCGTGGTCGGAGAGAAGAAGGCATCAAAGGGCATACCTCAGAGGTCTACCCGCGGGCACGGCATCTCAGACCGCCTCCGGACGGACGCGGGCCGCAGTCCGATTCCGTCCCCCTCTCCCGCCCCCACCAACCACCAACAGGTGCGGAAAGAAACCAACGCAGGGGTCACGAAAAGGCAACGAGACGGTCAACACCGGCAGCGGACGTGACTGAGACGAGCGAGAACTGTGACGCTTCGGTTGGTTTCGTTTCAGACCTGTCACAGGGTCATCGACGCCCGTAGGCGTGGCAACGTCCGCTAAGCGGACCCCCGAAAGGTCAAGCCGGCGACGGGACCATCAACGTGCCGGCTGTCCCAGACGCTCGCTGCTCACCCTCAGGTCCGAGTCGACGTGGATCAGCTCACCCACCTCGAGCTCGCGCCAGTCCGGGTCGTCGTCCATCCGCTCTGACGCCACCACAACCATTGGGTGGGCGGTGCCATGGTCGCTGTGTACCCGGGTGCCGTGGTGGCTCATCACGTCGAGGGCGCCGGCTCCAGGGCCGGCGCCACCGGGCCGGCGCTGGAGCACGAACAGTGTGTGCGTGGCGGGGTAGCGCAGCGCCCACAGCTCGCCGGCGGAGATGAGGATGCAGTTGATCGAGAGCAGCTCGAGGTGCGCGATGGTCCACTCCGCCGCCGCGCGAATGCCCGCGCCGACGTCTCCGCCGGCCCGCGCGGCCTCGCGGGTGATAAGCGCGCCGTAGCGCTCTGAATCGGTCTCGCCGCCGACCAGGGCCATGCCCTCGGGCCCCAGCTCGGCCTCGAGCGCGGGAAGGTCGTCGATCACCCCGTTGTGGGCGAAGATCCGCCCCTCCAGGATGAACGGGTGGGTGTTGGCCACGGTGAGCGCGCCGGTGGTGGCATGACGCACATGGGAGACGACGGTCCGTGAGCGGATCTCCCGAGCCTCGGCGGCGAACCGCCGGTCGTCGTAGGCGGCGGTCGGCTGCTTCTCGACGTGAGGGCGGCCCTCGCGGTCGTAGAAGCCGATCCCCGTGCCGTCCGGGTTTTCGTGGCTCTGCCGGGCGAGGCTGTCGGGAGCGTCGAGCAGCCAGAAGGTGGCGGTGGCGGGCTCAGGCCCGGAGGACATTCCGAAGAGGCGGCACATGGGGCGCGGCTCTACCCGCCGCAGGGCGGGGACAACCGGGGCGTGTGGTCGCGCCGGCGTGGGCGGGCCGGCGTGTGAGTGCGCCCGGGTTGGGGTCGGTCGCTGCGCGTCAGTGCGCGTCGCGGACGGCGACGGCACCCATCCGACTGGCGAAGTCGAGGCATTCGGTGCGGCTGCGGGCCCCCGGAGCCTCGAAGAGGATGCGGTCCTCACGGTCGGCGATGGCCCAGCCACTCAGGGTGCGCAGGAGCGTGAGCTCGCGCCCCGTCCGCTCGATCCGGGCTGGCCGTCCGCGCCGCCGTCGGCGGTCCGCATGGGGCAGGGTGCGTGACGTCATGGCTTCAGGGTGATCCCCGTGCCTGAGAGAAACCGATGACTCGGCTAAGTCTCTGCTGAAGAAGGCACCGGCCCATCGGCGCCACTTCAGTGCAGCCCGCTCAGGGCAGCCGCTTCAGCGCCGCCAATTCAGCGCAGCCAGCGCACCGCCTGGCCCAGCGCCGTGGGCCCGGCATGGACCCGCACCACGTAGCGTCCCGGGCCAGGGGCGCGGCGACCGTGGCGCAGGACCACCTCCCGCGGGCGCGGCCCCAGCGCAGGGACCCGGGCGCTGGCGATCACCTGGCCGTCCCGGGACAGGGTGACGCGGAGCGGACCGCGCACCGCCCGACTGGCGCTGAGCGCGACCGTGAGCGCACGGCGCGCGGGCGCCGGTGTCGCCGGACCGAAGCGCAGCTCCAGCGGGAGCGCGGGCCCCTCCGGCACCGGCAGGGTGACCGGCGCGGCGGTCGAGCAGGCGAGCGTCGCGGCGTCCGCACCCGGCGCGGCGAGCGGGGGGAGCTCCGGGAAGGTCGGGCGCTGGGCGGCCATCGCGCCGAGGTCGAGGAAGTCGGTGAGGTCGTTGGCGTTGGCGTCGCGGTAGGTCATCGCCGGCAGGTTGAACTTGCGCTCGAGGAAGGCGAGGATCGAGGTGTGGTCGTGCACCACGTGGGAGACGAAGTTCGCCTTCGCGTACGGGCTCACCACGATCGCCGGAACGCGGAAGCCGTAGCGACGGAAGCCGTCGTAGGGCGACTCGCCGTTCTGCAGGATCGGAGGGATGTCGTCAGGAGCCAGGGCGACCGGCGGTGGGACGTGGTCGTAGTAGCCGCCGTGCTCGTCGTAGGTGACGATCACCATCGTCTGGCGCCATTTGGGGGAGGCGCCGACGGCCTGGATCACCGAGGCCAGCCAGGCGTCACCGACGATGATGTTCTGGGGGTTCTCCTCGGACTGAGTGCCGAAGTTCTCATCGAGCACCGACACGCTGGGCAGGGTTCCGGCGGCCGCATCCGTGAAGAACTGGGTCATCGGCTTGACCTTGCCGCCCAGGTAGTAGGCACTGTCCTCGTCCGGGAACAGGTTCATCGTCACGTTCGTCGGCCCGTTCTGGGCCGCATACTCGTACCAGCTCACGCCGGCGTCGCTGAGCCGGTTGAGAATCGTCCCGTTGGTCGCCGGCAGCGCGAGGGAGAGGTCCTGCTGGGGATCGGGGACGTCGTCGGTCATGCCGGCCGAGGTGGCGGCCAGCAGGTACCGCCGGTTCGGATCGGTCTGGCCCAGGACGCTGCAGAAGTAGCGGTCGCCCAGCGGGAAGGTCGCAGCGAGGCTGTGGAGGAAGGGGAGGTGCCCGCCGTCCCAGTAGCCCATGGACGCCGCGCCTGACGCGGAGGCGACGAACCCCTGGTTGGTGCCGTGGGCGTACTGGATGTGGGACTGGGTCCACTCCTGGCTCGGGCCACCCGTGCTGAAGCGCTGGCACGTGCTGGGCATCCGGTACGCGCGCAGCGAGCCGCCGCCCGGGCGCGGGTTGGCGTTGGCCGGGTGCCCGTCAGGGGCAAGCGTGAAGCCGTCTCCGCGGGGAATCTGGAATGGGCCGCGCCCGAGCATCCCCAGCAGGTTGTCGTAGGAGTGGTTCTCCATCATCACCACGACGACGTGCTCGATCTGGGGCATCGTGTCGGTGCCGGCTGGCTTGGACGAGTCGGGGAGGGAGTCGGGCAGTCGCATGACCTGGCGCCCGAGCACGCGCAGCGCGGCGGCCTGGGCGGGGTTGGGGCGGCCAAGATCGCCAGCCCGGCCGAGGGGGGCGAGCCGGCGGCGGGTGAGCGCCCCAGCCCCGGCGGGCAGGGCCAGGCCGGCCGCCACGACGGCCCCGCCGGCCAGCAGCCGGCGGCGAGTGGTAGCCACCCCGGGGAGCGACATGGCTGCGGCGGGCGCGGCCCCGGCCGGGGGGTCGACCGCGAGGACCGCTGCGGGCCCCAGCTCTGGCAAACGTGCGCGCATGGACCGGCAGGCTAGAGGCGCCAGGAGCCGCGGGTGTCAACAGCCGGTGAAGACGGTGAGCGTTCGGCCATCATGGGAGAGACCATCCTGGAACCGAAAGGACCCACCATGCAGGCTTCCATCGACGGCACCGTGATCGCCGAGGCTCCGGAGTCGGAGCTCATCCAGATCGAGGGCAACGCGTACTTCCCGCCCTCCTCGCTCACGGCCGAGGCGTTCTCGAACTCCCCGACCCCCTACACCTGCCCGTGGAAGGGCGTCTGCCAGTACCACGACGTGACCGTGGCGGGCAGCACCCACCACGACGCGGCCTGGAGCTACCCCCAGCCCTATGAGGCCTCCTTCACCCGTGTGGGCAAGGACTACTCCGGGTACGTGGCCTTCGACAAGCGCCAGGTCACGCTCGCCTGATCTGAGCCGGCCCGCCCCGGCGTCGGCCCGCCCCGGCGCCAGCCCGGCGCCGGCCCCATGGCCGGCGCCACCCCGCGAGCGAGCACGGTGTCCATGGTCGCGGCAATGGACACCGTCTCCTCCAAGGGCATGAGCGGGCTCTCGGTCTCCCCGGCGGCGAGGCAGCGGGCGACCTCGTCGGCCTGATGGCGTAGCCCGCTGCCTGTGTGCCGGGAGGGCACATGGACCGGCTCGCCCTCCCGCGGAATCAGGGTCACGTCCGTAGGGGCGTAGAAGCGCGGGCCGGTCTCGATCCGTCCCATCGTCCCAACGATGACCGCCCGAGTCGGTCCCTGTGCGGCCAGCGTGCAGGTGAGGATCGCCTGGGCGCCGCCGGCGTACCCCAGCAGCATCGAGGTCTGGGCGTCGACCCCGGTGAACGCCGGGTCGAGGAGCGCGACGACCCGCTGAGGCGGGCCCAGCAGCATGGAGGCAAAAGACACCGGGTAGACGCCCAGGTCGAGCAGGGCGCCGCCGCCGAGCTCCGGAGCGAACAGCCGGTGCCCGGGGTCGGGCGTGAAGGACTGGCCGTGGTCGGCCATCACGGCGACGATCTCCCCGATCGCCCCGGCGGCGATCCACTCACGGATGCGCTGGACGTGAGGGAGAAAGCGCGTCCACATGGCCTCCATGGCGAACAGCCCGCGGGCCTGGGCAAGGGTGGCGATGTCCCGAGCCTCAGCGGCGTTCATGGCCAGGGGCTTCTCCACCAGCACCGGCTTGCCCGACTCCAGCGCCGCGATCGCGTTCCCCCGGTGGAAGGGGTGCGGGGTGGCGACATAGATCACATCGATGTCCGGATCCTCCAGCAGGGCGCCGTAGGAGCCGTGGGCGCGCGCCAGGCCCAGCTCGGCAGCGAAGGCGTCGGCCGTGGCCTGGCGGCGAGAGCCGACGGCGACCGCACTGCCGGAGTCGGTGAGCGCCAGGTCGGCACAAAAGGCGCGGGCGATGTGGCCGGTGCCGAGGATGCCCCAGCGCAACGGTGGTGCCGTGCTCATGTATGTCGTCCTCTCCGTCGGGTGACCCCGGGCGGTGGTGCCGCCCCCGGTCATCCTCGCAGGCGCCGGAGAATCGTTCTGACCGGATTGAGTCGACCTTGGGGGGTCGGCCCCAGCCCGGGCACGTCACCTCGCCCCGCGGCCGTCCCGTCCTCCACGCGGCGGCCGCGTCGCGGGCCAGGTCGCCGCTCAGACCGCGGTGACCGAGTACACCGGCGGCAGCCGCTCAGCGGCGGTCATCCACGTCTGCCCCGCGTCCGCGGTCCCGAACAGCTCTCCGGTGGTCGAGCCGAAGTACAGCTGCAGGGACGGACCCGCTCCGGCGCGGCAGAAGGCCTGACGCAGCACCGTGAGGTAGGCGTGCTCGGCCGGGAGACCCTCTCCGTGCGCGACCCAGCTCGCGCCGGCATCCCGGGTCGCGTAGACCCGGACGCGTCCCTCGGGCATGGTCCGGTCCATGTCGGCCACCAGCGGGATGAGGTACGCCGATTCGGGGTCGGCGGGATCGAGGGCAAGCGGGAAGCCGAAGTTCGACGGCAGCCCACCGGCTCCGATGTCGCTCCAGCTCTCCCCCGCGTCGTCAGAGCGGTACACCGCTCCGTGGAACTGCATGAACAGCCGTTCGGGGCGGGCGGGGGCACGTTCGACATGGTGGACGCAACGGCCCGCGTTCTCGTCCGCGAGTGCCTCGGCCGGGAGATAGGGCGGTGCGATGCCCGTGTTGCCCCGGCGCCAGCTGCGACCCCGATCGTCACTGAGCCACATCCCGGCGGCGGAGATGGCCACGGCGAGCCGGTCTGGGTCCCCCGGCCACGGACAGATGGAGTGCAGGCACAGACCACCGCCGCCCGGCTGCCAGTGCGGACGTGAGGGCTGCGCCCAGAGGCCGGCATTCACCTGCCAGCTGGCTCCGCCGTCGTGGCTCTCGAACAGGACCCCGGGATCCCCACCGGCGTAGACGAGGCCCTCGGCCTCCCCGGGCGTGATCACCCAGATCCGCTCCAGGGCGGCATCGGCGTCGGCAGGCAGCTCAACCCCGGGGGCCTGGGTCCACTCCCCGGTTGGGTCCCCGTCGGTGTAAAACAACTTGGGCCCGTAGAACGGGGAGCTGACTGCGGCGATGAGCCGGCCGCTGCGCGGGTCGCGCAGGGCGAAGTCGACCGGTTCGCCTGGGAAGACCCGGGCGACGATGGAGAACCCGCTCCCGGGTTCGCCCTCGAGCAGGAACAGCCCCTTTTTGGTCCCGACTGTCAGCTCGGTCACGGTTCAGCCTCCTGTGATGGCCGGCACCACGTCCACACGGTCCCGAACCTGCAGGGCGGTGGTGGCGTCGCCCCGTTCGCCGTTGACATAGATGTTGATGTGGCGCCGGATCGCGCCCCGCTCGTCGAGGACCCAGCCACTGAGGGCCGGATACTCGCGCTCCAACGACCGCAGCAACTCGAGCACACTGTCGCCGGCGAGCGCATGCTCGCCCCGACCGCCGGCGCGGTCGCGGATTGGTCCGCGGACGATGAGGACCGCCACGGCGTCATCCTAACCGCCCGCCGTGGGGTCAGGGCGCGTGTACGCCCGCACGAGGCCAAGGGCCGGGCACGGCCGCTCACCGCCCTTGAGCCGAGGCCGCGCGGCCCCGCCTCGGTCTCGCCGCGTTCACTCCGACGGTGGGTCTGGTGCCGCACGGCGCCGGCAGACTGCGGACGCTGGTGCGATGGCGGTGTCAGACACCGGCGCGTCCTCCTCGGCGTGCTCCTCGGGCAGGCGGGAGAGGCCCCGGCCCAGGGTGAGCAGGGCCCGGCGGCACTCGGTGCAGTCGCCGACGTGCCGTCGCACCCGCATCCGGCGCCGCGCAGGCAGCCCGTCCTCGAGATACTCGGCCAGGTGCGCCGGGGTCCAGGCGTGGTCACGGCGAAAGCGGAAGGCGCTGAAGGGGCTGGGCATCTCAGAGGGTGAAACCCGGCGGGGCCGAGACTCGGTTCGGGACCGCTGAACCGTTCCGGCCCGTCCCGGGTCTGAGCCGGCAATGAACGTTGCCCGCTTCACCTTAGCTCTCCGCACCCTTGTTGCCTCGAGGCGCACGGCCTGCGCTCTCACCCTCCGCACGGAGACGCCGCGGCGGCGGGGCCCCCAACGCTCCTTCGTGAACACCGCCGCGGGCGCGGTGCGCGTCAGGTGTTGCTGAGGGACACCCCACGCGCAGCGTCTCGGGCGCCACCACCACGGTGGAGGGTTTGGGAGGCGACGGGGCGCGCCACAACGCACCAGATCGGCCGGCGCCCCCCGTTCACATGCGTGAAGCGTGGAGCGAAGCACGTGGCGCGTGGCGCCTGGCACGTGGCGCGTGGCGCGTGAAGGCGATCAAGAACAACGAACGGCCCGGCCCCCACGCGCCAGAGGCACAGGGGACCGGGCCGCCGCCCACTGCAGATCCGGGCCGCTGACGCTTCGTCAGGGGGGCCCGCCTGAACTGGTCACGTCGACCAGTTCAGGCACCCCGGAGATCAGCAGCCGGTCATCACAGAACAGCTAGGACCGGTCCGAGCCCCCATCGGCGGGGAGGTCGAGGTCACCGAACTCGTCGGCGAACCCGAAGCCCGCGGACCCGCCGCCGGTGGAGATGCCCTCCAGGTCGGAGATGTCGGCCTCGACGCCAACGAAGCCGCCCAGGCCGTCGCCGTCGGCGAACAGCTCGGCGGTGATGTCGTCGTGGTCGAGCAGACCGACCTCGTCGATGCCGCGGGGCAGCGGCTCACTCGGCTCGATCTCGATCCGGCGGTAGCGCTTCAGGCCCGTCGCCGCCGGGATCAGCTTCCCGATGATGACGTTCTCCTTCAGGCCGTTGAGCCGGTCGATCTTGCCCTCGAGCGCCGCGTCGGTGAGCACCTTGGTCGTCTCCTGGAAGGAGGCGGCCGACAGGAACGAGTCCGTGTTCAGCGACGCCTTGGTGATCCCGAGGATGATCTCCTCGGCCTGGGCGGCCTCGCCGCCGGCGTCGATCACGGCCTGGTTCGCCTTGGCGTAGTCGTGGCGGTCGATGAAGGCACCGGGCAGGTACTCGGTGTCGCCCTTCTGATCGACGCGGACCTTCTTGAGCATCTGACGCACGATCAGCTCGATGTGCTTGTCGTTGATGTCCACGCCCTGGCTCTTGTAGACCTCCTGGACCTCGCGGACGAGGTACAGCTCGGTCGCCGTGCGGCGCGCCTCCCGCGACTCACCCGCGTGGGCGAGGATGTCGTGGGGGTAGAGCGAGCCCTCGTTGAGCGCCTTGCCGATCTCGATGTGCTGGCCGTTGCGGACGTACAGCAGGGTGCGGCGCGGGAAGGAGAAGCGGTGCTCCTCACCCGAGGCGTCCGTCACCACGACGGTGACGCCCTTGTCGGCTTCCTCCAGCGTCACGGTGCCCGAGACGGGACTGATCTGAGCCAGACCCTTGGGCTTGCGCGCCTCAAAGAGCTCGACGACCCGCGGCAGACCGTGCGTGATGTCCGCACCGGCGACACCGCCGGTGTGGAACGTGCGCATGGTCAGCTGGGTGCCCGGCTCGCCGATGGACTGGGCGGCGATGATGCCGACCGCGTCACCGATCTGGGCGATCTTGCCCGTGGCCATCGAGCGGCCGTAGCAGGCCTGGCAGACCCCGGTGGGGGCCTCGCACTTGAGCACTGAGCGGACGGGAACCTGGGACACCTTGCCCGCGTCGGCCTCCGCCCGGAAGGCCTCGACGAGCGTCACCAGATCCTCGCGCTGGATCTCGATGCCCCTCTCGACGATCACCGTGCCGTCCGGCCCGACGATGTCAAGCGCGGCGATCCGGCCGATGAGGTTCACGTTCGGCTCATCCGTCGGCTTGAGATCACGCGTCTCGCGGTCCACGTCGGTGGTGAACACGGAGGAGTAGATGTACTCCTCCGTGCCGCAGTCCTCCTGCCGGATGATCACGTCCTGGGAGACGTCGACCAGACGCCGGGTGAGGTAGCCCGAGTCAGCGGTGCGCAGCGCCGTGTCCGCGAGGCCCTTGCGGGCGCCGTGGGTGGAGATGAAGTACTCCAGGACGTCCAGGCCCTCCATGAAGTTGGACTTGATCGGACGCTCGATGATCTCGCCCTTCGGGTTGGCCATGAGGCCGCGCATGCCGGCGAGCTGACGGATCTGCTGGAAGGAACCACGCGCCCCGGAGTTGGCCATCATGAAGATGGGGTTCAACTCGTCAAGGTGCTCGACCATCGCCTTGGCCACCTCGTCGGTCGCCTCGTTCCACAGGCCGACCACGGCCTCGTGGCGCTCCTCGGCGTCCATCTCACCGTTCTCGTACTGCTCGTCGATGGTGGCCAGACGCTCGTCGTAGCGAGCGAGGATCTCCGCCTTGGACGGCGGGGTCTGGACGTCGTTCTTGGACACGGTGACGCCCGCCTGGGTGGCGAACTGGAAGCCGAGCTCCTTGAAGGCGTCGAGCACCTGGGAGATGGACGCCGCGCCGTACTTCTGGACGAGGTCGTCGACCAGACGGGTGGTGTCCTTCTTCTTCATGGAGCGGTTGACGAACTCGTACAGGCTGGGATCGAAGTCCTCGCCCATCGACTCGGCCACCGCGCGCTCGATGCGGTCGTTGTAAATGATCCGCCCGACGGTGGTGAGGATGTGGCCACCCTCGCGTCCGGAGGGACGGAACTCGGCCAGGTCGTGCAGCTTCACCGCGCCGTGGTCGTAGGACCACTCCGCCTCCTGGGCGGTGCGGAACACGTGCGGACGCGGCTCGTGCTTGGCCGGGTCGATCTTCTCCAGCTCCTCGGCGTCGGGGCCGTAGGTGAGGTAGTAGGCCCCCAGCACCATGTCCTGAGCGGGCACGGCCAGCGGGGCGCCGTGGGCCGGAGACAGGATGTTGTTGGCGCTCAGCATGAGGATCCGAGCCTCGGCCTGAGCCTCGGCCGAGAGCGGGAGGTGAACCGCCATCTGGTCACCGTCGAAGTCCGCGTTGAACGCGGTGCAGACGAGCGGGTGGACCTGGATCGCCTTGCCCTCCACGAGCTTGGGCTCAAAGGCCTGGATGCCCAGGCGGTGCAGCGTGGGGGCGCGGTTGAGCAGGACGGGGTGCTCGTGGATGACCTCCTCGAGGACGTCCCAGACCTCCGGGATCATCGAGTCGACCATCTTCTTGGCCGCCTTGATGTTCTGCGCGGACTTGCGTTCCACGAGGCGGGCCATGATGAACGGCTTGAACAGCTCCAGTGCCATCAGCTTGGGCAGACCGCACTGGTGCAGCTTCAGGCTCGGACCCGACACGATCACCGACCGGCCGGAGTAGTCCACGCGCTTGCCCAGCAGGTTCTGGCGGAAGCGGCCCTGCTTGCCCTTGAGCATGTCGCTCAGGGACTTCAGCGGACGGTTGCCCGGGCCCGTGACGGGCCGGCCACGGCGGCCGTTGTCGAACAGGGCGTCGACGGCCTCCTGGAGCATGCGCTTCTCGTTGTTGACGATGATCTCCGGCGC
>DASSZV010000100.1:0-18599 GCA_035702765.1 Solirubrobacteraceae bacterium
AAGACGCTGTTGCCCTGGGGCAGGAGCTTGTCCGGGGCGGGCACAGTGACGAGGCTGAGGCGCCCCAGGGTGCGACCGTTGACGCTCAGGGTCCCGTCGGGTGCGATGTGGATGTCCCCGGGCTGAGTGCCGGCGGGGACGGTGATCGGCGGCTGGACGCGCATGCCCACAGAGGTCGTCAGCTGCCCGGCGGAGTTGAGCTCCAACGTGCCGTTGCGGGTCAGCCCGGTGCGGCCGTCGGGCAGGGTGACCTGGAGGTAGCCCGGCCCGGCGAGTGCGACGTCCAGGGGGTTGTGGGTCTGCACGATCGATCCCTGGGTCTGGTCAAAGCCCAGGGTGCTCGCCGCCGCACCGGCGCCGACGATCGCCGTGGAGGGCAGGTCGTTGTCATTGCCGTAGAGCAGGTCGCGGAAGCCGATCTGCTCGGCCTGATACCCGGGCGTGTCGACGTTGGCGACGTTGCTGGAGATCGCGTCCAGCTGCGTCTGCTGGGCCTCCATACCGGCGGCGGCGGAGAACAGTCCCTCGAGCATCAGGGGTTCACCAGGCCGACGGAAGCGGCGCTCTCGGCGAGTGACTGGCCGATCACCGAGATCGACTGCTGACCCGCCTGGTAGGCGTTGAGATTGCTCTGCATGTGGGTGTAGGTCTGGATCGAGTCGACGGCCGAGGCCTCGAGCTCGCCGGAGAGGACGCTGCCCGTCCCCCGTCCCGCGGCGACCCCGGAGAAGTTGTTGTTGCCCAGCTGGGAGGGATTGGTCACCGCAAAGACGCCCAGGGCCCCGGCCGGCACCGTCCCCGCAGCGCCGACCCGGATCGGAGCGCCGGCCTGTCCGAGCACCGTGTCGCCGGCGCCGTCGACGAGCAGACCGGCGCTGTTCAAGGAGAACTGACCGTTGCGGGTGTACTGGATCCCGGCCGGGGTCCGCACCGCGAAGAAGCCCGCGCCGGCGATGGCGAAGTCGAGCGGACGCCCGGTGTGGTTCAGCGTCCCCTGCACGAGGTCGGTCGGCCCCTTGCGCGCCTCCACGCCGGTGAGAATCGTGCCGACGGCGGCGCCGTTGCTCGTGTTCGCCAACAGCAGCGCGCCGAAGGAGCTCTGCTCGGTCGAGGCGGGCTTGTATCCGGGGGTCTGGACGTTGGCCAGGTCGTTGGCGAGCTGGTCCTGCTGGACCTGTTCAGCGACCATTCCGGCAGCGGCGATGTTCAGTCCGAGGTCCATCTCTCCCCCGTGATCGGTCGCGCCGATGCGTTCTTGAGCGTGTGCGGGCGCAGACCGGTCCGGGCGTCAGGCGACCTCTGAGAACAGCTGACCGTGGTCGGCGAGCATCTCACGCAGGCGGCGACGCAGCTGGCTGTGGATCTGACAGACCCGACTCTCGGTCACTCCGAGGGTGTCGCCGATCTCGCGCAGCGTGAGATTGTGGAGATACAGGAGCACGGCAACCTGGCGCTCGCGCTCGGGCAGCTGATCGAAGGCCTCGCGGAAGCGCTCCTTGGCGTGTTCACGCATCGTCGCGCGCTCGGGATCGAGTTCGCTGTCGGCGCTGCGCAGGGTGTCGATGCGCTCGATCGTCGTGTCGTCCTCGCCCATCACGAGCACGTTGAGGGATCCGACCTCGGAGCGCTGGACGTCGCCCATGCGGCGCTCCAGGTCACCCTCGGACATCTCCAGCGCCGAAGCCAGCTCGGTCCGGGTGGGCTGGCGGCCGTGGAGGGCGACGAAGCGGTCCCGCACGGAGGAGAAGTCGCGTTCGAAGCGGCGCAGGGAGCGCGGCGCCCAGTCGTTGCGGCGCAGCTCGTCGAGCACTGCGCCATGGATGCGCGTCCATGCGAACTGCTCCAGAGTCGCCCCCCGCGACGGGTCGTAGCGATCGATCGAGCGCATCAGCGCCTCCAGCCCGCAGGAGATGAAGTCCTCGACCTCACAGCGGGCGGGGATCTCGCGCACCTTCCGGTACACGATGTACTTCACCATCGGGGCCAAACTGAGCACAAGCCGGTCCCGAACCCGCTTGTCGTTCGTCGCGTGGTACTGCTCCCACAGCTTCTGCACGGACTCAGTTGAAGCGCGCTCTGCCCTCACTCGCGTCACGTTCGTTTCCTCTCAACCTCTCACACAATCCACATACACCGGCTCACGGAGAGATCTCCGCGCTGCTGTATCGGTGGGAGGCATGCCGGACCCTAATCGTCCATTCGTCCAGCGATGGTCCAGATTTCCACTCAACGTTCGTTCAACTGCTGGTGCACCGCCGGAAACTGGGAAGGCCGCGGCTCGCAACGGCGGTTGTCAACGATCCCCGCAATGGCCATTGTCAGTTGTGGCCGCCGGGCGGCCGCGGAGCATCCCGCTCAGGAAGGTCCAAAGCCTGCCGATCACCGGGCAGATGCCACTGCAGATGATCCATGCGTCGTCCGCGTCCACCGCCGACACCGCCGAGGACACCGGCCAGCCGGTCAATCCCCGCTCCCTCACCCCCCCGGCCCGGCGCGTTGACCCCGAGGCCGCCAGCGTCCAGAGCCTCGTCGCCACCGCCGGAGCCCAGCTGCTCAACGGCCGCGACGGGGAGTTCGTCGCCACCTTCGCCGCGTGCGCGCAGTTCAGCCCCCAGCGGCGTTATGAGGCGACCAAGCTGCTGATCGAACGCGGCCTCACGCTGAGCGCCCAGCGCTCCGGGAGCGACCTCGTCGAGCTGCTCACCGGGCTGGCCGCTGCGACGCTCGCGGCGCTTGAGCAGAGCCCCGCCGAGCCCGTGCTGCTCAACTACGCCGGGGTGCTCTTCTACGAGCTGTGGAGCCTTGACGCGGCCCGCGCCCTGTTCCTCGCCGCGCGCCGCCTCGATCCTGAGCTGCCCCATCTCGAGACCAACCTGAACGAGGCCAAGGCCCGCCGCCGCGCCCAGAGCGCGCGCGGTGCCCGCCGCCGGGGCGGGCACCTGCACCCCGCCCTGTTCGAACTCAGCCGCCGCGCCGAGCGCGTGGCCGCGACGGCCCGCCCGGCCACCGGCCTGCGTCTCAGCCTCTGCATGATCGTGCGGAACGAGGAGGAGATGCTCGGCCGCTGCCTGGCCGCCGCCGCGCCCGCCGTCGACGAGATCATCATCGTCGACACCGGCTCGGAGGACCGGACGATCGAGATCGCCCACGAGTACGGAGCGCTCGTCATCGAGCGCCCGTGGACGGGCTCCTTCGCCGAGGCCCGGAACGCCTCCGTCGATGCCGCCACCGGGGACTGGATCCTCTACCTGGACGCCGATGAGGTGCTCGTGGAGGCCGACGCCGAAGCGCTACGGCGCCTGCGCGGTCACACCTGGCGCGAGGCCTTCTTCCTCCACGAGACGAACTTCACCGGCCATGAGGGCACCGGTGGAGCAGTCGTCTTCAGCGCGTTGCGCATCTTCCGCAACCGGCCCGAGCACCGCTTCAGCGGGCGCCTGCACGAGCAGATCGCCCACACCCTGCCGACCTACCTGCCCGAGCGCATCCACCAGTCCCCGGTGCGGATCGACCACTACGGCTACCTCGGGTCGGTCCGGGCCCTGAAGAACAAGTCACAACGCAATCTCGAACTGCTGCTCGCCCAACGCGGGGAGGGCACCCTCAGCAGCGCCTTCGACCACTTCAACCTCGGCTCGGAGTACCTCGCCCTCGACCGCTTCGCAGCGGCCGCGGGCGAATTCGAGCGCGCCTGGAATCTGGTCATCGCCGACCCCGCCTCAGGCGGGTACTTCGTCCCCACCCTCGCCGGGCGCCTGGTCAGCGCTCTGCGTCAGGCCGGCCGGCCCGAGCTGGCCCACGCACGGGCCCAGGAGGCCCTCGAACGCTTCCCGGACTTCACCGACCTCGTCTATCACCAGGCTCTTGCGCTCATGGCCCTCGGGCGCGAGGCGGAGGCGACCGCGGCGTTCGAGCGTTGCCTGGCCATGGGCGACGCTCCCAGCCGCTACACCTCTCTGGTCGGTGCGGGAACCTTCATGCCCCGAGTGGCACTTGCCGAACAGCGGCTCCGCCGTGGCCAGAGCGGCGAGGCGCTGTCTGACCTGCGTGACTGCGCTCAGGAGCACCCCGAGTTCGTGGGCACGTACCCCCCGTACCTCTGCGCGCTGCTGGCCACCGGCGTCGGCGCTGCCGCAGCGGTGGCCGAGATCGAGTCGGGGCTGGGTCACCGCATCAACTCGACCGTGCGAATCCTACTGGCCACCACCCTGCTGGAGAACGGTGCCGCCGCCCTGGCCGCCGATCAGCTGCGGGACGTCCTGGCTCGCCGGCCCCAGAGCGTCCCCGCCCTGGAGATGCTCCTTGACGCCCTGCTGATCACCCGGGACTTCACCGGCTTCGAGGCGGCGCTCGAGCGCTTCCACGCCTGTGACCTCCCCGAGCGCGAGCGGCGCGAACGGCTGGCCCAGACCTATCTGCGCCACGGTTTCCTGCGCTCGGCGGGACGCGAGTGGATGGCCGTGGTCGAGCGTGAGCCGGACGCCGCCGCCCTCACGGGACTCGCCGAGGTGGCCCGTCGCAACGGCCAGGCGGAGACCGCGCGTGTCTTCGCGGCCGAGGCCCTCAAACTCGCGGCCTCAAGTTGACCCCCCCAACAGTCGATAACCCTCGTAGATATGGCCACCACCCCCATCAGCGGCGTCTCCTCCCTCGGTTCGACCGAGCCGGTGTCCCGCGCGGGCTCGCCCAGGCGGGCGGCGGCTCACCCGCTCGACGCCCCCGATGACGCCGTGAGCGTCGAGCTCACCTCCGCCGCACCCCCGGCCGCGGTCCTCGCCGCGGTCTCCGGAGCGCTGGCGGCCAGTCGTTCCCTGGCCCAGCAGGGCCTGGCCGTCTCCTTCGGGACGGCCGGACCCGGCAGCTTCTCGGCCCATCTGCAGGATCTCCAAGGCACGGTGCTCTCCGCGCTGAGCCCGAGCGATGTGCTCGCGCTCGCGGAGGGCAAAGCCCCCGACGCGACAAGGATGTCGAACCATGACGACCAGCCAGATCCCATCGACTGACCCAAGGCCCGATCATGTCGATTAACACCGGCGGACTCACCTCCGGCTCGACACTGACCAACGGCGGGATCAACGGAACCCCCCAGTTCACCGGCCTCTTCTCCGGGCTCAACACCAACGCCCTGATCCAGGCGGAGTTGGCGGTGCAGGAGCAGCCGCTCACCAACATGCAGGCCGAGATCACCGGCCTGGGCAACGAGAACACCACGCTCGGCTCGATCCAGAGCGCGCTGCGGGCCGTCTCACTCGACGCCCAGCTCCTGGGCGAGCCGTCCACGTTCTTCAACGTCCAGACGATCTCCTCGTCGAACAACAGCCTCGTCACCGCCCAGACCACCAGCGGCTCCGGGGTGCCGGTCGGGTCGACGACGGTGACCGTGAGCGCCCTCGCCGCGGCGGCGCAGACGAGCTTCACCTATACGCCGCCGACCTCGGGCACCGACACCCTGAACATCTCCGACGGCGTCAACCCGACCGAGCAGGTGACGGTCGCGGCGAACACGAGCGTCACTGACCTCGCCTCCCAGATCAACGGCTCCAACACCCTCACGGTGTGGGCGGCGGTCTCCTCGAGTGGACAGCTCGTGCTCTCCTCCCGCAACACGGGGAGCCAGTACACCGTGTCGGCCAGCGACGCCACGACGGCCGGGAACCTTGTCACCGGCACGACCACGGCGGGCCAGAACGCCAGCTACACGATCAACGGCACCGCCGGGAGCTCCTCCACGGACACCGTGACCGGCGCGATCCCCGGCGTCACCCTCAACCTGCTCGGCGTCACCCCGGCCTCGACCCCGGTGACCATCACCGCCCAGGCGCCGGGACCGAGCGTCTCGGCGATCACCGCTTCGGTCCAGCAGTTCATCAGCGACTACAACACGGCGATGAACGACCTCCAGTCGGCGATCAACACCCAGCCGGCCAGTGCCTCGGCCCCGGGGACCTACAACCCGAACTCCGGTTCGCTGTTCGGC
Organism: Solirubrobacteraceae bacterium; assembly: GCA_035702765.1. Lineage (GTDB taxonomy): Bacteria > Actinomycetota > Thermoleophilia > Solirubrobacterales > Solirubrobacteraceae > Palsa-465. The sequence continues at coordinate 5,978 of DASSZV010000100.1, forward strand.
GACCCCGAGCTCGAGAACCTGATCGCGAACATGCGCCAGGCGATGATCGCCCCCGGGGCTGGGCTGCCCAGCGGGATGGCGGCGATGTCAGACCTCGGCATCACCACGGGGGCGTCCACCGGCTCGGCGACGCTCGCCAGCGTCAACGGCAACCTGACCCTCAACACGACGACACTCGCCAACGCTCTGGCCACGAATCCCTCCGGCGTGCAGTCGGTCATCACCTCGTGGGCGCAGAGCTTCCAGAGCCTGGTGAACGCCTCCGCGGGTCCAGGCGGGTCAATCGACTCTCGGATGGCCGGGAACACGAGCCTCAGCTCGACGCTGAAGGATCAGCTCACCCAGCTGAAGGCCAACTTCGCCACGCGCGAGCAGCAGATGCAGGAGCAGTGGGCCGCCGTGGAGGCGGCGATGTCGACACTGAAGGCTCAGAGCACCTACCTCAAGCAGCTCTCGGGCTCGACCTCGAGCTCATCGGGATCATCCTCGGGCGGCTAGCCGGCGCGGAGGGCGACCCACGGGCGTCTCGTCTCCCGGACGCTCAAGGTCGCCCTCCCGAGGCCGATTGCCAGGACACGATGTCCTACCTCGCCCCCGCGACACGGAGCGCGTATCAGACCTCCGCGACGCTCACCGCATCACAGCCCCAACTGCTGGTCATGCTCTACGACGGCGCCCACCGCTTCCTCACCCAGGCGGCGGCGGCACTGCGCAACCGCCAGATCGAAGAGGCCCACCGCCGGCTCCGACGTGCGGAGCTGATCATCAACCACCTCAACGCCTCGCTCGACTTCGAGCGCGGCGGCGCGCTCGCCGGACAGCTGGCGACCCTGTTCGCCTTCTGCCTGCGCCACCTCAACGCGGCCCGGATCGAGCGTGATCCCGAGCGCATCGAGGAGGTCGACCGCCTGCTGAGCCAGCTCCGCGACGCCTGGGCGCAGATCGGGTGACGGCGGTGGCGGCGCGTAGCCTGGCTCCCTACGAGCACCTCGTCAAGCTCATCGAGCAGGAGCTCGAGCTGGCCGGGGCGGGCCGCGTCGAGGAGCTCCAGGCGGCGATCACCCGCCGGGGCGCTCACCTGGCCAGCCTGACTCTCCCCGCCCCGCCCGAGGCCGCAACGCTGCTGCTGCGCGCCGAGGCACTCCATAACCGGATGATCATCGAGACCCAGCGCATCGCCGAGGCGCTGGAGACGACACGGCGCCGGAGCCGTCGCCGCCATGCCGTCGCCCTCACCTATCTGCAGGTGCCCCCGGGCGGACACGTCACCTCTGCCTGAAAGACCCTGCCGTGCGCCTCATCTGCACCTCCCACGTCACCGAAGGCACCTTTCTCGGGGCCGATGTTCAGGTCGGCAACCCCCAGGGCGTGCCGCTGCTGCGTCGCGGGGTCCGCCTCACCCTGCGTCTGCGCGACCGCCTGCTCGCGGCGGGCATTCACGCCATCTACATCGAGGACGACCTGTTCTCCGATATCGAGCTCGTTCAGCTCGTCGATGACGAGACGCGCCATCTCGCCGGCCGCGCGGTCGCCGACGCGTTCGCCAACGCCCGCCGGAGCCTCCAGCGCAACGAGCCCCTCAACGAGGAATCGCTCGTCGCCCTGCAGCAGATCGTGGGCCGCATCCTCGAGTGCCTCGAGGCCTGCGGATCGACCACGTCGCTCGCGCTCGCGGACATGGCCTCGGCCGACGCCTACACCTTCCAGCACTCGATCGATGTCGCCGCCATCGGGCTGTTGGTCGCGCGAACCTACTGGCGCACCCACGGCTGGTGCGACCACACCGGCCAGCGTCGCCACGACGGAATCGACTCGCGCCTCTCCGAACTGGGGATCGGACTGCTGCTCCATGACGTCGGCAAGTTGGGCATCCCACGGGAGATCCTGCACAAGCCCTCGCGCCTGGACCCGGCTGAGTGGGAGCTGATGACGCGCCATCCCCGCATGGGCGTCGACCTGCTCGCGGCCGACCACTGGGGTCCGCTGGTCAAGGGCGTCGTGCTGCGCCACCATGAGCGCTGGAACGGCAGCGGCTACCCGGACGGACGGGAACGCGGCGACATCCACGAGATGGCGCGCATCGCCGGTGTGGCCGACACCTTCGACGCGATCGTCTCCGAGCGACCCTACGCCGCCGCGCGCCCGGTCAGCAGCGGGGTCGAGGTGATCCGCGAGGGCTCCGGCACGCTGTTCGATCCCGAGGTCGTCGCCGCCTTCTGCCAGGTCGTCCCGCCCCATCCCCCCGGCACCGAAGTGATCCTTCCCGACGGCCGCACGGCGATCGTCGTCTCTGTCGAGCCGGGCCACTTCGACGCGCCGCGGGTGCGCACGCTCGACGGTGAGGAGTTCGTCGTCGAGCTCGCCGTGGTGGCCTGACTCAAGTTCGTCGCGTCCCTTCCGATCATCGAAGACGTGGGCCTCCTCGACTCGACCCAGCTGGCACTCGAATCCGCCATGAGCGGTTCCATGCTGCGCCAGACGCTGCTCACGAACGACCTGGCCAACGCGGACACGCCGAACTTCCAGCCCCAGGACGTGAACTTCGGCCAGACCCTCGCCCAGGCGATGGCCAGCGGGAACTCACCGGCCAACGTCAGCTTCACCCCCTACACCCAGGCCCAGACCGTCGGCGCCAACGGCAACGGCGTCTCCACGGACCTGACCGAGTCCGACATCGCCGAGAACGCGCTGCTCTACCAGGAGCTCACCCAGATCACCGCGGCGCGCGAGGGCATTCTCAAGTCGGCCATCTCCACGGTCGCCTGATGAGCTTCTTCGACGCGATCAACATCGCTGCCAGCGGCCTCACCGCTGAGCGCACAGCGATGGATGTCACCACCGAGAACCTCGCCAACGCGAACACGACCAACGCCAACGGCCAGCCCTACCGGCCCCAGGCCGTCGAGCTCCAGGCCGTGGGCAGCACATCCTTCGCCGGCCAGCTGAACACCGCCCTGGCCGCCGGGGGCGCCTCCCCGATGGCCCAGAGCCTGATGTCCGGCGGCTCGAGCCCGGCCGGCGGCGTCGAGGTCGCCCAGATCGTGACCGAGAACGTGCCCGCCCAGCTCGTGTACGACCCGACCAGCCCGCAGGCCAACGCCCAGGGCTACGTGGCCGAGCCCAACGTCCAACCCGTGACCGAGATGACGAACCTGATTGACGAGTCGAACTCATACCAGGCCGACGTGACGGCGATGCAGACGGCCAAGACGATGTACCAGTCGACCCTCGGGGTACTCAAGTGAGCCTGCCCGGTATCACGGGGATCCCCGGGATCGGCCTGGGACCGCTTGGCCCCGCGGAGTGGAGCGTCGGCTCGCTGCTCGGCGCGGGCTCCGGCCCGGCCGCGACCGGAGCCGCTGCACCCACGGGCAGCGGCACCGGCAGTTTCTCCGGCGCCCTCACCAACGCGATCTCGGCCCTCGACGCGAGCCAGAACACCGCCGCGGTCGCCTCCCAGCAGCTCGCCACCGGCCAGGCCACGAACCCGACCCAGGCGGTCACCGCCGTCGAGAACGCGGCCCTGTCGATGGACTTCGCCTCCCAGATCCGCAACCAGCTCGATCAGGCGGCCCAGACGATCTTCTCCACCCAGATGTAGGCGGACGCCCTCGTGAACCTCAAGCTCTCCCAGATCACCTCGAAGCTGTCGCCCAGGGGCTGGCTCGCCGTCGGCGGCGCCACGCTCGTCGGCATCCTCTTCATCTACGTGCTGATGACGCTCGCCTCGGCACCCAGCTACACGACGGTGCTGGCGGGCGTCAACCCAGCCCAGACGGGCAAGATCACCGCGGCCCTGTCGGGCGCCGGGATCGCCTACGAGCTCCAGAACGGCGGCACCGCCGTGGCGGTCCAGAGCGGACAGGAGGCCCAGGCCCGGGTCGCGCTGGCCTCCAACGGGCTGCTCTCGGGTGCGGGCTCCAGCGCCGTCCTGCAGATGGCCGGCTCGAGCCTCGGGGAGAGCAACTTCCAGCAGCAGGTCGGCTACCAGTCGGCCCTGGAGAAGCAGCTCGACACGGCGATCAACCAGTTCCAGGGCATCAACTCGACCCAGGTCCAACTCGTGATGCCCAACCCGAGCACGGAGCTGTTCTCCTCATCGGCGACACCCGCCTCCGCGGCCGTGCTGCTCAACACCACCGGGCAGCTGTCCCCCTCGACGGTCCGGGCGATGGCCCAGATGGTCGCCGACTCGGTCCCCTCCCTGTCGACGACGAAGGTGACCATCACCGACCAGAACGGCGACCTGCTGTGGCCGACGAGCTCCAGCGCGTCGAGCTCCTCCTCGCTGCTCGCCGCCCAGCAGGCCGAGCAGACCTACGACTCCCAGGCGGCGGCGAGCGTCGACGCGATGCTCGCCTCGACGCTCGGGCCGGGCAAGGCCCAGGTCCAGATCAACGCCCAGCTCAACACGAACCAGACGACCCAGGACTCGGTCACCTACGCGAACAAGGGCGTGCCGCTCACCTCGACGGTCTCCTCCGAGACCCTCACCGGGGCCGGTGCGGGCGCCGCGGCGGGCGGCGCCGCGGGCACCACCCAGACCCAGATCCCCGCCTACGCGGCGAACAACGCCAAGAACGGGACCTCCAACTACGCGAACAAGAGCTCCGCGACCCAGTGGGGGGTGGACAAGACCGTCTCCCACACCGTCGTCACGCCGGGTCAGCTCACCCACCAGAGCGTGTCGGTGCTCGTGGCCAGCTCGGTCCCCGCGGCCGAACTCGCCTCGATCCGGTCAGCGGTGCAGAACGCCACCGGCTTCAACGCCACTCGCGGGGACACGATCTCGGTCGGACGGCTCGCCTTCGCCAAGGTGCCCGTCACCACCCCGAGTTCCTCCCCCACCGCGATGCTCGGGGACGTCAAGTACGTCGTCATCGGAGTGGGAGCCCTGCTCTTCCTGTTCTTCGCCACCCGTGCCCTGCGCCGGCGTGAGAGCGACAACTTCGCCGGCAACCCGACGTGGCTGCGCGAGCTCGACATGCCCCGGCCGATCTCCTCGATCGAGGTCGACCAGCTCGAGGGCCCGACGCACGTCTCGGCGCTGCGCTCCCCGGTGAACCTGGCCAAGCGTCAGGTCGAGGATCTCGTCGAGCGCGACCCCGACCGCGTCGCCGCCCAGGTGCGCATGTGGCTGGGCGAGGACTAGACGCCTGAGTCATGGCCGTCGAGCTCTACACCCCACCCGAGAATGCCGGCGCCGCGCCCGGAGGCAGCGGCGCCGCCCCGGCGATCCGCAAGCGTCCCGGTGCCACGCTCACCGTGCGCGGCCGCAAGAAGGCCGCGGTGCTGCTCATCACCCTCGGCCCCGAGAAGGCCGCCGAGGTGTTCAAGCACCTGCACCCCGACGAGATCGAGGCCCTGTCGCTGGAGATGGCCAAGATGGGCCAGCTCGACCCCGAGGTCTCCAACGTCGTCGTCGAGGAGCTCGCGGCGACCGTCACCGCCTATGACTCCCTCGCCCAGGGCGGGGTCGACTACGCCCGCGAGGTGCTCGAGCGCGCCATCGGGGCCGAACGCGCCGCCGAGATCATCGGCCGACTCAACTCGGTCATCGAGATGCGGCCGTTCGAGTTCCTGCGCAAGACCCCGGCCGAGCAGATCGTCACCTTCCTGCGCAACGAGGCGCCCCAGACGGTGGCGTTGGTCACCGCCAACCTGCACACGACGCTCGCCGCCCAGGTGCTCGCCGCCCTGCCCGAGAGCGAGCAGGCCGAGATCGCCCTGCGCATCGCCCGGATGGGCGAGACGAGCCCGGACGTGGTCAAGCAGGTGGAGTCGGTCATGCGGGCCAAGCTCGACTCCGTCGTCCAGCAGGACTACACGGCTGCCGGCGGGGTGAAATCCCTGGCCGAGATCCTCAACCACACCGACCGTCCGACCGAGCGCAACGTGCTCGACTCGCTCACCGAGGCCGACGAGGAGCTCGCCGCCGAGGTGCGCCGCCTGCTCTTCGTCTTCGAGGACCTCGTCAAGCTCGAGGACCGCTCGATCCAGCTCGTCCTGCGCGAGGCCGACCAGAAGGACCTCGCCCTCGCCCTGCGCGGTGTCACCGCCGAAGTGAAGGCCCGGATCCTCTCCAACATGTCCGAGCGCGGCGCCCAGATGCTGCTCGAGGAGATGGAATACCAGCCGCCGCAGCGCAAGCGCGTGGTCGAGGAGGCCCAGGGCCGGATCGTCGCCATCGTGCGCCGCCTCGAGGAGGCCGGCTCGATCGTGCTCTCCCGGTCCGACTCCGACGTCGTCTTCTAGCCGCCGGCGTGTCGTCGATCGTCACCTACGAGTTCGCCGCCCTCGAGGGCTCCAACCCGCGCCACGCCGAGGACGTGCTGTCGGCCGCCTGGGCCGAGGCCGAACAGGTCCGCGCCCAGGCCCGCGCCGAAGGCTTCGCCGCCGGACGCGCCGCGGGCCTGGCCGACTTTCAGGCCCGCGCCGACACTGCGCTGCGCGCCTTCGCCGCCGCCACCCAGCGCTACGACGCTGCCACCGCGCGGACGGTCGAGGTGCTCGAGGTCCAGGCCGCCGAGCTGGCCCTTGCCCTCACCCAACACATCCTCGCCGGAGCTCTCGCCGTCGAGCCCGAACGCATCGTCGACGTCTGCCGCGGCGCGCTGCGGCGCCTCGTCGACCGCCAGCGGGTGACCGTGACGGTTCACCCCGACGATCTCGAGACCGTGTCGGGGCAGATCGCCGGGATCACCGCCGAGCTCGGCGGGATCGAACGCTTCGAGGTCCAGGCCGACCGGCGCATCGATCCGGGCGGGGTGACGGTGCGCACCGACCACGGCGAGATCGACGCGACCGTCGCGACCCAGCTGGCCGCGGCGCGGGAGATCGTCATGGCCGCCCTGGAGGGCGGCCGCGGAGAGCCGCCGGCGGACACCGCGGCCGGAGAACGCTCCGGAGCCCGAGACCCTGATCGGGCCGCCGGTGCGGACGACCTCACGGAGTGGGCCTCAGACCTCGACGGCCCCGACCCCGACGGCGACGGCCCCGACCGCCCCGACGGCGACGGCCCCGACGGCCCCGACCGCCCCGGCCCGGGCCCGGGCCCCGACGGCTTCGGCCTCGACGGTGTGCTCGTCCCGTGAGCACGACCCTGGAGGCCCTGCCCCGGGCGCGCGCGGGGATCCTCGCGTCCGACCTGGCCCAGCGGCGCGGACTCGTCACCGACCTCATCGGTCTGATCCTCGAGGTGAGCGGACTCGCGGCCGAGGTCGGTGAGCTCTGCCTGGTCGGCGACCCCTCCCCGCGGGCCCGGCGCGTCCCGATCCCCTGCGAGGTCGTGGGCTTCCGAGCCGGGCGCACCCTGCTCATGCCCCTGGGCGAGCTCAGCGGGATCGGCCCCGGCACCCCGGTGACCCCCACCGGCGCGCCGTTCCGGGTGGGCGTGGGACCCGAGCTGCTCGGGCGCGTCGTCGACGGGCTGGGCACCCCCCTGGACGGACGCGGACCGCTGGGCACGCGGATGCGCGTGCGGACCGACGCGGCACCGCCCGACGCCTTCACCCGTCCGCGCATCGAGCGTCGCGTCGGGCTGGGCGTGCGCGCGCTGGACACGCTCGTGCCCTGCGGGATCGGCCAGCGCCTGGGCATCTTCGCCGGCTCCGGGGTGGGCAAGTCCTCATTGATGGGGATGATCGCCCGCTCCACCTCGGCGCAGGTGAACGTCATCGCCCTGGTCGGCGAGCGCGGCCGCGAGGTGCGCGAGTTCATCGAACGCGACCTCGGTGACGCACTGAAGCACTCCGTCGTCGTGGTCGCCACCTCCGACCAGCCCGCGCTCGTGCGCATCCGCGCCGCCTTCACCGCCACGGCGATCGCCGAGTACTTTCGCGACCAGGGCCACGAGGTGATGCTGATGATGGACTCCGTCACCCGCTTCGCCATGGCCCAACGAGAGCTCGGCCTGGCCATCGGCGAGCCGCCGGCCACCCGCGGCTACACCCCGTCGGTCTTCGCTCTGCTGCCGCGCCTGCTCGAGCGGGCGGGCACCTCTCCGCGGGGCTCGATCACCGGCCTCTACACCGTGCTGGTGGACGGCGACGACATGAACGAGCCGATCGCGGACGCGGTCCGCTCGATCCTCGACGGTCACATCGTGCTCAGCCGCGACCTCGCCCACGCCGGGCACTATCCGGCCATCGACGTGCTCGCCTCGGTCTCCCGGCTCGTCTCGGAGATCCTCGAGCCGGGCACGCGGGCCGCGGGTGACGGACTGCGGGCGGCCCTGGCCGCCTACCGGGACAAGCAGGACCTCATCTCCATCGGCGCCTACGTCCGCGGCACCGATCCGCTCGCCGACGCCGCCGTCGCGCTGATGCCGGCGATCAACGCCTTCCTCCGCCAGCGCGTGGACGAGCCCGCCGGCCTCGAGGAGGCCGACGAGCGCCTCCTCGCGCTGGCCTCCGAGCTCATCGGCCGCGGCCCTCAGGGCTGAGCCAACCGCTGTCCGGGTCGCGTCGCGTCGCCATCGCGCCGCATCGCCGGGTTGTCCCATGCCGACCAGGGGTCAGCTTTCGGCGGGCCTGGTCGGGTTCCTGGACTCGGGGATGCGTAAGCCGACCAGGGCCCGTAGCGGAGGAAGCCTGGTCGGGTTTGTGGACTCGCTCAAGTCGTGCGGGGTGCTGCCGACCACTCGGGGTGCAATGGACGGCACGCCACACCGCTTCCGCCTCGAACGGGTCCGTGCGCTGCGCGAGCGCAGCGAGGACCAGGCCAAGCAGGCCCTCGCGGACTCTCTCCTGCAGGAACGTCAGGCCGAGGCCGGCGTCGCCGCCGCCGCGGCCGAGATCTCGGCCGCGCGCACTGCCCTGTCGGGCAGCGGCGTGACCCCTGTGGACGCCGTGACGATCCGGGCCCATCAGGCGTACCTGGAGCGCGCCGAACGGCTTCACCGCCAGAGCGTCGTGGCGCTCCAGGGTACCCAGGCACTCACCGAGAGCCGCCGTGACGAGCTGGTCGAGGCCGCCCGCGCCCGCCAGACGCTGGATCGTCTGCACGACCGGTCACTCGCCGCCCACCGCGCCGAGAGCGGCCGGCGTGAGCGCGCTCTGCTGGATGAGATCGCCCTCAACACCTTCCGGCGGGGAGCCGCGGCATGAGCCCGTCCGCGTCGGCCCCCGCGCCGGCCGCCCCGTCGCTCGCCGGTCCCGCGCCGGGAAGCTCCCTCACCGGCGCGGCGAGCCCGCCCGGGGTCACCCCCGCCGGGGGTCCCGCCAGCGCGGGCGGCCCATCCGGTGGCGGTCCACCGGCCGGAAGCGACAGCTTCTCCTCCCTCCTCCATTCGGCCCGGACCGCACCTGCGGAAGGCCAGACCAAGAAGGACAGCCGCCAGCCGTCCCTCGATCCCAGCGTGGCGAGCGCCGTGCTGGCCGGACTCCTCCCCGCGCCGGTGCCCGCGACGCCGTCCGGGAGCCCCGGCTCCCGGAGAGGCAGCTCCGCTCCCGGGACGTCGGCCGCGGCCGTGGCCGCGCTCACCGCGGCCGGTTCCGTCGCGGCGGTCACCGGTGCGCTTGCCGGCGCACGGGGGCTGCCCGGCCTCGCAGGTGGTACAGCCACGGCAAACGAGCCCGGCGGGACCAGTCAGGGCGCTCACGCGTCCCCAGCCACGACGTCAGCCCAACCTGCTCCACTGGGCCCCGGAGCCGCGGCCACCGCCGAGGGGACAGATCACCTGACGCCGGCCGCGCTGGCCAACGTGACCGGTCCGTCCTCTGACCCGCGAGCGTCGGCGCTCCCGGCCGGCGCTTGCGCCCAAGGCGGCGCGTCAACGACCGCCGGGGGGTCCCGCCAGGACGCGAGCCGCGCGACAGCGACAGCCCTGGCGGCCACATCTGTTCTGGCCGCTCACGCGGCAGAGGCGCCCCATGCCGCGAAGGCGAATGCGACGGCGCCCCCGACCGACCCAACGACGGCCGCGGCCCTGACCGGCCCGGCGGCCGGTCAGGCCGGTGCGAGCACGGGCGGCCACCATGGCCCCGGCCACGAGTCCTCACGCCGCGACGGTGCAGCCACCCCGGCCCTGGTGCCTGCCCCGGCCGACGCGCCGCGGTCTGCGGGCACCCCCGCCCCCGGCTTCGCCACCTTCACCGTCACCGGCTCCGTCGACGCGAGCCAGAACCGTGGGGCGTCCGTGCTCCCCGCCAGTGCAGCGGCGACCGATCATCTGACGCGCACGGACGCGGCGGCGACGCCCGTCCCCCTGCCCCGCCTGCCCGAGACGATGAGCGCGACCGTGAGCACCCTGGCCCGCGCCGGGCTCAGTCAAGCGCGTATCAGCCTCAACCCGGAGTCGCTGGGCACCGTGCAGGTGCTCCTCACCCAGACTGACGCGGGCATCAGCGCGCGCGTGCTGGCCGACCACCCGGAGGCGGCCCAGGCCCTCAGCGCCCACGTGGAGGAACTGCGCCGCAGCCTCGAGGCCACCGGCGCGACCGTGCTGTCGCTCGACATCGACCTCAGCGGGCGCGACGGCTCCTCCAACCCGTCTGCCTTCGCCTTCAGCCAACCCGACCCGAGCATGTCGGGGCGGGGCAACGCCAACCCCGGGGCGCCGGGCGACACAGGCTCGGGCCGCACCGAGGCCGGCCCGGCCGGCGCCGAGGAGACCGCATCCGGTCTGCTCCAGGTGAGCCTGGCCGACGGCGCCCTCGTCGACGTGCGGGTCTGAGCGCCCACCCCAAGGAGAACCCAGATGAGCATCACCACCCCCACCGTGACGAGCACCGGGATCAACGGCCAGACGATCTCCGGCACCCCAGGCAGCACGCTGCAGAACCCGACCGCCACCCAGCTCAACGGCAATGAGTTCCTTCAGCTGATGATGGCCCAGCTCCAGAATCAGGATCCCACCAACCCGAGCAATCAGGACCCGACCCAGTTCATGGCCGAGCTCGCGCAGATGACCCAGGTCGAGCAGGAGACCAAGATGGCCCAGTCAACCGCTCAGTCCGCGTCCCAGCAGGCCGTGGCCACCGCCGTCGGGCTGATCGGTGACACCGTCACCTACACGGACAAGAGCACCGGGCAGCCGGTCTCCGGTGAGGTCCAGAGCGTGCAGATCACCGCTGCGGGCCCGACGCTCACCGTCAACGGCGTCACCGGAATCAACCCGGCGGGCATCACCGCGGTCACACCCACGACCACGACCACGACGTCGAGCACCGGCACCACCTCCACCGGGACGACCGTCGCATGAGCACGCTGCCGGTCAACCCGGCGCTGCTGGCGCCAACCATCAGCGGCGTCACGCCGTCGGGACCGAACCCAAGGTCGGTGCCGACGTCACCGGCTCCCGCGCAGGGTCCGGGCAGCTTCGCCGCGACGCTCCACACGGTCGCCGGTCCCACCTTCTCCAAGCATGCCCTCGAGCGCCTCCAGCGTCGGGGCATCGACCTCGACCCCCACACACTCGGTCGTCTCAGCGACGGGATCTCGCGCGCGGCCGACAAGGGCGCCCGCAACTCGGTCGTCTTCGTGGACGGCACCGCCTTTGTGGCCTCGGTCCAGAACAACACCGTCATCACGGCGGTTCCCCCCGAACACATGCGTTCGCAGGTGTTCACCAACATCGACAGCGCGGTGATCGCGTAACCCCCACCCCCCTGCGGCCGGACCCCTCGAGGGAAGCCGCATCTCTCCCAGACAAGGATGTGATGCCCAGATGATGCCCGCCATGTACTCCGCCGTCAGCGGACTTGAAGCCCACCAGACGATGCTTGACGTCACCGCGAACAACCTCGCCAACGTCGACACCATCGGCTACAAGGCCGAGCGGACCACCTTCGACTCCGAGCTTGCCGCGCTCATCAACGGCGGCTCGGCCCAGACGCCCAACAACGGCGGGACCAACCCGCTCCAATACGGCCTGGGGGTCCAGGTCGGCTCGATCGACAACGTCATGAGCGCGGGCTCGATGCAGTCGACCGGCAACTCCCTTGACGTGGCGATCCAGGGCGACGGCTTCCTCGTTGTCGGCTCCTCAAACGGGGGAGCGCCGGCCCAGCCCACCCTCGGCACGGGAAGCACCTACACCCAGACCGTCAGTTCGGGCTCCCCGGCCACGGCGGTCGGCACCACGGCCAACTTCCCCACCAACTACGGCTACACCCGGGCGGGGAACCTCACCACCGACTCCAAGGGCTTCCTCACGACGGCCAACGGCCAGTACGTGATGGGCTTCACCGGGCCGCCCTCCAGCACCGGCGCGGCGCCCACCCCGAACACTTACATCTACATTCCGCCGGGATCGACCAACGTGTCCATCGGGCCCTCGGGTGAGGTCACCTACACCGACAATGCCGTCGGCGACCCCAACAATGGCCAGACGGTCACCGCCGGCTACCTGGCTCTCTCGACGTTCCCGAACGAGGCGGGCCTCACGCGCCAGGCGGGCAGCCAGTGGACCACCTCGCCTAACTCGGGCCCGGCGCAGTACGGCGTGGCCAACAACGGCGCCTTCACGAACACTCAGGTGATCTCCGGCGAGCTCGAGCAGTCCAACGTCGACATGGCGACTGAGTTCACCAACATGATCGAGGCCGAGCGCGGTTACCAGGCCAACTCGAGCGTCATCACCACGGCGAACAACATGATGCAGACCCTCATCCAGATGGCC
>DASSZV010000031.1:0-5073 GCA_035702765.1 Solirubrobacteraceae bacterium
AGGTCGGTCTTGATCGAGGAGGCGAGCGCGGGCCCGGGCCACTCCAGGAGGGCGGGAATGGCCAGCCCGGCGGATTTGCCCGACTGGGGCGGACCGAAGGCCACCAGGGCATGGCGTGACTCGGCGTAGAGGGTGCGGCCCCGGTGGGTCCCCAGGGCCAGACGGCCCCCGCCGGCCGGACGGGCCGTGCGTCGGTTGGGCCGCAGCACCCGCAGGTCCCGCGCGCTCGCCCAGCGCGCACCCCGCTCGGCGCCTGAGGTCCGCTCGGCGCGGCTCAGCCAGGCGAGGAGGGCGAGGCCCGCGGCCGCCAGGATGGCGAGCCAGGGACTCATCGACGGCTCTCGGCGCCGAGGCGCATCCCGGCGTCGGTGTCGGTGATCTCCGCCTCAAGGCGCGAGCGCAGGTGCTGGACGATGAACGGCCGCGCTCCGACCCGCCAGAGGGCCTGCCCGCAGGAGAGCATCGACAGCAGCCGCGCCTCGGTGTCGCTGAGCCCCAGCAGCGTGCGGGCGAGCTCGGCCTGGGAGGGATCCTGGTGGTAGATGATGCGCGTGGATGCGTCAGCGACGAGGCCCTCGGCGATCCGTGCGGAGCGCGACCCCGCATCCCCGGCCGCCTGGAGGTCCGCGAGCTTGTGCAACACGATCAGGTTCATCACCCCGAACTGCCGGGCGAGCTTGAAGTTCGCCTGGAACCACTCACCCAGACCGGTGTGCTGGACGATCTTCCACGACTCATCCGCGACCGAGATGAGCCGCTCGCGGCTGGGGCGCTGGGCCAAGCGGGCCAGCAGCGCCGACATCCACGCCGTCGCGCAGGCCATGAGGATCCCCACCGCCGGCGAGTCGCGCACCGCGTGCAGGTCGATGACCACCAGCCGCGCATCAAGATCGAGCCCGGGTGTGGTGGGTCCGTCGAAGATCCCCCTCAACGGACCCTCGCAGAGGTCGGCCAGGGCCAGCCCCGCGCGGCGGGCGTCCGCGGTCACCTGGTCCACCGAGGTGTCGAGCCGCGTGGCCAGTTCCGCCGTGGGGCGCAGCAGCAGTCCGGCGATCTGGGGCAGGGTCGGCTCGCGCTCGCGCGCCGAGACGATCCGCAGGCCCTCGCGCAGTGCGGCCGCCTCGGGTTGGCTGAGCGGTTCCGCCAGCGCGGTCGCGGTGATGGCTCGCAGCAGCTGGATGCGGCTGGCCTCCTCGACCGCGGTGGTGAGCGGGTTGAGACGGACCGGTCCGCCGGGCACGAGCGTCACCGGCGCCACCCCGACCGCCGCACACAGCGGGCCGTACTCGCGCTTGATGTCGAGCACGAAGGCGCGGCGACCGAAGAGCAGCATCCGCCACAGCAGGGTCTTCACCAGTGCGCTCTTGCCCTGCCCGAGGGTGCCCAGCACGATCGCGTTGGGGTCGTCGAGGATCCCGGCCTCGTACAGCACCCACGGGTCGAAGCAGAAGGCGCCGCCGCCGGCTTCGCGACCGATGAAGGTGCCCCGCCCGCCCAGCCCGCCTCCGGCCATGAAGGGATAGACCGCCTGGGCGTGCCGGGTCGTCGCCCGGTGGGCGGGAACGGGCCCGCTCATGCCAGGCCTCGGGCCAGCGGCAGGGTGAAGGTGAGCGCCTCGGCCTGGCGCCCGTAGAGACGACGCAGCTCCAGCCGAGCCAGCGCGGCCTGCTGGAGGGTCTCCTGACAGGCCCGATGCAGCTCCTGGGCGTCACGTCCCGACACGGTGATGAACCCGCTGAAGCGGACCTCGGCGTGCCCGGCGGCCAACTCGGCCTCCCGCCGCAGCGCGGACTCCTGGCTCTGTCGCTGGCGCGCCGTCTCGATCTGGCCAAAGCGGTGTCGCAGCTCCCGTTCGGCCCGGTCCCGGGTGATCGCGGCCTCGACCTCGCGGACCGACCGCTCGGGCGCGAGGGGCTCAAAGGTGACGGCGATGGTGCGCACCGTCGCCGACGGCGCCAGCAGGGCGGACATGAACGCCGGAGCCACCTCCACGCGTGGCCAGCCGGCGATCCAGAAGGTCGCGTGCAGGGCGCCATCGGCGCGCAGGTGATCCCACGCCTCCTGGCGCGCCACGGGCGCCAGGGCGGTCGGACCCGTGCCAGCGGCGGTTCCCGCGGCCCGCAATGTCGCCAGATCGCCCCGCGCGAAGGGGTCGACGCCGGTGCGCAGCGCGGCCGCGAGCTGGGCGGCGCCGAGGGCGCCGAGGACCTTCACCTCCGCGCCCTCCAGGGCGCGGGCGATCCGTTCGAGCTCGTCGATGAGCGCCTGGTCGGCGGCCTCGGCCGGCCCACGCACCTGGCGCCGGTCGATCTGGACGACGAGCAGGAGCTCGTGGCCGTGCATCACCGGGGCGCTCGCCTCGATGAGCTCGAGATAGGACTCCATCAGCGCCGAGCCGCGCTCGCCGAGTTGCGGGTCACGCTCCTCATGCAGCCACCGCGCGAGCTCGTCCCCGTCGGCCGGGGCGGTCCGCTCGATCCATTGCAGGCGGCGCACCGCGGTGTTCGCGCTGGCGGCCAGGACGGCTCCCCACCCACTCAGCCGGCGTTCCTGTGCGGCGGCGTCGAGGAGGCCGAAGGCGTCCACCTGGCAGGCCAGGGCGGCGACGAGCCGACGGCCACGGTCGTCGACGACGGCTCCGACGGTCCCGGTGCGGTGAGCGAGCGTGCGCAGGCGCAGCCCCCGCAGCTCGCCCGGCAGCCCAAGCTCGGCGTCGGCTCCCGCGCAGGCGGCACGGCCGAACGTCGGGACGCCGGAGAGGAACCGCCGCCGCCCGCGCGCCCCTCGCCACGCGTAGCCGCTGAGGATCGGTAGCCAGCCCACCGGGGGGCGGCCCCCCACGGGCACGGTGGCCGCGGCGCCGGCGCCCAGGACGAGGATCACGCCGAGAACGGCCCCCGCGGCGGATGCCAGCGTGTCGAGCAGGATGACGGCACACAGCAGCGCGCCGCCGACGGTGGCCACCTGGCCGAGGCTGAAGGGTCCCAGCAGGCCACGCTGCTCCACCGGCCCGAAGCGGTAGCTGAGTCGAGCGTCAGACATCCCGGTTTCCCGTGGCCGGGCCCGGGCTCGCCGTGGCGGCCTCTGCGGTCGCCGGTGCGGCGCCCCGGGTTCCCGCGCAAGCCTCCTCGCTGGAGGGCCCGGTCCCGCGCAGCCCCTCCAGCCAGGGGCTGCCGGGGAGCCCCGCGAGGTCGATGACCACGCCCGCGTTGTCGGGGTGCAGCAGCGGCATCTCCTCCTCGAGACTCGGTCGCCGCGGTGTTGGACGCTCCGCCGGGGGCTCCCCCCGCGCCGGGTCCGGCGGGTTCGGCGGGCGCGTCGCCCCCGCCGGGGGGAGGGGGAGCGGGAGCGGGGCCGGCTCGGGGGGAACCCCCGGCCCGGACCCGCGTCCGGGGGCGGGTCCCCCCGGGTCGTGGGGGTCCACGTCGCCGCCGCCGGCGATCCCCCCGGGGCCGGATCCCACCGCCAGAAAACCCGGGCTCGCCGGCGAGCGTCGTGACGGGTTGCCCGCGTCCGGCCATGGGTCCTCGCCAGTGACCGACCGCACCAGATGCTCGAGGGCGTCGAGGCCGGCGTGCACGCGTTCTCTGGCCCGGTCCGGCAGGGCGCGGGCATGGTCGAGCTGCTCCCGGCCACGCTGGTGGCCCGCTCGGGTCTCCCGCCACAGTGATCCCGCGGCTGCCGCGGCGAGCTCGGTGAAGGGCAGCAGGCGCAGCAGCACCCAGGGCGAGAACGCCGACAGCACGAGGAGCGCGGTGGCGGTGAGCGCCGTGGCGAGGGAGCCGGCGCCCGCGATGAAGCTCGCGACCCCGTCGACGGCGACGGCGAGGATCGCCACCATGACGAACTTTGAGATGACCAGGGCCGCGAGCGTCTCCAGCATGCGGGTGAGCCAGACCCGGCGGGCGGGCCACACCATCGCGGCGAATCCGAGCGGAAGGAAGAGCACGACGATGTAGATCGCCGCCGCGCGCATGATCAGCTCGATGAGCAGGCAGAAGCCGGCGAGGAGGATGACCAGGGCGATCACCACGGTCATCACGCCGGTGCCGAGACCGTTCATCACCAGGGCGGTGTGATCGAGGAAGCCGGCGTCCACGCCGCCCCCGCCGGTCACCCACAGGCATAGCTGGTCGGTCGCGGCGAGGGCCAGCTGCATCAGGGGCGCGGTGACGCTCGCGGCGAGGACCGCCACCGGCAGGTGGACGAACGCGGCCCGGGTGAGGACGCCGAGATCCGTGCGCACGACGGCCTGGATGGCGGCGGCGAAGAGGAACGGAAGGGTGAGCACCAGGGCGAGACCCGTGATCCGCCAGTAGGTCGGCGAGAACCAGCTCGCGCTCAAAGCGGGCGTGCTCACGAGGCCGATGAGCGCCACGACCTCGTGCAACATCGCCTCGGCCCCGGTGACGATCCAGCCGCCGACCGCCGCGAGGCCGATCCTCGCGGCCTGCCGGAAGGGCCAGCTCACCAGGCCGCCGAGGAGCGACGCGGGCGTGAGCGGGACGCTCATCGCGCCGTCGTCCCCAGGTGCTGGAAGAAGTTGACCAGGCCGGGGGCCGCACCGATGAGCAGAGCGGCGGCCGCGGAGACGAGCGCGGCCATGCGGCCACGGGCGGCCTGGTGGTGGCTGTTGGTGTGCGAGGCCACGGCCCAGATGGCGGCGCCGACGAAGGCTCCCAGGAGCGCGATGGCGAGCGCCCAGGCATCCACGCCGTTGACGATCTGCTGAAGCACGTTGCTGCCCGGAAGGGCCTGCAGGTTCGGCGTGGCGGACACGGCATTGACGAAGACCATAACTCTCCTGAGACAAATTGAAGCTAATTGACAATGCGCAAACTAGCGACTACGGTGGCCCAGGCGCAAGTCAAAGTTACATTCAACTTGTCTCGAGTGGAGTAAAAGCATGTCTGAGAACGCGGGGCTCACCCACGACGAGATCAGTCGTCTCTATCCCGAGGTGGCTCCCCAGTTGCGGCGCGTACTGGGAAGCCACCTGCGGGCCCCGGATTGGGTTCTCGACGACGCCTGTCAGGTCGCCTGGGAGGCGCTGATCGTGCGCCGGGAGTCCAT
>DASSZV010000078.1:0-6293 GCA_035702765.1 Solirubrobacteraceae bacterium
TCAGGCGCCCCCGGCCGGCCTCCAGAGCGGCCGCATCGACGTCGTAGGCGGTCACGGCAAAGCCGCAGTAGGCGGTCTGGAAGGCGATCTGGGATCCGAGGACCCCGGTGCCGAGCACGGTGACGGAGGCGATGGGCATCGCGCCAACGTACCCGACCGCCGCCCCGACCGGGCCGCCCGGGCCGCCCGCCCCGCCCGGTCCGAGCGAACTCAGCGCCGGCGCAGGACCCGCACGCTGCGACTCTCGATCTTCAGCGTGTCGCCGCCGGCGTGGGCGGGCTCCTCGTGGTCCGGGACTGCCGTGTCGATGACGGTGACCCAGTGGTCGCCGAGCGCCTCGGCCAGGGTGAACTCGATCGGCTCGTGGTGGGCGTTGAAGACCATCAGGAAGGAGGCGCCCTCAATCGGGTTGCCGTAGCGGTCGTGGGTGGGGATCTCCTGCCCGTTGAGGAACACCGCGAGGGCGTGGGCGTCGTCGCGCCCCCAGTCCGCCTCGGTCATCTCCGCTCCGTCGGGGCGCAGCCACATCACGTCCGGAAGGCCCGAGCTGCCCTGATCCCCGATGAAGAAGTCACGGCGGCGGAACACCGGCTCGCGCTGGCGCAGGGCGATCACCCGGCGCGTGAAGGCCTGCAGTTCCTCATCCACGGAGCCCCAGTCGAACCAGGAGAGCTCGTTGTCCTGGCACCAGGCGTTGTTGTTGCCGCCCTGGCTGCGGCTGAACTCGTCACCGCCCAGGAGCATGGGGACGCCCTGGGAGAGGAGCAGGGTGACGAGCAGGTTGCGCTGCTGACGGGCGCGCAGGGCGAGGACCTCCGGGTCATCGGTGGGACCCTCGGCGCCGCAGTTCCAGGAGCGGTTGTCATCGGCGCCGTCTTGGTTGTCCTCCTGGTTGGCCTCGTTGTGCTTCTCGTTGAAGGAGACCAGGTCGGCGAGGGTGAAGCCGTCGTGGGCGGTGATGAAGTTGATCGACGCCTCCGGGTTGCGCCCGTCGTTCTCGTACAGGTCCGAGGACCCGGTGAAGCGCCGGGCGAACTCCGCCGCCGGGGTCTCGCCGCGCCAGAAGTCGCGCACCGAGTCACGGTAGGCGCCGTTCCACTCCTTCCACAGGATCGGGAAGTTGCCCACCTGATATCCGCCCGGGCCGACGTCCCAGGGCTCGGCGATCAGCTTCACCCCGTTGAGCACCGGGTCCTGATGGATGACGTCGAAGAAGCCCGACAGGCGGTCGACCTCGTAGAGCTCGCGGGCGAGGGTGGAGGCGAGGTCGAAGCGGAACCCGTCCACGTGGCACTCGAGCACGAAGTAGCGCAGCGAGTCCATCATCAGCTGCAGCACGTTCGGGTTCACGTGGTTGAGCGAGTTGCCCGTCCCCGTGAAGTCCATGTAGTAGCGCGGGTCCTTGGGGGAGAGGCGGTAGAAGCTCGCGTTGTCGACGCCCTTGAAGGACAGCATCGGGCCGAGGTGGTTGCCCTCGGCGGTGTGGTTGTAGACCACGTCGAGGATCACCTCGATGCCCGCGGCGTGCAGGGCCTTGACCATCGCCTTGAACTCGGTGAGCTGCTCACCGCGGATGCCCGAGGAGGAGTAGCCGGCGTGGGGGGCGAGATAGCCGACGGAGGAGTAGCCCCAGTAGTTGGAGAGGCCCTTGTCGACGAGGAAGCTCTCGTCGACGATGTGGTGGACGGGCAGCAGTTCGATCGCCGTGACGCCCAGGTCCTTCAGGTACCCGACGGCGGCCTCAGAGCCCAGGCCGGCGTAGGTGCCGCGCTGGTCCTCGGGCACGCCGGGGTGGCGCATGGTGAAGCCCTTCACATGGGTCTCATAGATGACCGTCTCTGACCAGCGGTGACGCAGGAGGCGATCCTCGCCCCAGTCAAAGGCGGGGTCGACAACGATCGAGCGGGGGATCGCCGGGGCGCTGTCGGTCTCGTCGATCTGGAAGTCCGCGTCCTCGGAGCCGTCGGCCACGTAGGGCAGCACGTTGGCCGCGTGCCAGTCCACCGCGCCCTCGATCGCCTTGGCGTAGGGGTCGATCAGCAGCTTGGCCGGGTTGAAGCGGTGACCACTGGCCGGGTCATAGGGGCCGTGGACGCGGTAGCCGTAGCGCTGACCGGGGCCAACTCCGGGCACGTACACGTGGTGCTGGAAGCCGGTCTGGTCATAGACGTGGATGCGCTGCTCAGCCCCGTCCTCATCAAAGAGGCACAGCTGCACCGACTCGCAGTTCTCGGAGAACAGGGAGAAGTTGGTGCCCGCGCCGTCCCAGGTGGCGCCTTGGGGGAACGGCTGGCCCGGGCGCAGCGTGGAGGTATCAATCATCGAGTTCTCTCCGGTACCCGGTGAGCGCCGACGCCAACCGGCCGGCGGCTCCTGTGACCCGTCCGGGGGTGAGGTCTGCACGATTGTGCTCGCTGGAGCGTGCAGTTCTCGACATACCTCCGGTCGGTTCGCCTTCGGGATGCGCTCGGGCCCCGAGCTGGCACCATCACGAGATGGCCACCGCCGAGATCACCGTCATCGCGCTGGGACGCGCTGAGGCCAGCGCGTCGGAGTACATCGCCGAGATCCAGCGCCGCCTGGCCGCGCAGGACCGGGTGCGTTACCGCCTCAACGCCATGGGCACCGAGCTGGAGGGCTCCACTGAGGACATCCTCGCCGTGGTCGCCGAGCTGCACCGGGTCCCCCTGGAGATGGGTCTGCCCCGCGCCTACACGGTGCTCAAGCTCGACGAGCGCGCCGACCGGCCCGAGCAGACCCTCGCGGACAAGGTCGACTCGGTGCGCCGGCGCCTCGAGGCCTGACCAGGCTTCACGCATCGAGGTCGCCGCTGGCGTTCGCTCCAAGACATCCGGTGGATGAACCCGCCCACACCGGATAGCCCCACGGAGACATGGCCACGATCGACCTCCGGGAGCCCACATGAGTGTCACCGTCGGGAAGCGGATCCTGCAACGCCTCATCGACTGGGGGATCCCGCGCGTCTACGGTTATCCCGGGGACGGGATCAACGGCATCCTCGGTGGCTGGCACGGCCTGGAGGAGCAGCTGCCCTTCATCCAGACCCGGCATGAGGAGCTCGCCTCCTTCGCGGCGTGCGCCCACGCGAAGTTCACCGGTCAGGTCGGTGTCTGCATGTCGACCTCCGGGCCGGGAGCGGTGCACCTGCTCAATGGCCTCTATGACGCGCGTCTGGACCATCAGCCGGTGGTGGCCATCATCGGGCAGCAGGCCCGCGCGTCCATCGGCGCCGATTACCAGCAGGAGATCGACCTCATCTCCCTCTACAAGGACGTCGCTCGCGAATACGTGCAGGTGCTCAACGTTCCGGCCCAGACCGACCTGCTCATCGACCGGGCGATCCGTGTCGCGATCGCCTCCCGCTCGGTCACCTGCGTGATCGTCCCCAACGACGTCCAGGAGCTCGAGTATGAGGAGCCCTCACGTACCCACGGCGAGGTCTACTCATCCGTCGGGTACGCCAGCCCGCGCACCGTGCCCGAGCCGTCTCAGCTCGATGCCGCCGCCCAGGTCCTCAATGAAGGGTCCAAGGTGGCGATGCTCATCGGCCAGGGGGCCATCGGTGCGGCCGCAGAGGTCCGTCAGGTCGCCGAGCTGCTCGGAGCCGGGGTGGCCAAGGCCCTGAACGGTAAGGCAGCCCTGTCGGACGAGCTGCCCTACGTGACCGGAGGTATCGGCCTGTTGGGGACCAAGCCCTCCAACGACATGATCGAGAGCTGCGACACGCTGTTGATGGTGGGAACGAACTTCCCCTACGCGGAGTGGTTGCCCGAACCCGGCCAGGCCCGTTGTGTCCAGATCGACATCGACGGGCGTCTGCTCGGCATGCGCTACCCCACCGAGGTGCCGCTCGTCGGCGACGCCCGCGCCACGCTGGCGGAGCTGATCCCGCGCCTGCAGCGCAAGGAGGATCGCTCCTTCCAGGACGGTCTCGTCGAGGGGGTCACCCGCTGGTGGGCGATCCTCGATGACCGCGCTCACCAGGACGCCGACCCGCTCAACCCCCAGCGCGTCTTCCACGAGCTCTCCGAGCGCCTGCCCGACCGGGCGATCCTCACCTCTGACTCGGGCTCGGCGACCAACTGGTGGGCCCGGCATGTGAAGGTCCGTGAGGACATGATGTGCGCGCTGTCCGGGACGCTGGCGACCATGTGCCCCGCCGTTCCCTATGCGTTGGCGGCGAAGTTCGCCCACCCGGACCGGCCCGTGATCGCCGCGATCGGCGACGGCGCGATGCAGATGATCGGGATCAACGCGCTCATCGACATCGCCCGCTACCGCGACCGCTGGGCGAATGAGACCCTCGTCATCGCCCTGCTGCACAACAACGACCTCAACCAGGTCACCTGGGAGCAGCGTGTGATGTCCGGTGATCCGCGCCTGGCGATGTCCCAACAGTTGCCGGACTTCGACTACGCGGGGTATGCGCGCCTGCTGGGCCTGGAGGGGATCCGGGTGGACTCCCCGGATGCGGTCGGGCCCGCCTGGGAGCGGGCCCTGTCGGCCAGCGGCCCGGTGCTGTTGGAGTTCATCACCGACCCGGAGGTGCCACCGCTGCCGCCGCATATCCGCTTCGAGCAGGCTGAGGGGATGGCCAAGACCCTGGCCAAGCGTGACCCCGCGTCGATGCAGATGGTGAAGGAGTCCTTCAAGGGCAAGCTCGCGGAGTTCGTGAACCGATGAACGTGATCGAGAATCTCCGCGCCGGTCGGGGTCAGAAGTTGTTCTGCGCGCTCACGGCCGGCTCGGCCCTGCCGATGGGCGTCGAGATCTACATCAACCACTACGGTGGCTCCTTCGGGAACAAGTGGATGTGGACGCCCGTGGCGCTCTCCCCGGCGCTCACCGCCGCCTCGGTCGGCGGCATCGCCTCCGCGAAGGTCGCGCGCACCGCGGTGCCGGCCCTCTCGGCCGTGTTCCTGCTCGACGGGCTCGCCGGGGTGTACTTCCACCTTCGCGGCGTCCAGCGCAAGCCGGGTGGGTTCAAAGCCGCCACCTACAACCTGGTCATGGGTCCGCCGGCCTTTGCCCCCGGGTCGCTCGCGCTCATCGGCGCGGTCGGCATGATCGCCGCGGTCCTGGGCCGCGAGGAGGACTAGGCACCGCCATGGCTCACTCATTCACAGATGCCGGTCATCTGCCCCACCAGCGTGAGGGCGGCGTCCTTGCAGACCCACGCGGTCTGCCGCGCCAGCGGCGCGGCACGACGCCGCAGATGCACGGCCGCTACCCCGACTTCGACGTGATGGAGAACGCCCCGCAGTGGGACCCGGTGACCCGGGAGATGATGATCGACCGGGTGGAGAATCCACCCGAATGCACCTTCTTCGACGCTGAGGAGCAGCGCACGCTCGGGCCGTTCCTCGACGTCGTGCTCGCCCAGGACGCCGAGCCGCGGATCCCGGTGTTGGCGATGGTCGATCACAAGCTGGCCACGGGCAAGCTCGACGGCTACCGCTATGAGGACATGCCAGCGGATCCGGTCACCTGGAAGCGCGTGGCGGCACACCTCCGTGGCTTTGCCGACCAGGGCTATGACGAGCAGTGTGCGCTCGTCACCCGCTTTGCCAACGGGGACATGGACTGGGATGACCTCAACGTGTCGCGGGCCTGGAGCGTGGTCATGCGCGGCGCGCTGTCAGAGTTCTACTCCCACCCCTGGGCCTTCAACGAGATCGGCTTCCGCGGCCCCGCCTATCCGCGCGGCTACATGCGTCGCAACATGGGACCCCAGGGCGTCGATCCCAACGAGCCGGAGGAGGCCTACGGCCTTGACCCGGTCTCTGACCTGCAGGGACGCGGCTGATGGCCCGTTCCCTGCCGCGCCCCGAGTCGCTCATCAAGCGCTCCCCGCGCCCCTTCGAGAACGACTCGGCCTGGCTGCTCGACGTCCATCGCCGTGGTATCCCCGGCGCCGATCAGATGGCCCGGTACCGGGATGAGGAGCAGGTTGACATGGTCATCGTCGGTGCCGGCGCGGGTGGCTCGACGCTTGCCCAGCGCCTGGCCCGTCGCGGCTGGAAGATCGTCATCCTCGAGTCCGGTCCCTTCTGGGACCCCGACCGCGACTGGGTCTCCGACGAGGCCGGCCAGCACAAGATCTACTGGACCATGCCGCGGGTCATCTCCGGCGAGGATCCCGTCGAGTTGGGCAAGAACAACTCCGGTCACGGGGTCGGCGGGTCGATGATCCACTATGCGGGCTACACGCCGCGCTTTCACCCCTCGGACTTCGCCGTGCGCAGCCGGGATGGGGTCGGGGCGGACTGGCC
>DASSZV010000070.1:0-88574 GCA_035702765.1 Solirubrobacteraceae bacterium
AGGGCGCGGTTGGCCTCCCCCAACACCCCAGGCGCCCGGGCCAGCAACCGGATCAACGGACCCGACAACCCCGTCAGATCCGCCAACGCCGGACGCGCCAACGGCGCCACCGGACCCAACGCATCCAACGACGGTTTGGCCACCCCCAAGGTATGCCCCACCCGCACCAACGTCGAGCGCAACTGCGTCAAGAACCCCGGAAACGCCCCCACCGTCGCCCGCAACGACCGATTCTCTGACCGTGTCGCCGCGAACACCCGATCCCCCGACGCGATCAACGACGCCAACTGCGACCCCCGCGACCCCAACGCCGACAACACCGACCCCGAATCCCGAATCACCGAGGACAGACTCGCCCCCTGCGCATTCAACACCCCCGCCAACGCATCCAACTCCGTCGCCGTCCCATCCAAATTCCCCATCGCATCATTCAGATCCTGGCCACGCCCCGCCAACGCCGACCCCGTCCCCGCCAGAAACGCCTGAAAATCCCGCTGCACCGGAGGCGTAAAGGAATTCAACACCTGATCCAGCTGCTGGGTCGAGGCCACCTGCGAATTGGGAATCGTCCCCCCATCCACCAACTTCGGACCCGACCCCGCCCCGGTCGACAGATCCACATACGCCTCACCCAACAACGTCTTCTCCCGCAACACCGCCCGCGTATCCGTGGGAATCGGCGCAAACCGCGACCCCAGATCCATCGTCACCAAGCTCTTGGTCCCCTCAGAGCTGACCGACACCACCTTCCCCACATTCACACCCGAAATCCGCACATCAGCATTCGGCACCAACAACCCCGTCTCATTGAACACCGCCCGCACCCGATACCCCTGCGGCGCCAACGGCACCGACCCACCGAAGGTCACCCACACGAAGATGATCAACCCCACGCACGACAGCGCGAAGCCGACGGCGGTGAGGATCGCCCGCAGGGACGGCGCCCGGGTTACCACGGGCGCCTCATGCGCAGCCCAGCCCCTTCAGCAGCGGGGACAGGACGGTCTGGGTGATCGTGGAGGCGCTGGTGAGCGATGAGCATGTCGTCTCGGTGACCAAACGCCAGGCCGGCCCGTTGGCGTCGGTGTTGCCGACGAAGGAGTCGACGTTGTGGGCGAACCAGGCGAGCCAGTACAGGAATCCCGGGTTGCCCTGGCCGGGACTGTAGGCGAGCTCGTTGGTGATGTACTCGATGCCCTTGAACGCCGTGGTGAGGCTCGGCGTGTCGGCGCGCAACCCGCTCTCGGCCCGGGCCAGACCGGTGCCGAGGGGGAGTACCGAGGACTCCACGCTCGCCGCCTTGTTGAGCGGGACGATCGCAGCCGCCTTCACCAGCGTGCGGGCGTCAGTCAGGGTTCGGGGCAGGTGCCGGGCCAGCGGGATGAGCGCGGTGGCCGTCGGCGTGAGCTCGTTGGCGAAGCCGGTGAGGCTGGCGAGCGTCTGCCGGGTCTGGCCGAGCGTCCCCGGCAGCTGGGTGAGCGCGCTGCGCAGCTGCGTGTCCTGGTTGGTGAGCGCGCCGAAGGTGCGGTTCGACGTCTCCAGAAGCGTGCCGAGCTGGGTGTCGTCGACGCTGATGCCCTTCGAGAGCTGGCCGACGTTGTGCACCAGGTCGGCCAGCTCGGTCCGCCGCTGGGCCAGGAGATCGGCGATGGTCCGCGTCTGGACCGCCGTCGGGCCGAGCGTCTCCAGCAGCTGGCGGATGTCGGGGCCGCGGCCCCGGAGCCCGGTATCCAGCGCGGTGATGAGGCTGGTGAACCAGTCCCGGGTATCGTTGTCGAGCTCGTCCAGCAGCTCGTCGGAGCCGATCGGTGAGGTCGTCTGCTGCACGGGGATGGTGCTCCCGCTGGGCAGGATCCCGGAGGACGGCGTCCCTGGGTTGATGTCGATGTACATGTCGTCCAGCGGCGTGGTCGGCGTAAGGACGGCGTAGGCGTTGCGGTAGAAGTGGCGCACACCCTTGTTGGGGTCGACTTCCATCTGCACGATGCCCTGCCCCGCGTGCAGCTGCACGTTGAGGATCTCCCCCACATGGACACCGGCGACATCGACGGGCTCGCCGAGGCCGGGCACCACGGCAGCCGCGGTCGGGAAGGCGGCGTTGATCTTGTAGAAGTGAGCGAAGGGGTTGGGCAGACGCTGCTGGATGAGGATGTAGGCGCCGGCGACCATGCCGACGGCCATCAGCGCCAGGACGACGAGGAGGGAGCGCCCGTAGCGCTTGATCTGGAGAGCGGTCCGGCCCTTCACCTGACCGCCTCCGCAGGGTTCGCGACGAGGTTGTTGGGCAGCGGCTGGCTGCCACAGGGCACGTTGGGGCGGAAGTCCGCGGCGGTGAGGTCGCCCAGCCACTGCGGAGCCGTGCCCTGTAGTCCCGAGTTGTTCGCGCTCGTCCCCGCGATCGAGCCCAGCAGCGTGCCCACCCCGGGCAGCGAGCCCAACAGTGACGAGGGGACCGAGTTCGAGCCGAGTCCGACGAGGGCGCGCAGGTAGGGGCCGTTGCCGTCGAAGTTGCCGCTGGCTCCGGCGAGGTTCGGGAGCATGTGGACGAGGTCCTTCCACACCGGGTCGTGCGTCGAGAGGGCGCCGTCTTGGACCTGCTCCTGCAGCAGCGGGGTGACCCGGGTGGCCAGGCACCGCGCCGCCGGCGCGGTGGCCGGGAAGAAGTCGGCCAGTTGGGTGGCCACGACCGGGAAGCGCACGAGCAGGGTGCTCAGCGAGGCGATGAGGCGCCCCCGCGCCGCCGGCCGGACGACCCGGTTCACGGCGACGATCTCCCGCGCGAGCGCCGACACGATCGGCGGGCTCACCT
This sequence comes from Solirubrobacteraceae bacterium, assembly GCA_035702765.1. GTDB lineage: Bacteria > Actinomycetota > Thermoleophilia > Solirubrobacterales > Solirubrobacteraceae > Palsa-465. The sequence continues at coordinate 2,810 of DASSZV010000070.1, forward strand.
TGAGGCTCGGGGTGAGCGCGGCGGCGAGATTGTCCAGCGGCGTGAGTGAGCGATCCAGGGCGACGAGGGTCGTCGGCGCGGTGCGCAGCGTCGCGTCAACGCCGCTGATGGTGCGGCCGATGGCGTCATCCTCGCCGGCCAGCGTGCCGGCGACGGTGTCCAGGCGGGCCACCATCTGAGCCAGCGCGAGGCGGTGGGTCGCCAGCGTCCCGGTGACGTCGGCGGTCGAGGAGAGCAGCGTCTGCACATCACCGGCGTGGGTGCCCGTGAGCGACTCAGAGATGAGGGCAGCGTCCTTGAGGTCCGGGGTGAGGGCCGGAATGGCCTGCTTGAGCGCACCGGCACCGCTGTTGGACTGCGGCTGCCCCGGTCGTGGCGAGAAGGCGACATTCGTCGTCTTCAGAAGGTTCTGCAGGCTCGCCCGTGCTGCCGCGTTGAAGGTCGACAGCAGCTGGAAGAACTGGACGGGCGTGGCCGTGTTGGCCTGACGAATGGTGAAACCCTCGGGGGCGACCGGCGCTGAGGGGCTGCCCGGATCGAGCAGGAGGTAGTACCCGCCCTCGAGGAACAGCCGGTCGCGGATGGTCAGCGTCGCGTCGCGGTGCACGGGCAGGGCGCTTGGGTCGAGGGTGAAGGCGATCCTCGTCGCCGTGCCGTCGGGGCTCACGCCGCTCACCTGCCCGACGTCGATGCCGGCGATCCGCACCGGCGAGCCCGGGCGCACGTTCACCGAGTTGACGACCACGGCGTAGTCGGTGTAGCTCGAGCCCACGAACGGGAGCCTGTGCGTGAAGGCGTAGTAGGTGATCAGGACCGGGACGAGGACGACGATCCCCGCGATGACCAGCGGGTTCATCCCTCGGCGGCGGCCACTGGTGCTGCCACGGCGGCGCAGTGACAATCGGGGGCTCATGGCACCAACCCCGCTCGCTGTCCCAGCGCGAGCACCCCGGGGGGCGGCGCGGTGTCGTCGACGGTCGCGGACGTCGGGGCCGTCGGCCCGTTGAGCGCCGTCGCGCCCGTGTAGACCTCGTTACCGACCTGGCACTGCCCGTTGCCCTCCTGCGGATTCGTGTTGATGTGCAGGTCCGAGGACGGGGCGCCGGTGGCGGACTGGACGAGCTCCTTGGGGTCGACGATCGTGTCGATGCGCAGCCAGTTGCCGTCCGCGTTGCCCTCGCTCAGCGCCGAGGCGAAGTTCCGCACCCACAGGCCGGCGACGTTGCAGGCGAACTGGGCCTGGGAGACCGTGGAGAGGATCGCGCCGAGGCCGAGGAATGCGGAGGAGCCGGCGGTACCGAGGTCGTTGACCCCGAGCACGTGGAACGCCTGGGTCGAGGCCGGGTCCTGCGCGAGCACCCGGGTGGCCGCGAGCGTCGTCTCGAGCTTGGCCGACACCGGCGTGAGCAGGCGGAAGGTCGGACCGGCGCTGCGCAGGACGGTGTCGAGATGGGAGGCCGCCGTGGGCAGGTACCGCGCAGCGGGCTCGAGCGAGCGGCTGATGGAGGCAAGCTCGGCGAGCACCGGCGTCGACTGGGCGAGCACGCGCGCGCCGACTGTCTCGGTGGAGGGCAGCCGGTCCAGGGTCATGCCCAGGGCCGGGGTATCGAGCGCTTGGGCGGTCGTCGCCGCGTTGGCGAGCAGGTCGGTGAGGGTCGAAGCCTCGGGCGCGATCGCTCCGGTCGTGCTGGCCAGCCCCTGGAAGAAGCGGCCGAGCTGGGTGTTCGGCGCCGAGAAGATGTTGAGGACGTTCTCCAGGGGACGCAGCAACTGAGCGGTGGCGACGGTCGCGTCGTTGAGCTGCGTGCCGCGGCCCGCGAACAGGTTGCCAAAGCCCTGGGTGACCGCCCGGAGGCCCTGGCGGGTCCGGGGGCCGAACACGTCGAAGGCCTGGGAGATGTCCACGTAGGGGACATTGTGGTTCTGCGCCGGGTTCTCGCTGAGGGTGAGGGTGCCGCCGTCCGGAACCGTCGCCACGTGCGGGCCCGGCTTGCCGGGGAGCAGCTCGACGTACTGCCCGCCGAGAACCGACGCCAGACGGACCTGGTACTTCGTGTCGGCCGGCAGCGGATCGAGGCTCTTGTCGAGGGCGAGCTCGAGCTGGGCGTAGGGGTGCGGGTAGGCGCGATTGGCGGGCTCCGGGGTCACCTTGAGGACCTGGCCGACCCGGGCTCCGCCGATGCGCACATCGGCGTTCTTGTTCAGCTCGCCGCCGTCGGCCACCTGCACGTTGACGTTGTAGGTCGGGATGAACGGCAGGCCGTTCTCGGCGATGTAGGAGAGGTAGACCGCCACGAGCACGACGAGGATCGTCACGGTGCCGACGATCACCGGGTTGTTGAAGATCGAGGAGAAGCTGGCGCGAGGTGAGCGGCGCATCACTTCAGGAGGTAGTTGAGCAGGTTCTGGAGCGAGCTCGAGGTCGTGGTGTGGGACACCGACGTGGTGGTCCCCGCGCGGCCGCCGACACCGAGCCCCGAGGTCACCTTGGTCAGCGTCGATCCGAGGCTCGAGGTGACCGAGGAGAGTCCGCCCGAGACGGTCGAGCCGAGGTCTTTCAGGCCGTTCGAGAGCCCCCCGCTGAGACTCGTGGATCCGGGCCTGGGTGTCGCGCCGGAGCGGCCCGGGGTCGTCGACGCCGCGCGGTGACGCGCGGGCGTACGGACCGCGTGGCGGCGGGCGGGGACATACGCGGCCCGCGTGCCGTAGTGGGCGTTGCAGTCCGGGTTGGTCGACGGCGTGGTCGCGTAGTTCGCGCACGCACCGTTCCCCGGAAAGGTGAGCAGCGCAGAGAGCATGTGGGAGTTGGCGTCGTACTTGGACAGCGCGGTGGAGACGTAGTAGAGGACGGAGAGGAAGTTCTCCGAGAAGCCATGGTGGATGAGGTTCACCAGCAGCTTGGCGAAGCTCGCCGTGCTCGGTCCCGACGCGTGCAGGTAGTTGCCGAGGGTGTCCACCAGCGGCCGGAAGGACCGGGCATCCGGAATGACCTGAGAGAACGCCCGGGAGAGACTGGTCAGGGCGGGATTGGCCACCTTGGTGAAGGGAAGGATGTCGGCGTCGACCCGGTTGAGCGAGGGCGCCGCGGCCCGCAGGTTGGCCAGCAGGGGCGTCCCGTCGGTGGCCACCGCGTTCAGCTGGGTGAGCGCGGGAGTCGCCGCGGCGAGGAACGCCGGGAGCTTGTTGATCCCCTGCTCGAGGCTGCCGGCGTGGCCCGCGGTCAGCTGGGTGAGCCCGGAGGCCTGGACGATGAAGTGCTGGACGGCGGAGATGTGTCCGGCCCCCTGGCGGGCGATCGCATCGGTGGCCTGGATCGCCGTGGCGATCTGCGAGGTCTGCGCGTCGAGGATCCGGATGACCCGCTGAGCTGCCCCAAGGGTCGGGTTGGCCCGCTGGAGGATCGCGTTGATCTGTTCACCGTTGCCGGCCGTGGCGATACCCAGCTCGTTGATGAGCACCTGAAGACGCTCTCGGGTGGGCAGGTTGAAGATGTTGAAGAGATCCTGGAGGTTGACCGGTTCGGAGGTGTGGCTCACCGGCACCGTCGGCGGCAGGTTCCCCTGCCCCTGCAGCAGCGGTGCCGAGGGCGTTCCGGGGTCGCAGTCAAGGTAGTTCTCGGCGATCAGCCCGTCGGGCCGGATGATGCAGGTGGCGTCGGTGTGGAAGCGGAACGGCCCGGTCACCGTCGCCTCGACCCGCGCCTGGTCCTGGGGGGTGACGACGACGTTGGAAATTGTCCCCGCGACGGCCCCGGCGATCTTCACCTGCTGACCGGAGATAAGGCCGCGGGCGTTGTCGAAGATGACGTCGAAGCTGTAGGAGTCCGAGCCCTGGGCGACCGTGCCGGCGACGAGCACACCGACCGCCACCAGGATGCTCACCAGAGAGATGCCGACCAAGCGTCTCATGGCGCCTGCTGGTCGTCGGCGGGCACGCACAGGGCACCGAGGCTCGGTGCCGAGTCCGCGTTGAGCCACGGCGCCGACCCGTCCTGGGAGGGGATCGTCCCCCCGCCGGGGCACGGCCGGGTGCGGCCGAAACTCCCGCCGGAGCCGGTGCCGAGCTTGCCCAGCGTCGTGCCGAGCAGCGAGAGCAGCCCGTCAAGGCTGCCGTTGGCGCCCGACACGGCGAGGCGGACCTGGAGGTAGTGGCCGTTGGCGTCGTAGGCAGCTCCGGTCGAGCCCCCCACCCCGTTGAAGAAGCCCGCAACGAAGTCCGGCACGTAGGGGCGCAGCCCCGTGAGGATCGGAGTGATCCCCCGCAGCGCACCGCTGAGGGTGCCCAGCGCCGGATCCGCCTTGGCGGCCGCGGGCACGAAGCTGCGCAGGGCCCGGTCCGCCGGGGGCAGCAGCCCTCGGATGGCCGAGATGGTCGGACGCAAGTTATGGGCGAAGGGCGCGACCGCGCGCAGCAGCGACGCGAGGGTCGGGGCGACCGGGCGCAGGGCCGCGAGGGTCGGATTCAGGTCGTTGAGCGTCGTATCGAGGCGTCCGAAGACCCGCGTGGTCTGATGGAGGACCGCGGGAGCGCGGGCGATGCCGTCGGCGAGTGCGGCGCGCTGGGCGGCGATCTCTCCGAGCAGTTGGGAGGTGTTGCTCACCGCGCCCTGGAGCTGAGTCGATTCGGCGGCGAGCGGGGCGGTGAATCGGGCCGACGTGCCGACGAGACGGTCCAGGGCGTACTTGTCCGAGACGATCTCCCCGCCCAGGGTCGAGATCTGGCTGAGGGCGGGGTTGAGGTAGAGCGCCAGGCGGTTCAGTTGGGCGGCGGTCGGCTGACCCACGAAGTAGGCCCCGGTGCGCAGGAACCGCTGCAGGGACCGCCGCACCTGCGGGGTGAATGAGTCAAGGACCATGTCGAGGTCGACGATTCCCTTGGTCTGGACCTCCGGGATCGTTCCGCCGTTGGGGATGCCCGTGCCGCCGACGCCGGGGCCGAGGCTGACGAACCGGTTGGTCACCCCGGTGAGGCTGAGCTGCCCGATCGTCGCGGTACTGGTGGAGGAGAGCGGCGCGACGCTCGGGTCGGTGAGGTCGAGCTGGACGTTGGCCAGGCCGTCGTGGGTGATGGAGATCGGCCCGACCGTGCCGACCTGGTGGCCCGCGATCGTCACCAGGTCGCCGGAGACAAGCTGTCCCGCATCGGCGAACTCGGCGTTGACGACGTAGGTGGAGCCCCCGCTGAACAGGATGATGGCGACGACCGCCAGGGCGAGCACGAGCGCGCCGACGGTCACCAGCCGGGTGATCTGTTCGCGTGGCATGGTCGACGGTGGGAGGTTGCGCGGTGGGAACGGCGGACGAGACCGGCGCGCGTCAGCCGCCGATGGGGGAGTTCGGCTTGCCACCCCAGAAGAGCTGGGTGCCGACGAGCCCGATGAGATGGATCCCGATGATGTTGGCGACCATCGACTGGGCGGTCGCCTTGCCCACCCCGACCGGCCCACCGGAGACGTTGTAGCCGTAGTAGATGCACACCAGGACGATGAAGGTGGCCATGGCGATCGCCTTGAGGAAGCTGTAGAGGAAATCCGTGGGGTTCTGGAACTCCCAGAAGAGCTGCAGGTAGCCGCCCCGGGACACTTCCCCCAGCTGGATGACGGTGGCGAAGTAGGAGGCGAAGTAGCCGCAGGCGATGGCGGCGGCGTAGAGGAACGGCAGCACGATCCAGGTGGCGAGCAGGCGTGTGGAGCCGAGGTACAGCAGCGCGTCGAAGCCCATCACCTCGAGGGCGTCGATCTCGTCCGAGATCCGCATCGAACCGATCTCGGCGACGAAGCCCGTGCCCACCTTGGCCGCCATCATGTAGCCGAAGGCATAGGGCACGACCTCGCGCAGATCGCACAGCGCGGTGATGGCCCCGGTGGAGGAGGAGGCGCCGACCGACTTGGCCGCGTACGCCCCCTCAATGCCGCACTGGAGGCCGAGGATGAACACGAGACCGAGCACGATCACGGAGGAGCCGGTGATGAGGATCCCGGCCTGGCGGATCGCCTCGCCGATGAACCGCAGCACGCGGCCCGAGACGACCTTGGAGACGATGCGGCCGCAGAACCGGGAGGCCTCGCCGAAGGACTCCAGGGCTTCGATGGGACGACTCAGGGCGCTCATCGCGGCGTGTTGAGGATCGGGTTGGTGGCCAGCAGGGTCTGGGTGAAGGTGTAGTCGATCGCGCCGATGCCGAGAAAGGCGATGACGACGGCCTGGTTCACCGCCCGTCCCACCCCCTCGGCCCCCCCGGAGGCCGTGAGACCCTTGTAGCAGCAGACGATCGCGATCATGGCGCCGAACAGGGTCGATTTGACGAGCATGGCGAGGAACTCGATCGTCGTCGCCTGCGAGAAGAAGTTCGCAAAGAACGGGCCGACCTGCGCACCGTTGGTGAGCGTCACGAACACGCCCCCGAGCGTGCCGAAGAGCAGCGCGTAGATGCTGAACAGCGGCGTCAGCAGCATCAAGGAGAGGAACCGGGGCACGACGAGGCTCTTGATCGGATCGACCCCGAGGACCATGAGCGCGTCGAGCTCCTCGCGGATCTTGCGCGCCCCGAGGTCGGCCGTCATCGCCGTGCCCGCCACACCGGCCATCACGATCGCGCACACCAGCGGGGCGAACTCACGCATGACGATGAGCACGAAGAGGCCGCCGAGGCGGTCGATCGCGCCGAGCAGGTTGAGGAAGTCGCCGATCTCGATGCCGGCTGGCCCATAGGTGAAGGCGAGCGAGGCGAGGATCATCGGAAACCAGCCAAGCCGCAGGGCGAACAGGAACTGGTCGACGAGCTCAGGTCCGTAGTTGTACGGAGGCGTGAGCGCGGCGACGATCGACCGCCGGAACAGCAGGATCATCGCCCCGATCGTCTCGATGAACGCTCGGAACGGCGAGTAGATCTTCAGTACACCGGCCACGCCCGACTGCTCCTCCCTGTCCGGACGGAACCTCCTCCCGGGCTGCGCATCTTATTGGGTCGTACACGGCTGTGACAATCGCGACGCCGCTCCGTAATCCCCGGTTCGCGAAAACTTCGCAAAGCCCACTCTCCGATCGCGCACGGACGCAGTCGCGCGAGGTGCCCAACCAGGCTGGAGTGAGATTTCTGGACTGCGGAACTAGGACTCGAACCTAGACTAACGCGTCCAGAGCGCGCCGTGCTGCCATTACACCATTCCGCAGTGTGAGGGACCGGACCCATGCCCGGCGAGTCGAAGATAGCGCAGAGCGGAAGCCGGAACGGGTCGGGATCGGCTCGGACGGGGGCCGGCCCACCCGCCGCGACGCCCTCAGGCCCGCGCTCCCGCCGTCGGCGCGAACTGCAGGGTGATCTCGGCCTCGAGACCGGGATCGAGGATGAGCATGACCTGGTCTCCCGCGTTGACGACCGTGTCGCCCTTGGGCACGAAGCCGGTCCCGCCGCGCAGCACGGAGATGATCAGCGCTCCGTCGGGCAGGGCGATCTCAGCCACGGAGCGGCCGTCGGCCTCCGAGCCCTCCCCCACCTCGAGCTCGATGATCTCGAGGTGCTCTTCCTCGAGCGCGAGCAGCTGGATGAGGCCGTACTCGGGCACCTCGTGCTCGATGAGTCGCAGGATGAGATCGGTCGCCGACACGGCGGGCTGGATCCCGAGCAACTTGAAGTGCTGGAGGTTGCGGGGGTTGTTCACCCGGGCGACGATCCGCTGGACGCCGTACTTCTCCTTGGCGACCTGGCAGATGAGGATGTTGTCCTCGTCGTCGCCCGTCACCGCTATGACCAGGTCGGCCCGCTGGATCCCGGCGCGCTCGAGCACCCACAGCTCGGTGGCATCGCCGTATTGGACGGCGTGCTCGAGCTCCTCCTCGACCGTGCGGTATTTCGCGTGGTCGGACTCGATGAGGGTCACCTCGCGGTCGCGGGAGATGAGCTCCCGGGCGAGGTTCCAGCCGACCTTGCCGGCCCCGACGATGATCACGTACATGGGCTAGGCCTCCATGGGGGCGAGGGCCATCCCGGCCGCCTGGTCGATGGCGATCTGGGTCGGGCAGATGGTGTGCAGTCCCTGCTCGGCGTACCAGGCCGCGCGGCCCGGGTCGGCCACCCGCACGACGACCCGCGGAACGTTGAAGCGCCGCTGGGCGATCTGGGCGATGACCAGGTTCGTGTTATCCCCGCGCGTGGCGGCGAGGAACACGTCGGCCTGTTCGATCCCCGCCTCGATGAGTCCGTCGATCTCCAGCGCGGCGCCAACGGTGAAGCGGCCCCCCGCGTCCTCCCAGGTCGAGGTCTGGTCCCGGTCCAGCCGCTCGTGCGAGAGCGGGTCGGCGTCAAGCACGGACACCTCGTGGCCGGCCTCGAGCGCGCGCTTAGCAACGGCCGAGCCGACGCGACCGCAGCCCACGATCAGAATCAGCATGGACGCGGACTCTAGCTCAGGCGGGAGGCGCCCCCGTCGCCTGTGCGCTTACTGGCCCGGAACCCAGAGACGGCCGCTCTGCTGAGCGGGTCCGGCCGCAGTCCCGGGCCCTTCACCGGAGCGCCCGGCATCCGCCGGCCCGCCGGGTATCGGGTCTGCGGCGCTCGGGGAACCGCCGCCGCTGGACTGGACGAAGGCCATCTGCAGCTGGGCGAGGGCGTCCTGGATGGGCTTGGCCTGCTCCGGAGCGAAGGTCTCAACGACGGGCAGGTGGGCGCGGACGCCCTCGATGGCGAGCTGGACCTGGCCCGGGTCGCGCTCGTCCTCGGTGCCCGGCATCAGACCCGTCTTGCGCATCCCCATGTTCACGAGCGTCACGATGTTCTCGAGCAGGATCTGCTCGATGCGGATCTTCTTGATCTCCGCCTCATAGGCCGACCGGAGCTCCTCCTCGGTCGGCTGGCGTCCCTGATCGGTCATCTCGTCACCTCTTCGCTGGTTCCGGCCTGAGCATAGGAGTCACGCGTGACGGCCACATCCCGGGCATACACCTCGCTGAGCGCGAGCCCCTCGGCCAGTGCCACGCGTTGGCGCTGGGTGCCGTTCAGGTTCGGGAGCTTCACCTCGATCCCCAACTCGGCCCGGGCCGGCGCACTCCAGGCGAGCAGACGCTCGGCGGCCTCGGCCGCCGGATACTCCTCCCCCCGCTCCAGGTCGAGCAGGCGTCCGTCGAGGCCGTGGCGGATGGCCCGCCACATGTTCTCCTCGATCAGGCGGCCGGGCAGGTCGGGAGCGGCGTGTCCCTCGTCAACCTCGCGAGCCGCCTGGGCGACGACCGCGACGATCAGCCGGGCGAGTCCGTCGGACTCCTCCGCGGTCATCTGCGCGTCGCAGATCCGCACCTCGACAGTGCCGAAGCTGAGGTGCGGACGGACCGACCACCAGACCTGGGTGTACTCGACGATCGACCGGGTCGCCACGAGGAAGCCGACGTAGTCGGCATAGGCGTCCCAGCTCCCGAACGCATCGGGGACCCCGCAGCGCGGGAAGCTCTTGGTGAAGGTCTGGGAGCGCATGCTCGCCAGCCCCGAGTCACGGCCGTCGAGGAACGGGCTGTTGGCCGAGATGGCCAACAGCACCGGCAGCAGCGGACGCAGCCGGTCACACACCCGTACTGCGCGGTCCGCGCCGCGGACGCCGACGTGGACGTGCATGGAGAAGGTGTTGTTGCGCCAGGCGACCCAGCGCAGCCCTTCCTCGACGCGGCGGTAGTGCTCGGTGTCGATGATCGGCTGCTCGCGGTAGTCGGCCCAGGGGTGGGTGCCCGTGGCCCCCAGCTCGATCCCCAGTGTCGCGGCGAGCGCGAAGAGCCGGCGGCGGTGGTCCTGCTGGCGGGCGATGGCGTCCTCTACGTCCTCGCCGCGGCCCGAGCGGATCTCGATCTCAGAGGAGATGAGCTCCCCGGAGATTGCGGCGCTGAGCACCGGGTCGCCTGCGGCGGCCGCGCACAGCGCCTCATAGCGCGGCGCGAGGTCGAGGGACGCCGGGTCGAGGATGGCGAACTCCTCTTCGAGCCCGACCGTGAAGTCGGTCGCGGCCTCGAACAGCGCCCGCCCGCCGGGTAGGTCGATGGAGGTCAAATCAGGTCGCAGGTCGGTGCTCTGGCGTGACCACATTAGCGACGGCACGCGTAAACTCGTCCTCGTCGACGAAGTACTCGAAGCGTTCCGCACCCTCGACGAGGACCACGGGGATGCGCTCCAGATAGCGCATCAGCAGGCCGGCGTCGGACTCGATGTCGACGGTCGACAGTGTGAATGGGTGGGTCTCGCGGACCCGCATGACGACCGCCAGGGCGTCATCGCAGAGATGACAGCCCGGCCGCGTGTAGACGGTCACCTCGGTCATGTCGGAGCGGCGAGCGGACGTTCGCCGGTGGCGTAGACGTCGAGCTCGAGATAGTCGGGGAAGCGCTGGGCGGGCAGGTGCAGGGCCGCGGCGGCGATCATCGCGGCGTTGTCCGTGCACAGCTCCCGCGCGGGGATGTCGTGCTCGACCCCGAGCGCGGCGACGGCCTCGCGCAGCGGACCGTTGGCCGCCACCCCGCCGCCCAGGGCCAGCCGCGTGGCACCGGTCACCGTCAGGGCCCGACGGACCCGGATCATCAGGGCCTCGACGATGGCGGCCTCATAGGCCGCCGCCAGATCCGCCCGTCGTCGCTGGGTCTCCGCGGCGCCGAGCTCGCGCACCTTGTAGAGCAGCGCCGTCTTCAGACCCGCGAAGGAGAAGTCCAGGCCACCCATGCGCGCTCCGGTCGGGAAGCGGAACGCGGTGGGGTCGCCCTCCAGGGCCAGGCGCGAGAGTGCGGCGCCTCCGGGATAGCCAAGCCCGAGCAGCCGGGCTCCCTTGTCAAAGGCCTCGCCGGCGGCGTCGTCGAGGGTCTGACCGAGAATCTCGGCGGCGCCGGAGTGGTCGCGGACCCGGGCCAGCAGGGTGTGCCCGCCGGAGGCGATGAGGCACAGGAAGGGCGGATCGAACCCGTCCAGGAACGAGGCGGCCAGGTGGCCGTGGAGATGATCGACGCCGGTGAAGGGCAGCTCCCGGGCAGCCGCGAGCCCCTTGGCCACCGAGAACCCGACGAGCAGCGCGGCCACGAGGCCCGGCCCCCGGGTGGCGGCGACGCGGTCGACCTCGTCGAGGCCGACACCGGCCTCGACGAGGGCCGCGTCGATGACGGGCAGGATCAGCTCGAGGTGCTGGCGCGAGGCGATCTCGGGCACGACCCCCCCGAAGCGATCATGCACCGACTGGGAGGAGATGACGTTGGCGGCGATCTCCCCGGTGGGGGTGAGCAGCGCCGCACATGTGTCGTCGCAGGAGGTCTCGATGGCGAGGATCATGCCGTTTCCCAGGGGGTGCCGACGGCGCGCCACATGATCATTGCGTCCTCCCCGGTGTCGGAGTAGTAGCGCGGACGGGTGCCGACGCCGCGAAAGCCGTAGCTCTCGTACAGGGCGATCGCCGGAGCGTTGGAGACGCGCACCTCGAGGGTGATGTTCGCGTCCTCACCGGCGCGCGCCAGCATCCCGTCGATGAGGGCGCGGCCGACGCCCTCGCGTCGGTGGGCCGGATCGGTGGCAATGTTCATGAGGTGGTAGGCCTCGTCGTAGCGGGCGCAGATGAGGTAGCCCGCGAGCTCACGCTCGATCCAGGCACCGAGGCAGATGGCCCGGGCCTTGGAGATCTCCAGCACGAACATGGACAGGCTCCACGGCATGGGGAATGCCCGTCGCTCCACGGCGACCACGCGCGGCAGGTCCCCATAGGAGAGCGGTCGGATGGCGATCATGCCGTCAGCTCGGCGTCGGGCACCCGCAGATACAGGGGCTGGATGCTCTGGGGAGGCTGGGGCTGAGCGCGCTCGGCGAGCCGACAGTGCTCGAGCCCGTTGACCCGGTGAAGAGGGCTGTCGGGGTCGGGCACCATGGCGCCGGCGGCCACCAGCGCCTCGCGGAACTGCACGGCCCCGTCCCCGACGGCCAGGCGGCCGTCGGCCTCGGGCGCCAGCTGCCCGGGTCCCCGCACCGCGGCAGGGACCCCCGGTCCGCCGAGGAAGACCTCGCCGCGGCGTGCGTCGATCACCGCCAGGGCCTCGCGTCCCTGAGCGACGGCCACACCGTGCGCCGCCGCCGCGAGCGAATCGAGCGTCGAGACCGCGACGATCGGGCACCCGCGGGCGAGCGCCAGCCCCTGGGCCGTGGCCACCCCGATGCGCAGGCCGGTGAAGGTGCCCGGACCGACGCCCACGGCGATCCGGTCGACGCGGGCCCACCCGCCGCTGCCGGCGAGCAGCGACTCGATGAGCCCCAGCAGCCGCGAGGCATGGGCGGGCCGCGCCCGGGGCGGCGGATCGTCGCGCGCCTCGACGCTGAGGCCGCTGTGGGTGTCGAGAAGGGCGACGACCGTCGCGGCCGTCGCGGTGTCCAGGGCGAGGATCCTCATGCGGGGACCACCTCGATCCGGCGCCGGTCGCCCCCCAGATGGCTCAGCGTCACCCGAAAGCGAAGCCGCCCGAACGCGGCGATACGGTCCTCGGCGCCGCCGGGCCATTCGACGAAGGCGACCGTATCGGCGCCGATGTAGTCGGCCAGCAGGTCCGGATCCTCGGCCCCGAGATCCCCGAGCCGGTACAGGTCCAGGTGCGCGACGGCGGACAGCCCGGGCCGTGTGGCTACGGGGTAGCGGTTGCCGATGGCGAACGTCGGGCTGGTCACCGGGCGCACGACGCCGAGGGCACCGGCGGCGCCGCGCACGAGCGTCGTCTTGCCCGCGCCCAGGTCGCCCACGAGCAGGACGACGTCACCGGGCTCCAGGGAGCGGGCCAGGTCGGCTCCCAGCGCCTCGGTGGCGGTGCTGTCCGTGGTCTCCACGACCACGGTTCAGCGCAGGCGCAGCCGCAGGGCCACGCCCCCCAGGAGCAGCCCTCCCGCGGCGATCGCCTCCGGCAGAAGGTTGTCCCCGGTGTAGGGGAGGTTGCCGGTCGGCAGCGGGGCCGCGGAGTGGCTTGACACGGGCACCGCAGCACCCGCAGCGGCGGGCGTCGTCTGGGTGAGCCAGGGCGGCGCGGTGGGGGTGAGCGGTGTGGTCACCGTGGCCGCCCGGGCCAGCGCCGGCAGGCCGAGCAACCCCGCCACGATCAAGACAGCCACCACCCTGAGCATCGTCCGGGACACTGTAGTTGTATGCGCCCCCGTCTGATGTCCGCGCTGGAGGGTCTGCGGCGCTCCGGCACGAGCCAGGCCGCGTGGCTGGCCGGCGCGATGATCGCCAACAACGTCATCGCGCTCGTCACCTCGGTCGTGTTCGCCCGGCTGCTCAGCGACTACGGGGCGCTTGCCGCCCTCATCTCCTATCTGATCATCCTCACCGTGGCGGGCCAGGCCATGCAGGTGACCACCGCTCGAGAGGGCGTCCTGGGCCACCTCGGTCGCGGTCCGGGTCTACTGAGGACCCTCCGCGCCTGGGGTGGCAGCCTGGCGCTGTTCACCGCGGCTGCCACCGTCATCTCGGTCCTCGCGCGCCAGCCGATCGCCTCACTCCTGGGGGTGGCCCATGACCCCGGAGGCACCTGGGCCGCGGCGGCGGGCATTCCGGCGGGCTGCCTCTTTCTCGGGCTGTCGATCCTGCGGGGCGCCCTGCAGTCCGTCGGCGACCTCCGCTCGGTCGGCCTCAGCCTGATCGGCGAACAGGGCGTGCGGCTGCTCACCGGCGGACCCCTCGCCGCCCTGGGCCTCGGCGTCGCGGGCGCCTACCTCGGTTCGCTGCTGGCCTACGTGGCAATGATCGCCTACTGCGTGCGGTGCCTGCGCCTGGCGGTTGTCCATGGAGACTCTGTCCTCCCCGCACCGGACTCTGCCCGCCCCATCCGGGCGGCCGTCGCAGCCCGGCCCGAGGCCCCTCTCCCCCGGGCCGCCCCACGCCTCAGCCGTCACGTGCGTGACGCCACGGTGCCGATCGTCGCCCTGGCGATCATCCAGCTGCTCCAGAACGTCGACCTCATCATCGCCAAGCACCGCATGGCCGACGGCCTGGATTCGTCATACGCGGTGGCCGCCGTCGCCGCCAAGGTGCTCATCTGGGTGGCCATGGGGGCGAGCTTTGCCCTGGTGCCCGAAACCTCCCGCCGGGCCGCCGAGGGCGAGGACACCCGTGGCGTCCTGCTGCGCACCCTGATCGTGCTCGGCGCCTGCGCGATCCCCTGCCTGGCCATCTTCGCGCTCGCCGCCCATCCGCTGCTGGCCGCCGTGTTCGGGTCCCGCCGAGCGGTGGCCGCATCCTCGCTGCTGCCCCTGGGGGCAGCCTTCACGGTGCTCGCGGCCACCTACCTCGCCGTTCAGTACATGCTCGCGCTGCGGCGCACCGGCTTTCTCGCCGCCATCGGCCTCATCGCCGTGGTTGAACCCGTACTCCTGCTCACGGCGTCCCGGCGCCCCGCGAGCTTTGCGCTCGTCGTCCTCGCCATCCAGGTCCTGGGCGCCGCCCTCGCCTACGCACTCGCGTTGCGTCGGGCCGACCGCCCGGCCCGAGGCGCGGACACCCGACGTCCGCTCTCCTCAGCCGCCGAGGCGGCGCAGCGCGGCGCGGACCCCCCGGCGGTGGCCGCCGACCGTGGGTGACCACGGAGTCCTCCGCAGAAGCTGCGCTGTCCCCGCCGCCCCAACCTGCCGAGATCCCATTTGGGCAAGCAGCATTTGGGGTCCTAGAAGAGCCCGAGCTGGCCGCCGTCGGAGGGCTGAGGCGGCGACGGCGCTGGCGCGGACTCCAGCGGCACATCCGTCACGACGTCGCCGGCCATGGGCGCCGCTGGCTCTGGCTGTGCGGGCGGGCCGAGCGCCAGCAGCGCCGGGATCTGGGCGAAGTCGGCGCGCAGGACGTCGACCATGGAGCGGGTGTACAGAGCAGCCGCGGGGTGGAGCAACGGCAGCAACCGAACCCTCCGCGGGCCGATGATGCGCTCCTCAGGCTGGCCGTGGATCCGGGTGATGCCGGTGGCCTCCCCGCGCAGCAGCTTGGTGGCGAAGTTGCCCAGCGTGGCGATCACCGTCGGCTGGATGAGCTCGATCTGGCGGAACAGGTACTTCTCGCACGAGGCGAGCTCGTGGGGATGGGGATCACGGTTGTTCGGCGGACGGCACTTCAGCGTGTTGGCGATGAACACATCCCGACGCTGGAGCCCGACCTCCTCCAGCAGCTGGTCGAGCAGCTTGCCCGCCTGGCCGACAAAGGGCACCCCCTTCTCATCCTCGTGGCGTCCCGGCGCCTCGCCGACGAACATCAGGTCGGCGTCGGAGTTCCCCGACCCGAACACGACCATCGTGCGGGTCTCGTGCAACAGACAGTCACGACAGATCCGGGCCTCCTCCCAGACGCGCTTGAGCGCCTCTCGCCGCGCGACGGCGCTGGACGGGCCGAGGTGTCGAGCGGCGGCGTTCGGGGAATCTGTGGGATACACTGAGATACACGCTAACCGGTATCTCCACCGCGGGAACTGGATTTGCCCTCCTCATCACAGACTCCTCCCCCCCTTCGCGTGGCCGTGCTCGGCGCCGGCCGTCTGGGAACTGCGCTCGCCGGCGCGCTTCGCGCCGCCGCTGTCGCCGTGGCGGGACCCTACGGCCGGGACTCCGACCCCTTCGGCGATGATGTCGCCCCCGACGTCGTGCTGCTGTGCGTCCCCGACGCCGAGATCCTCCGCGCGTCCGCCCAGTTCCCGGACGGCCAGCTGCTCGCCCACTGCTCCGGCGCGGCCGGCCTGGACCGCCTCGGTTCGCACGAGGGCTTCAGCCTGCACCCGCTCACCGCGGTGACGCGGACGGGAGCGGATTTCCGCGGCGTCGGCGCCGCCATCGACGCGACGACGCCGGCGGCGCTCGAGCTCGCGCGCGGGCTGGCCCGGGCGCTGGGGATGATCCCCATCCGCATCGATCCCGCCGACCGGGCCGCATACCACGCCGCCGCGAGCATCGCCTCGAACTTCCTCGTGACGCTCGAAGCGGCCGCGGAGCAGCTTGCCGACAGCGCGGGCCTGCGGCGGGAGCTGCTCGCACCGCTGGTGCGCGCCACGGTCGAGAACTGGCTCACCCTGGGGCCCGAACAGGCCCTCACCGGACCCGTGGCACGCGGAGATCACGCGACGGTGGCCCACCAGCGTGAGGCGGTGGCCCAGCGGGCCCCTGAGCTGCTCGGGCTCTTCGACGCCCTCGTGGTGAGCACCGACCGGCTCGCCGCGCGCGTCCACGGCGTGCCGGCATGATCACCCTGCGGACGGTCTCCGAGCTGCGGGACGCACTGGCCGCACCGCGCCGTGCCGGCGCACGCATCGGCCTGGTGCCGACGATGGGCGCGCTGCATGCCGGCCACCTCTCGCTCATCCGGCGGGCCCGCGCCAGCTGCGACGTCGTCGTCGTCTCGCTGTTCGTCAACCCGGCCCAGTTCACCGAGGCGGCCGACCTCGGCGCCTACCCCCGCGATGAGGCCCAGGACGCCCACGCCGCGGACGGTGCTGGCGCCGACATCCTCTTCGCCCCCGCCGCCCAGGAGGTCTATCCGCCGGGGTTCGCCACGCAGGTGAGCGTCACCGGCATCACCGAACCCCTGGAGGGTGCCCACCGCGGTGTCGCTCACTTCGACGGGGTGGCCACCGTCGTGACGAAGCTGCTCAACATGGTCGGGCCCGAGGTCGCCTTCTTCGGGGAGAAGGACGCTCAGCAGGCGCTCGTCGTCCGCCGTCTCGTGAGCGATCTCAACATCCCGACGGAGATCGCGACCTGCCCCACCGTCCGCGAGGCGGACGGCCTGGCCATGTCCAGCCGCAACGTCCACCTCGGTGCCGCGGACCGCCGCCGCGCGGTGGCCCTTCACCGTGCGCTCAGCGCGGCCGCCGAGCGGGTGGCCGGCGGTGAACGGTCCGCAGAGGCGGTGCTGGAGGCCGCTCACGCCCAGCTGCGAGCCCTGGCCGTCGAGCCCGAGTACCTCGCGCTGGCCGATCCCCACGACCTCTCCCCCGTCACCGACATCACCGGCCCCGCGCTCCTGCTCGTCGCCGCGCGGGTCGGCGATACACGCCTCATCGACAACCGACTCCTGGAGCCTGTGCCCGCCCCATGCTGAGAACCATGCTGAAGTCGAAGATCCATCGGGCCACGGTGACCGACTCGGACCTGCACTACGTCGGCTCGATCACCATCGACGCCGACCTGCTCGAGGCGGCCGACATCCGCGAGTTCGAGCAGGTCGCCGTGGTCGACGTCGACAACGGGGCGCGCTTTGAGACCTACACCATCGCCGGGGCCCGCGGCTCGGGCGAGATGAAGGTCAATGGCGCGGCCGCCCGACTCGTCCACACCGGGGACACCATCATCGTCATCTCCTACGGCATCTACGACGCCGCCGCCCTCGAGCGCTATGAGCCCCGGGTCGTCCACGTCGGAACCGATAACTCCATCCTCGCGGTCGACCGCGAGGTGGCCACCCTGCTCAGCGACCCCATCGCCTAGAAGGAGCTCACATGTCCGCCGCCCCGCTGTCCGCCACCTCCACCGGCGCCCTCCGCGCGCCGGTCACCCTGCGCACCATCGCCGAGCGCCACGGCCGGGGTGAACCCCTGGTCATGGTCACCGCCTACGACTTTCCCTCCGCCCGCGCCGCCGAGGCCGGGGGCGTCGACCTCGTGCTGGTGGGGGACTCGGGCGCGCAGGTCGTCCTCGGTCATCCCTCCACGGTCGCGGTGAGCACCGAGGAGATGCTGATGCTCGCACGGGCCGTCCGCCGAGGCCTCACGAGCCCGTTCCTGGTGGCCGACCTGCCCTTTGGCTCCTACGAGGAGTCCGACGCCCAGGCGGTCGCCACAGCGATGCGCTTCGTGAAGGAGGCGGGCGCCGATGCGGTGAAGCTCGAGCGCGGCAACGCGACGTCGGTCGCGCGGGCGCGGGCGATCGTGCAGGCGGGCATTCCCGTGATGGGGCACATCGGGCTCACCCCCCAGACCTCCGTGGCGCTTGGCGGCCTGCGCGCCCAGGGACGTGACACCACTGCTGCCCTGCGGATCGTCCGTGAGGCCCTGGCCCTCGAGGAGGCGGGCTGCTTCTCGATCGTGCTGGAGGCGATCCCCGCCGCGGTGTCGGCCGAGCTGGTGCCGATGCTCACCGTGCCGACCATCGGCATCGGCGCCGGCCCGGCGACGGACGGACAGGTCCTCGTCTTCCACGACCTGCTGGGGATCCGCGAGGGCTCGGGGGCGAAGTTCGTGCGCCGCTACGCCGATCTCCAGGAGGAGATGGACGCCGGCGTGGCGGCCTATGCCGCTGACGTGCGAGCCCGACGCTTCCCCGGGCCCGAGCATGCCTACGCGATCGACGAGGACGTGTTGGCGGCCTTCCGGGCCGCGCTCGCCGAGCTCGAGCGCTGAGCGGACCGCGGCGGCGGAGCCCGGCGGACCCAATAGGATCGGGGACATGCCCCGCTTCTCGCAGGTCTTCGCCCCGCGTGACCGCGCCTACTTCGAGCTCTTCGAGGAGGCCGGCGCGAACATCTTCAAGGCGGCGACCCTGCTGGATGAGCTGCTCACCAACTTCCCGGACTCCCGGGCGCTGGGTGAGCAGATCCGTCTCTGCGAGCACGAGGGCGACCGCATCACCCACGACATCATCGACCGCCTCAACCATTCTTTCGTCACTCCGATTGACCGCGAGGACATCCTTGCCCTGGCCTCGGCGCTCGACGACATCGTCGACTACACCGAAGAGGTCTCCGACTACCTCGAGCTGTACAAGATCGAGGCGCCGATGGACCAGTCCATCCGCCTGGCCCGGGTGCTCAAGGAGGCGACGCGCCACATCTGTGAGGCGATCCCCCGCCTACGCGGCTTCCGCGACCTGTCCCACTACACGGTCGAGGTCAACCGCCTGGAGAACGAGGGTGACCGCATCACCCGGGAGGCCGTGGCCTCGCTGTTCGACGGGGGCATCGACCCGATGGTGGTGATCCGCTGGAAGGATCTCTTCGAGCGCCTGGAGGCGGCCATCGACGCCTCCGAGCGCGCGGCGAACATCATGGAGGGGATCGTCATCAAGAACTCGTGAGCAAGGAGCTCACGAGCTGACCGGTTCGAGCACGACCACCGGGATCGGCCGGTCGGTACGGCGCTGATAGGCGCGATAACGGCCGCGGTTGTTCTCATCCGCGAGGGTGAACAGTCGCTCGTAGTCCGGGTCCCCGGAAGCGATGATGCGGGCATGCACGGCGAGCCGGCGGGTCCCCACCTGGACCGACACCTCAGGGTGGGCGCGCAGGTTGAAGTACCAGGCCGGTGAGCGCTTCGATCCGCCGTTGGAGGCGACGATCACGTAGCGCTCGCCGTCTTGTGCGTAGGTGAGCGAGCAGATCCGCGGCTCACCGGACCTCGCCCCCGTGGCGGTGAGGATCAGGGACGGCGAGCCGAGCCAGTGCTGGCCGATGCGGCCGCCCGAGCGCACGTACAGCTCATGATGGAACCTCAGCACGTTGCCGAGGACGAACTTCTCGATCGGGGAGGCCATGGCCGGGCAGTCTAGGCCCCGGCGGACTATTCGATCTCACGGATGACCCGGGCGGGGACCCCGGCGGCGATGGCGCGGGCCGGGATGTCCCGGGTGACCACGGAGTTCGCGCCGATCACCGCGCGCTCTCCGATCTTCACGCCGCCGGTGACCACGACGTGGGCGCCGAGCCAGACGTTGTCCCCGATCAGCGTGGGCCCCTTGGCTGTGAAGCCCTGCCAGGGCACCGGCCGGAGCGGGTCGTCGAAGCGATGGTCGGCGTCAGTGATGAGACAGCCGTTGGCGAGCATGCAGTGGTCCCCGATCTCCACTCGCTCCTGGGCGGCGATCATCACGCCGAGGTTGAGGAAGCAGCCGGCCCCGAGGCTGACCCGGGCCTCAGGTGAACCGGTGATCCACACCCCCGGCTCCAGCAGGGTGTGCTCGCCGATCTGCAGCCGTCCCTCCCGCAGCATCGCCAGCGCCTCACCGTGCAGCGGCCATTTGCAGAAGGCCCGCCGACGGGCGAACTCGGCGTGGATGGCCAGCCGGTTCCAGGGCAGCGCGTTGGCCTGGTAGTAGCGCCACTTCTGCACCCACAGGCGGGCGTCCGCGGCGGCGATGCTCACCGCATCCTCCCCGGGGGGGAGATCACGCCGCAAGCTTCTCGCGACGGGAGGTGGCCCGGCGGCGCCTACCGGCCGGGCGGGCCTCCAGCAGCGTGGAGAGGAAACGGCCGGTCTCTGATCCTGTGTCGGTCCAGTCCGCGGCGATCTGTTCCGGGGTGCCGACGGCGAGGATCCGTCCCCCCTCGTCGCCGCCCTCCGGGCCGAGGTCGATGAGGTAGTCCGATACCTTGATGACGTCGAGGTTGTGTTCGATGACGACGATCGAGTTGCCCGCGTCGACCAGCCGTTGCAACACCTCCAGCAGCCGCTGGATGTCGGCGAAGTGCAGACCCGTCGTCGGCTCGTCGAGGATGTAGATGGTCTGCCCCGTGGCGACCTTGGCGAGCTCGGCGGCGAGCTTCACCCGCTGGGCCTCGCCGCCCGACAACGTCGTGGCCGGCTGACCCAGGCGCATGTAGCCGAGCCCGACGTCAAAGAGCGTCTGGACCCGCCGCTTGATCTTGGGGATGTGGGCGAAGAACTCGAGCGCCTCCTCGATCGGCATCTCGAGCACGTCGGCGATGTTCCTGCCCTTGAAGCGGACCTCGAGGGTCTCGCGGTTGTAACGCTTGCCCCCGCACTGCTCACAGGGCACGTAGACGTCGGGGAGGAAGTGCATCTCGATCTTGATCTGGCCGTCACCGGCACAGACCTCGCAGCGCCCACCCTTGACGTTGAAGGAGAACCGTCCCGGCTTGTAGCCGCGGGCCCGTGCCTCCGGGGTACGTGAGAAGAGGTCGCGGATCTGGTCGAAGAGGCCGATGTAGGTGGCCGGATTGGATCGCGGCGTGCGGCCGATGGGCGACTGGTCAACGGCGATGATCTTGTCGAGCTGGTCCAGACCCTCGATCGTCTTGTGCCGTCCCGGGTGCAGCTTGGCCTTGTTGAGCCGGTTGGCGGCGGCCTTGTAGAGAATCTCGTTCACCAGGGTCGACTTGCCCGAGCCGGACACGCCGGTGACGCTGCAGAGCACGCCGAGCGGAACCTTGACGTCGACGCCCTTGAGGTTGTTCTCCGCCGCGCCCTTGATCGTCACGTACCCGCTGGGGGTCCGCCGCGTCGCCGGCGGGCTGATGGCGAGCGTCCCGGCGAGGTACTGGCCGGTGAGGGAAGCGGGGTTCGCCGCCACCTCGGCGGGCGTCCCCGCGGCGACCACGTGCCCCCCGTGCTCCCCCGCGCCGGGACCGATGTCGAGCAGGTAGTCCGCGGCCCGGATGGTGTCCTGGTCGTGCTCGACCACGAGCACCGTGTTGCCGACGTCGCGCAGCGCCTCGAGCGTCCCGATGAGCTTCTCGTTGTCGCGCTGGTGCAGGCCGATGGACGGCTCGTCGAGGATGTAGAGGACGCCGACGAGCGACGAGCCGATCTGGGTGGCCAGCCGGATGCGCTGGGCCTCCCCGCCCGACAGGGTCGCCGCGGCACGCTCCATCGAGAGGTAACCGACGCCGACGTTGTCGAGGAACGCGAGCCGTTCGTGGATCTCGCGCAGGATCAGCCGCGCGATCCGCTGGTCGTGCTCGGAGAGCGAGAGGTCGCTCAGCCACGCCCGCGCACGGCGGACCGACAGCGCACAGAACTCGTGGATCGGGGTGCCCGCGACGAGCACGGCCCGGGACTCCGGACGCAGGCGGGCGCCGTGGCAATCCGGGCACGGCCGCAGGGTCATGAACTCCTCGATCTTCTCCTTGGCGAAGGCGGAGTCGGTCTCGCGGTAGCGACGCTGCAGGCTCGGCACGATGCCCTCAAAGCGCGTGTTGTAGGAACGCCGCCGCCCGAAGGAGTTGCGGTAGGAGACCTGCAGGCGCTCGTCGCCGGTGCCCTCGAGGAAGAACTCGCGCTGAGCGGCGGGCAGCTCTTCCCAGGGCACGTGCACGTCCACGTCGTAGCGCTCGGCGATCGCCTCGGTGAGCTTCGCGTAATAGTCGCTCGCGCCGCCGACCCACGGTGCGATGGCGCCCTCGGCGATGGTGAGGCTCGGATCCGGGATGACCAGCTCAGGGTCGATCTCCATCTGCGCGCCGAGGCCCGTACAGCGCGGACACGCCCCGTGCGGGGCGTTGAAGGAGAAGATCCGCGGCTCCAGCTCGGTGAGGCTCGGGCCGTGCTCGGGGCAGGCAAAGCGCTCCGAATAGGTCTGGATCCGCTCCGGGGCGTCCGCGGGCAGGTCGACGAGCTCGATCTCCACGAGCCCGTCAGCGAGGGTGACGGCGGTCTCGATCGAGTCCGCGAGGCGCTTGCGCACGTCGTGCTTCATCACCAGCCGGTCGACGACGACGGCGATGTCGTGCTTGAACTTCTTGTCGAGCGTGATCGGTTCGTCGAGGCGCATGAGCGTCCCGTCGACCTTCACGCGGGCGAAGCCCTCGTTGCGGAGCTCCTCGAGCTGCTTGGCGTACTCGCCCTTGCGGCCCCGGACGATCGGCGCGAGCACCATGAACCGCGTGCCCTCGGCGAGATCCATCACCTGGTCGATGATCTGCTCCGCCGACTGACCGGTGATCGGCTTGCCGCAGATCGGACAGTGGGGCTGGCCGATGCGCGCCCACAGCAGCCGCAGGTAGTCGTAGATCTCGGTGACCGTGCCGACCGTCGAGCGCGGATTGCGCGAGGTCGTCTTCTGGTCGATGGAGATGGCCGGGGAGAGGCCGTCGATCGAGTCGACGTCGGGCTTGTCCATCTGGCCGAGGAACTGGCGCGCGTAGGCCGACAACGACTCGACGTAACGGCGCTGACCCTCCGCGTAGATGGTGTCGAAGGCGAGCGAGGACTTGCCTGATCCCGAGAGTCCGGTGATGACAGTGAGCGACCCCCGAGGGATCGCCACCGTGATGTCCTTGAGGTTGTGCTCCCGCGCCCCTGAGACGACTAGCTGGTCCACCCCTCCAGTGTATGTGACCGAACGGACGTTCGCCGCGGAGTGCGCTCAGCCGGGGCCGGCGCTCACCGCGGCACGCGGGCGGGTCAGCCCTCGACGGAGGCGTAGACCTCGTCGAGCAGGCCACCGCGGTCAGCGAGGGCGAAGTTCTCGGCCAGGTAGCGGTCCGTCTCGGCCCGGGGCGTGCCGTTGAGGGCCATGTTGAGCGCCACGAGGCGGGCCCCCTCGACGTCGTCGTCATCGCCAGCGGTGCTGGTCACGCGGGCGCGCCGGACGGGTGCCGTGGACTCGGCGGCCGGCTCGGCGGCCGGGACGGGCCCGTCCAGGGGCTCCGCCGCCGCGGCTGGGACCGACGCTGTGCGCGCGAGCACCGCGGGGTCGGCGGCCACGGAGGCGCTCGGGGCAGCGGAGCCCGCGGAGCTGGCCGAAGCGACGGACCCCCCACGTGACGGGCTCTCATACCGAGGTGTCTCGGGCTCGAAGCGGGGACGCGGGGCCACGGCGGTCTTCACGTCGTCGATGTTTGACTCCAGCAGCTGAAGGTCGGCGGAGAGACGGTTGGAGCCGGTGCGCAGGGACTCGAGCAGGGCGCCGAGCTCGGACTCCATCGCGTCGAGGCGCTGGAGCATGACCGCCGTGGACTCGGACACCTGCCCGACGTACTCCCGGGCCTGGGTGCTCGCCTGCTGGCGGGTCGCCGCGGCCTCCTGGGAGGCCTCCGCGCGGATGTCGGCGGCGTCCTCCTCGGCCTGACGGGTGATGGCGGCCGCGCTCGACTCGGCGGCTTCGACGATCGCCCGAACCTGGGCCGAGGCCTCGGAGGCGAGCGTCTCGGAGCGGCGGCGGGAGCTCGACTTGAGCTGGTCCACCTCGTTGGCGATCGCAGCCAGGTGGGCGTCGACGGCGTCGGGGTCATAGCCGCGACGGCCGATGGGGAAGTCCTTCTTCTCGATTACCTGTCGTTCAAGAGCCACGCGCGACAGACTACTCATCCCGACACGGCGAGGTCGAGCCGGCGGCGGAGATCCCGGATCTCGTCACGCAGCTTCGCCGCGTACTCGAAGCGCAGGTCCTCGGCGGCGGCGAGCATCTCCTCCTCGAGTTCGATGATCGTCTTCTCGAGCTCGGCCGGGGGGACGCTGTCGACGGCCCGCTGACGCCGGCGCCGTGACTTGGGCACCTTGGAGTCGGACTGCAGGAACTCGGCGATGTCCGAGATGCCCTTGGTGATCGACTCCGGGGTGATCCCGTGCTCATGGTTGTACGCGACCTGGATCGCCCGGCGACGGTCGGTCTCCTCGATCGCCGTGCGCATCGCGGCGGACTCCTTGTCGGCATACATGAGCACGCGGCCGTCGACGTTCCGAGCCGCCCGGCCGATGGTCTGGATGAGCGAGGTGGCTCCACGCAGGAACCCCTCCTTGTCCGCGTCGAGGATCGCCACGAGCGTCACCTCGGGCAGGTCGAGCCCCTCACGCAGGAGGTTCACCCCCACGAGCACGTCGTACTGGCCCAGGCGCAGCTCGCGGATGATCTGGATCCGCTCCAGGGTGTCGACCTCGGAGTGCAGGTAGCGGACCTTGAAGCCCATCTCGAGCAGGTAGTCGGTGAGGTCCTCGGACATCTTCTTCGTGAGCGTCGTCACGAGCACCCGCTCGTCCCGGTCGACCCGCTGGCGGATCTCGTTCATCAGGTCGTCGATCTGGTTCTTCGTCTCGCGGACCTCGATCTGGGGGTCGACGATTCCCGTCGGCCGCACGATCTGCTCGACGATGCGGTCCGCGTGGGTGCGCTCGTACTCGCCGGGGGTCGCCGAGACGAACACCATCTGGGGCGTGATCGAGAGGAACTCCTGGAAGGTCTGGGGCCGGTTGCCCATCGCGCTGGGCAGGCGGAAGCCGTAGTCGACGAGGGTCTGCTTGCGCGAGCGGTCGCCGTGGTACTGGCCGCCGATCTGGGGGATCGTCTGGTGGGACTCGTCGATGAAGCAGACGAAGTCGTCGGGGAAGTAGTCGATGAGGCAGTAGGGCCGCTCCCCCGGTTTGCGGCCGTCGAGGATCTCGGAGTAGTTCTCGATGCCCGAGCAGAAGCCCATCTCGCGCAGCATCTCCATGTCGTACTGGGTGCGCTGGCGCAGGCGGTGGGACTCCAGCAGCTTGCCCTCGGCCTCCAGCTCGGCACAGCGGGCCTCGAGCTGGCGCCCGATCTCGGCCACCGCGTCGTCGATGTAGCCCTCGCGCACGTTGTAGTGGCTGGCCGGCCAGATGGCCACGTGCTCGAGGTCGTCCTCGAGCACCTCGCCGGTGACCGAATCGAAGTGCTGGAGGTGCTCGACCTCGTCGCCGAAGAGGACGGCGCGGTACGCGGTCTCGGCATACGCCGGCCAGATCTCCAGCGTCTCCCCGCGAACCCGGAAGGTCCCCCGCGCAAGGGCGACGTCGTTGCGCGTGTACTGGATCGAGACGAGCTTGCGCAGCAGCCGGTCGCGGTCGATCATCTCCCCCTTGCGGATGAGCTGGAGGTTCTCGTCATAGACCTCGGGCGAACCAAGGCCGTAGATCGACGACACGCTCGCGACGATGATCACGTCGCGGCGGGCGAACAGCGCCGCGGTGGCCGCGTGGCGGAGCCGGTCGATCTCCTGGTTGATCGCCGAGTCCTTCTCGATGTAGAGGTCCTTGGAGGGGACGTAGGCCTCGGGCTGGTAGTAGTCGTAGTAGGAGACGAAGTACTCCACGGCGTTGCGGGGGAAGTACGAGCGGAACTCGTTGCACAGCTGCGCCGCGAGGGTCTTGTTGTGGGCGAGCACGAGCGCCGGCTTCTGCACCTCGGCGATCGTCGCGGCCATCGTCATCGTCTTGCCCGTACCCGTCGCGCCGAGCAGGGTGAGGGCACGCTCGCCGGCGCGGATGCCCTCGGCGAGCGACGCGATCGCGCGGGGCTGGTCTGCCGTCGGGGCGTAGGTGGCGTCGAGTTCGAAGGCGGGCACACTCCCATTAAACCGTGCCCCTGGACGGCCTCTCATCGCTGTGGCCGGCGTGCCGGTCTGTGGGACCGGCACGCCGCCGGCCGCGCCGGGGGTGCGCGGACCGGGCTGGACGGGGCCGGGCGCGACGGGACGGCCGGGACCGAGGGGCGCAACTTTCCGCCGTACGATGTCGTTGGATTCGCCGATGCCCGTGCTGACCCGTGGCCGACCCTCACCCCTGGGCCCTCTGGCCGCGCTCCTGCTCATGGCCCTCGTGCTCTGCCCGACGGCCTCGGCCCACGCAACGCTACGGCGGGTGAACTTCCGCGGTGTCACCCTCACGGTGCCCACCACATGGCCGGTCTTCCACCTGGGACCCGACTCCCGCGTGTGCGTGCGCTTCAACCGCCACGCGGTCTATCTCGGTGACCCCGGAGCGGCGCCGAGCTGCCCTGTGCAGGCGACCGGCCGAACCGAGGCGATCCTTGTCCAGCCCGGCGCCCATGCTCTGGCCGGCCTCGCGGGGGGCCACGTGGGGGTGCTCACCCGTCACGGGCTCACCGTCGTCGCCACCTGGGGCTCGCGCCCCCGACTCATCCGCAGGGCCCTCGGGGTGCGCCGCCTCCCCCGCGCGCCGCGGCCGCGGCCCGTCACGCTCACCCCCGTGAGCCGCCGGCCGGCGCTGCGCCGATCCCTGGCCCGACACACGGTGAGCTCGACCGCCCCGGCCACCCCGGGCCAGGTGTATGCCGGCGAGGGCTTCGACGCCTGCGCGACGCCGAGTGCCTCGGCGATGGCCAGCTGGGCCGGGTCCTCCCCCTACGGAGCCGTCGGGATCTACATCGGCGGTGAGAACATGGCCTGTGCGCAGCCGAACCTCACCCCCGACTGGGTGAGCACGGAGTCGGCTGCGGGCTGGCATCTCGTCCCCATCTACGTGGGTCTTCAGGCCCCGGGGAACGCCTGCGGCTGCGCGGCGCTCTCCCCCGCCCAGGCGGCGAATCAGGGCGCCACCGACGCGGCCACCGCCGTCGCCGACGCCGAGGCCGTGGGGATCGGCCCCGGGAACCCGGTGTATTTCGACATGGAGGGCTACACGCGCTCGACGGCGACCTCCGACGCCGTGCTCGCCTTCCTGCAGGCCTGGACCACGCAGCTGCACGCCCAGGGCTTCCTCTCCGGCGTGTACTCGAGCGACGCATCGGGCATCGCCGACCTCGTGTCGCGCTACGGCAGCGGCTATGTCGAGCCCGACGAACTGTGGTTCGCCGCCTGGAACGGTTCCGCGAGCACCCAGGACGGCACCATCCCGGCGAGCGACTGGGCGAACGACCAGCGCCTGCACCAGTTCCAGGGCGGGGTCGACGAGACCTACGGCGGGGTGCGCATGAACGTCGACAACGACGCCCTCGGCGCGGCCACCGCGGCGTACGGGACGACGACGGCAACGACGCCCCCCGCACCGCCCGTCGCCGCCGCGCCGCCGGCGCTCACGGGCACGCCCGTGGTCGGCCAGACCCTCAGCGAGACCCACGGGAGCTGGTCCAACGCGCCGACGAGCTACAGCGTTCAGTGGGAGCGCTGCTCCACCACCGGAGCGGCCTGCAGCCCGATCCCGGGTGCCGACGCCGGGGCCTACACGCTCACCGCGGCCGACGCCGGCCACGCCGTCCGGGTCGCCGAGGCAGCCGCCAACGGGGTCGGCAGCGGCACCCCGGCCGCCTCGGCCCCCTCCCCCGCCGTGGCCGTGTCCCCCTTCGGCTTCTGGGCCCTCACCGCCGCCGGTGACGTGCTGCCCAGCGAATATCAGGTCCCCTTCGGCGTGCCCGCACCCAACGGCCTCAACGACTGGGTCGGCATGGCGGCCACGCGCGGGCGGCACGGATACTGGCTGGCCACCCGCTACGGCCGCGTGGCCGGCTTTGGCAACGCCGCCTCGGCTCCCGCCATCCGGGCCGCGCATCCGATCACCGCGATCGTCCGCGCCGCACGCGCTGGCTACTGGCTGCTCACGGGCGCCGGCAACGTCTACGCCGGCCCGGGTGCTCCCTTCCTCGGATCGCTTGCCGCGCGCCACCTCAGCGACGTGGCCGGCATGGCTGCGCTGCCCAACGCGCCCGGGTACTGGCTCGTGCAGCGCACCGGCGCGGTGTCGGCCTTCGGCCGCGCACCCGTCCGCCGGGCGATCCGACCTGCTCACCCGATCATCGGGATCGTCGC
Source organism: Solirubrobacteraceae bacterium (assembly GCA_035702765.1). GTDB lineage: Bacteria > Actinomycetota > Thermoleophilia > Solirubrobacterales > Solirubrobacteraceae > Palsa-465. The sequence goes on from DASSZV010000070.1 coordinate 31,005, forward strand.
CGCACCCGATCACTCCTACTGGCTCTTCACTGCGGACGGCAATGTCTACAACGCCTCCGGCGCGCCGTTCTACGGGTCCGCGGCGCGCAGTGGCCTGCACGACATCGTGGCCATGCTGGCCACGCCCGACGGGCACGGCTACTGGCTGGTCGCGCGCACCGGACAGGTCCTCGCCTACGGGGACGCGCCGGCGTTGCCCGCCCTGTCCGCCGCCCAGGGCCCCCTGCTCGCCCTCGGCGGCTGACGCCGAGGGGCGCGTCAGTCGAGGCCCAGCTGGGCCGGATACTTCTGGCGGTACGCGATCTCGGCCGAGAGGACCTTGGCCACGTAGGCCTGGGTGGCCGGGAAGGCGATGTCGGACAGCCCGAAGGCATGTCCGGCCTGGCGGGCGCGCGCGATCCAGCGTTCGACGTTGGTCGCGCCGCCGTTGTAGGCGGCCAGCGCCGCGACCTTGTCCCCATGGAAGACGTTGAGCAGCTCACGCAGGTAGTAGCTGCCGTAGGCGATGTTCACCGCGGGGGTCCAGAGGTCGGACTCGCGGAAGTTCGTCGCTCCGGACTGATGGGCCAGCAGCGCCGCGGTTTCCGGCTCCACCTGCATGAGCCCGACCGCGCCGGCGGAGGAGGTGCGCGCATCAAAGCCGGTCTCGGCGTCGATCACCGCGGCGATGAGTGCCGGGTCGAGGTGCTTGGCCGCGGCCTCGTGCTCGATGATCGTCGGGTACGCCAGTGGCAGGGTGAGATCGCGCAGCGCCTTCTGGAACAGCGGACCGGCGGCACGCACACCGAAGACGACGCACACGAGCAGGAACACGGCGAGCGCGAGCCGCCGCCGTCCGCGGCGCGGTCGGGGCAGGTGCCGGGGCGTCGGCGGTCGGCGAGCCGGCGCGCGCTGGCGGTTGCGGGCAGCCGGGGCGGCACGACGTGTCGCGGCACTGCTCATGGACTCAGCATGTCAAGAACCCCGGACAGCGTCGACTGGAGTTCGGCTTCGGTTCCGTCATTGCTCACCACATACGTGGACCGTGCTGCTTTTTCCTGCTGGCTGAGCTGACGCGATGTCCGTTCGTCGACCGCGGCGTGGCCTCGCGCGGCCGCCCGATCCGCGCGCACCGTCTCATCGGCCAGCACGGTGATCGTCGCGTCGAAGCCGCCGTCCATCCCCGCTTCGAAGAGCAGCGGCACCTCGACCACGGCAGCCCGCGGCGGGAGATCGCCCTGCTCCAGCTGTTCACGCCAGCGACGGATGCGCTCGCCGACCAGCGGCCAGAGCAGACCCTCCAGCCAGGCCCGCTCCGCCGCGTCCGGGAACACCCGTGCGGCGAGGGCTTGGCGGTCGACGATCCCGCCGGGGGCGACCTCGGCGCCGTAGCGCTCGACCACGGCGTCCCGCACCACGGCGGCGCCGTACAGCTCATGGACGACGGCGTCGGAGGACAGGGTCGCCGCGCCCAGCCGTTGGAGCGCCGCGAGCGCGGTGGACTTGCCGGAGCCGATCCCGCCGGTGAGACCGACAAAGGGGATCACGCTCCGGCGCCTCGCCAGGACGGACGAACGGACGAGCGGGAACCGGCCCGCGGCGCCTAGGCGCCGGCGGGCGGGGTGTCGTCGGCGGTGGCCGCGGGATCCTCGGCGGGAGCGTCCGCGACAGCGCTGTCGCCGCCGTCCTCAGCGGAGAGCTCGGCCCCGGGCAGGTCGACTTCAGCGGCGGGGATACCCTCGGGGATGTCCCCGAAGTCACCGTCCGCCAGCTCATTCTCGCCGGGCGGCACGATCGGCCGGACGGGCAGGACCTGACCCTCGACACGCTTGATCGACAGTGACAGACGCCGGCGCTCGGAGTCGATCTCGAGGATCTTCACGCGGACCGGGTCGCCGGGCTGGATGATCTCGCGCGGGTTCTCCACGTGATGCTGAGCCAGCTCGGAGATATGCACGAGGCCCTCAACTCCGTCGAGGATCTCGACGAAGGCGCCGAAGGTGACGACCTTGGTGACTGTGCCCTCGAGCTCGTCGCCGATGTTGTAGGTGTCGATGACGCGCTGCCACGGGTCCTCCTGGGTCTGCTTGAGACCGAGGGAGATGCGCTGGCGGTTGCGGTCGATGTCGAGCACCTTCACCGAGACCGTGTTCCCGATCGAGAGAATCTCCGACGGATGGTTCACGTGGCTCCAAGACAGCTCGGAGATGTGGATCAAGCCGTCGATCCCGTCGAGGTCGACGAAGGCGCCGAAGTCGACGATGTTCGAGATCACGCCCTCCACGACCTGGCCCGGCTGGAGGCGGTCGAGGATCCGCTCACGATCCTCCTTACGCTGCTCCTCGAGCACGGCCCGACGCGAGAGCACGACGTTGTTGCGCGAGCGGTTGAGCTCGATGACCTTGCACTCGATCTGGCTGCCCATGTACTCGTCGAGATTGGGCACCCGACGGATGTCGACCAGTGACGCGGGCAGGAAGCCGCGCACGCCAAGGTCGATGATGAGCCCGCCCTTGACGACCTCGATGACCGAACCCTCCACCGGCTCACCCGACTGTGCCGCCGCCTCGATCCGGCGCCAGGCCTTCTCGAAGCGCGCACGCTTCTTCGAGAGGATGAGGCGGCCGTCCTGATCTTCCTTGGTGAGGACGAGCGCGTCGACCTCCTCGCCGAGCTGCACCTCCTCGTTGGGGTCGACGGACTTGCGGATGGACAGCTCCGACGAGGGAATGACGCCCTCGGACTTGTAGCCGATGTCGACGAGGACCTCGTCCTGGTCGATGCGCACGACATGTCCGGTGACGACGTCGCCCTCAGAGAAGGGATGGATCGTCGCGTCGTAGTTGGGGACGATGCGGCCATCGATCTCCAGAAGCAGGCCGTCGGATCCTTCGACGACCTTCGCTTCGGGCAAATCGAGTGGGTTGGGAGCGGTAAGCGTTGACATTGGTCGTCTCATGGTAGTCGGTCACCGTCACGCTCCCGACCGAACTCCTATCATCGCCCGCGGTGCCGATCCGGGCGACAAAACGGGGCCTCGAACGCACACCGATCGACCTCGACGCCGACGTTCTCGTGTGCGGTGCGAGCTTCGCCGGGCTCGCCCTCGCGCGTGAACTGAAGGGCAGCGGCGCCCACGTGCTCGTCGTCGACCGCTACGAGATCGGCGAGCGTCAGACCTCGGCCTGTGGCATCCCCACCGGCTGGCTCGAGGCCCTCGATCTGATGAGCGCCCACCAGCAGACCTTCCCCGAGCTGGTCATCCACAGCCCGCACAGCACGGCCCGCTTCCCGCTGCCCTGGTCCTTCTCGACCTTCGACTACCGCGCCCTGTGCGGTCGACTGGCCGACCAGGGCGACATCACCTTCGAGGTCGCGACGGTTCAGGGCCGCACCCCCGACGGGGTCCGCACCGACCGCGGCGAGATCCGCGCGCCCGTCGTCGTCGACGCGCTCGGCTGGCGCCGGGTGCTCTCCGCCGGCCCGCCCATCCAGCCGCCGGACGCGTACCTGTCCCGCGGCCTGGAGGTCCATCCAGACGGCTCCGGCGACGCACTGGAGATCTGGATCGACCGGGACATCATCCCGGCCGGCTACGGCTGGAGCTTCCCCGCCGACGGTGAGGTCCGCGTCGGTGTCGGCTCCTTCGTCCCCCGGGATCACGTCAAGGCCCCGACGGTCGCCCTGGCCCGGGAGCTCGGGCGTCCCGCCGAGCAGTATCAGGGCAACTGGATTCCCCACCGCATCCGCGAAGCCACCGAGGACGGGACCTTCTTCGTCGGCGACTCGGCCGGGCACTGCCTGCCCCTCACCGCCGAGGGGATCCGCACCGCGCTGTACTTCGGCCTCGCCGCCGGCCGCGAGATCCGCCGCGTCTTGGACGGGCGCCAGAGCCACGCCGCCGCGCTGGCCGGCTACGGCGCGTTCTCCGCCGCGCACGCCTGGAAGTTCCACTGGCTGCTGCGCCTGCAGACCCTCGTCCCGCGTCTGCCCCCCCGGCTGCTCACGCCGACCCTGGCCCTCACCTCGCGCCGCCACGTGACCCACTGGTCCTTCACGCGCTACCTGGAGATCGCCCACCCGCGCTTTGTCGCGGCGGGCGTCACTTCGCGCTGAGCCAGTCCAGACCGGCCCCCGCCTCGACCTCCAGCGGAGGATCCATCGCAAAGGCGCCGGTCATCGCCGCCACCGCAAGCTCGCGGACCGCCTCGGCCTCGGCCTCCGGTGCCTCGAAGAGCAGCTCGTCGTGGATTGAGAGGATGAGCCGGCTCTGCAGACCGGCGTCGGCGAGCATCCGGTCGGCGCGCACCATGGCGATCTTCATGATGTCCGCCGCCGTCCCCTGGATGACCATGTTGACGGCGAACCGCTCGCCCTGCTTGCGAAGCTCCCAGCGGCGGGCGCGCAGTTCGGGCACCTGGCGGCGACGCCCGAGCAGCGTCGAGACATAACCGTTGGTGGTGCCCTGCTCGATCGTCTCCTCGATGAACCGCGAGACGGCGGGGAAGCCGGCCATGTAGCGGGTGATGAACTCATCCGCCTCGGCCTGGGGGATGTCCAGACGGTCGGCCATCCCGAAGGCGGAGAGGCCGTAGACGATCCCGTAGTTGATCATCTTCGCCTTCGAGCGCATGCCGGGGTCGATCGCCTCCGCGCGCACCCCGAAGACCCGCATGGCGGTGGCCGTGTGGACGTCCTCCCCGGCCCGGAAGATGTCCTTGAGCACGTCCTCACCCGCGATGTGGGCGAGCAGCCGCAGCTCGACCTGGGAGTAGTCGGCGGACACGAGCCGGTGACCGGGCTCGCCGACGAAGCTCGCGCGGATCTCCCGACCCAACGGGGTGCGGATCGGGATGTTCTGCAGGTTCGGGTTGTTCGAGGAGAGCCGGCCGGTGGCGGCGGCCGTCTGGTTGAGGGTCGTGTGGATGCGCCCATCCGCCGGCGAGATGAGCAGCGGCAGCGCGTCGAGGTAGGTCTGGGCGAGCTTGGTGAGCTCGCGCCACCGCTCGATCCGGGCGACGATCGGATGCTCGTCACGGATGGCCTGCAGCACGCGGGCGTCGGTGGAGTAGCCCGTCTTTCCCCGGCGCTTGCGGGTCAGCCCGAGCTTGGTGAAGAGGATCTCCTCGAGCTGGCGCGGCGAACCGAGGGTGAACTCCTCCCCGGCGAGGGTGAAGATCTCCTGCTCCAGGCCATCGGCCTCGGCGCGCACGCGCTCGGCGATCTCCCCCAGCCGCGCGGTGTCGAGCTTGAGCCCAGCGAGCTCCATCTTGCGCAGCACACGGATGAGCGGGAGCTCGACCTCGTCCAGCAGCTCGGTGAGCCCACGGTCGGTGATCTCGCCCCGCTGCCAGTCCGTCAGCGCGCGCAGCAGGACGACGTCGGCGGCGACGGGCAGCTCCCCGTCAGCCCCGGCGATCTGGGCGACGAACCCGCGCTCCTCCACGAGCTCACGGAAGGGATACGCCCGGCGGGCGGGCTCCAGCAGATAGGCCGCCACCTCGCTGTCATGGGCGAGGACGGCCGGCACGCGGCCGAGCGCCTTGGCGTCGTGGACGACGACGGGACGGCGGCCGAGCGCGTCGAGGAGGCGGTCCGGGGTCTCGACGCTGCCGGCGAGCACCTCCGTCGCACCCGCCCCGAGCACGGCGAAGCTCCAGGCGGCGCCGTCACCGAACAGCGCCCCCTCGGGCGCCTCGGGTGCCCGCACGGCGACGGCGACCTCCGCGGGGGGCAGGCGACGGTCGAGCTCGGCGACCTCGACGATCCGCACGCGGGCCGAGAGCACCTGCTGCGCCCCCTCGGCCGCCGGGGCGGGAGCGGCGGCCTCGGCCGAGCCCAGCGCCTCCTCCAGCCGGCGCAACGGTTCGCGCAGCTCGAACAGTCGGAAGGTGTCTCGCAGGCTCGAGCGGTCCGGCCGGGCGGCGGCCAGGGCGGCGAGGTCGAGCTCGACGGGGATGTCGCGCTTGGCGGTGGCCAGGAGCTTGGACATGCGTGCTGCCTCGGCGTGCTCGGTGAGGTTCTGCTTGCGCTTGGCGCCCGAGATGTCGTCGATGTGCGCGAGCACCCCCTCGACGTCGCCGAAGCGCTGCAGCAGCTCGGCGGCGGTCTTGTCGCCGATCCCCGGAACCCCGGGGATGTTGTCGGAGGTGTCGCCCTTGAGACCGATGAAGTCGGGGACCTGGGCCGGGGTGATGCCGTAGCGGTCGATGACGCCCTGGACGTCGTAGAGTTTGGTGTCGGTGATCCCACGGCCCGGGGCGAGGATCCGCGTCGTCTCGTCCACGAGTTGGAAGGCGTCACGGTCGCCGGTGAGCACCATCACCGGCAGCGGGGTGCCTCCCGGGCCCGCCGTCCGCGCCCGGGCGGCGAGTGAGGCGATGACATCGTCGGCCTCGTACCCCTCGATCCGGAGGTTCGCGTAGCCGAAAGCGGCCACGAGCGGTTCGAGGTGTGGCCACTGCTCCTTGAGCAGGTCCGGGCGGGTGGCGCGCTGGCCCTTGTACTCGGGATAGATCTCCTTGCGACCCGTGTACCCACCGTCCCAGACGACGATCGTCGGTCGGGCACCGTACTCGGTGAGCAGCTTCACGAGCATCGACGCGAGCCCGAAGATCGCGTTGGTGGGCATGCCGGTCGAGGTGGCGATCGATTCCGGCAGCGCGAAAAAGGCCCGGTAGGCCATGGAGTTGCCGTCGATCAGGAGGAGTTCGTCAGCCATGGGGTGTCAGTGGGCCCGGAAGGTTTCGGACAGGGACAGATGTCCGTCGGTCCCCACGGTATAGACGCTGTAGAGGTCGGCGGGGTCCGCTCCGGTCGGGGTGAAGCGCACCCGCCCGATGGCGCTCGCCCGCAGGTCCAGCCCGGAGAGCCCCTGGAGCAGCGCGCTGCGCGAGAGCACCGCACCGGGGACGGCCGCGGCGCGGGCCGCGGCGAGCAGCACCTGACCCAGAGCCTCGCCGTAGGCATAGGCCGGGGAACGCCGGCCGGCCAGGTCGACCCCGGCGAGCACGCACAGCGCCGTGGGCGCGGCGAGCGGGCGCAGAGCGGGCCCGGGGGTGCAGAGCGGCGCGGCTGCGGGCCCCAGGACGACACACAGTGTCCGCGCGCGCCGGTGTGGGCCGCAGTGGCGCGCGAGCGCGAGCGCCCGCCGCGCCCGCACCTGGAGGCGATCGCTGGGGGCGAGCGAGAAGAGCGTCGGGAACGGGTTCTCCGGGCCCCCCCGCGTCCCCGGGGCGACGCCGTCGACGCCCGCCTCGGAGCTCGCTGCGGAGTCCGCGGCGATCGCGTCCGCGCCCGCCCCGGCCGTCGCGCGGATGCGGCCACTGGGACTGAGCAGGGCCAGCCCGGCGGGCGCCAGCATCGTTTCGACCGCGGCCGCCCGCGCCCCGAACAGCTCACCGAGGTAGGCGACCGTCGCGGGGTCGCGCGCCGCCGACCGGGCGTGGGCCAGGGCAAGCGGGAGACTGGTGCCGTCATCGAGGATCCGGCAGAGCCCGATCTCACTCCCGCCGAGGCGGACCCCGGCCGGCGGAATCTCGCTCCGCAGGCCGGCCAAGAGCTCCTGGCTCGCCGCCGCCGCGGCCCCGTGGGGAGCCAGGCCCACGTCGACGCACAGGCGGGCGGGCCGGTGGGGCACCGCGGCCGAGCCGCCCCCACCGCAGCCGGCCACCAGGCCGGCCACCACGGCAGCGGCCAGGACCGCCGCCCGCCTCACTTCAGCGTGATGGTGAAGTTCGGCACCGACGCCCGGCCGTGATTGGTCTGCAGCGTGGCGATGACGGACTTGGCGATCCTCGTGCGGTCGTTGGCGTGGCCCTTGAGGGCGGCGATGACCCGCAGAAGGACCCACATGGCGTCATAGCCCTCGATCGCCTGGGCGCTCGGGGCATGGCCGTAGAAGCGGGTGAAGGTGGCGCGGAATCCCGGCACGGCGCGCTGGAGGGTCGCCGGGGCGGTGCCGAGGTCGAGGGGCAGGCTGGCGAAGGTCCGCCCATAGGTCGAGAGGTCCTCGAAGTCGTTCTTGCCCGGCGAGACCGTGTCGGTCGGGCTGAGCTCGAGCACGTCTTCGGTGTTGAGGATGCCGACGGTTTGGCGCGACTCGCCGGTGCCCACCTCGCCGACGTAGGCGACGAGCGAGTTCAGGGCGATGGCGGCCCGGGCGTTGGCGGGGGCCGACGCCGTCCCGGTGAGCAGCCGCAGGGAGGCGTTGCGAACCTCCGCCTGGTGCTCTCCGAAGGACAGCTGAGCGCCCTCGACCGCGTCCTGGAGGCCCGGGACCGCATGAACGCTCGGGGGATCCGAGACGTAGATGGTGAGCGAGGAGCCGGTTGCGCTCACGCTCGTCGTGGTGTTCGACCCGGTGGTCCCGCAGCCCGCGAGGCCGAGGATGACCAGCGGCAGCCCGAGCCCCAGCCGCCGTGAGGCGCTACTGGTCTTTTGTCGAGCCGATGCGCGGAGCGACATTCTGGACCGTGAGCGCGATCAGGAACAGGACGCCGGCGATGAGGATGCCGTCGAAGCCTGAAAGCCCGAGGGCCCAGAGGACGACCCACACGAGCAGGCCGAAGGTGAGAGTGGCAATGACTTCCATCGTCGCGGGATCCTAGCTGAGCGCGGCGGCGAATGACCTGACGAGGACCGCCACCGCTGCGGCGTCACCCTCTCCGGCCGCCCGCACGAAGCGCGTCCCCACGATGACCCCGTCCGCGCCGCTGTCCGCAGCCCGCGCCGCGGCCTCCGGGGTGCTGATGCCGAAGCCCAGAGCGACGGGCACCGCGGTCGCCTCCCGGGCCCGCGTGAGCAGCTGGGTCACCCCGAGGTCACCGGTGCGTTCCCCTGTTGTCCCGGCGACCGACACGGTGTAGAGGAAACCGCGCGCCCGCGCGCCGATCTCGGCCATGCGTGCCGGCGGCGTCGTCGGCGCGACGAGTGGGACGAGGGCGAGCCCGCGCGCATCGGTGGCCGCGAGCAGCCGCCCGGCCTCCTCAGCCGGCAGATCCGGCACGATCAGGCCACAGACGCCGGCGGCCACCGCGAGGTCGCAGAAGCGCTCGATGCCCCGGGAGAGGATCGGGTTCACGTAACACATGAGCACGACGGGCACCTCGGCGGCCACCGAGCGGGCGAGCTCGAGGGTGTCGGCGAGGGTGACACCCTCGCCGAGCGCCGTCGATGCAGCGGCGTGGATCACCGGCCCGTCCGCGAGCGGGTCTGAGAAGGGGACGCCCAGCTCGATGAGGTCAGCCCCGGCCTCGACGTAGGCCCGGGCGACCGCCCGTGACGCCTCCGGCGTCGGATAGCCGGCCATCATGTAGGGCATCAGCGCCGCCCTCCGGCCGTTGGCACGGGCACACTCGAAGGCCTCAGCGATCCGTTCGATCCCCGTGTCGGTCCCTGTGGCGGTCATCGGCCGAGCTTCTCCAGCACCTCGGCGAGATCCTTGTCGCCGCGGCCTGACAGGCACATCACGTCAAGCTCAGAGCCCTCGGGATGGTCGAGGATCCAGGCGAAGGCATGGGCGCACTCCAGCGCCGGGATGATCCCCTCCAGGCGCGTGACGAGCGCGAAGGCGGACAGCGCGTCGGCGTCGGTGACGGCCTCGTAGACGGCCCGTCCGGAGTCACGCAGCCAGGCATGCTCAGGTCCGGCGCCCGGATAGTCGAGGCCCGCGGAGATCGAATGGGCTTCGAGGATCTGGCCGTCCTCGTCCTGCATGATCGCCGAGAGCGAGCCGTGAAGGACCCCGGTGGCGCCGCCCGCGGTGAGCGGCGCGCCGTGGCGCCCCGTGTCGATGCCGTCCCCGGCGGCCTCCACCCCGACGAGCCCGACCTCGGCGTCGTCGATGAAACCGGCGAAGGTGCCGATCGCGTTCGACCCACCGCCGACGCAGGCGATGACCCGGTCGGGCAGGCGCCCGGTGGCCTCCAGCACCTGGGCCCGGGCCTCGTCGCCGATGATCCGCTGGAGGTCACGGACCAGCGCGGGGTACGGCGCCGGACCGACGCAGGAGCCGATGATGTAGTGGGAGTCCGCGACGTTGGTCACCCAGTCACGGATGGCCGCCGAAACCGCCTCCTTGAGCGTCCGCGCGCCCGCGTCGACACCGACGACGGAGGCGCCGAGCAGCTCCATGCGCTGGACGTTGGGACGCTGGCGACGCATGTCCTCGGTCCCCATGTAGACGACACACTCGAGGTCGAGCAGCGCGCAGGCGGTCGCCGTGGCCACCCCGTGCTGCCCCGCACCGGTCTCGGCGATGATGCGGCGCTTGCCCATGCGCTGGGCGAGCAGCGCCTGACCGAGGGCGTTGTTGATCTTGTGCGCCCCGGTGTGGTTGAGGTCTTCGCGTTTGAGATAGAGCGGGTGACCCAGGCGCTCGGAGAGGCGCTCGGCGAGATACAGCGGGCTCGGACGGCCGACGTAGGTGTTGAGGAGGCTGTCCAGGCGGCGGCGGTACTGTGCATCCGCCGCCGCCTCCACCCACGCCTGTTCCAACTCGGCCAGAGCCGGCATCAGGGTCTCGGGGACGTACTGGCCACCGTAGGGGCCAAAGCGGTGCTGGAGCTTGCCGATCATGGTCAGGCCACCTCCGCCGGGGTGAGCGCGGCGACGAACTCGGACATGCGCTGATGGTCCTTGATCCCGGGGGCGGCCTCGACGCCGGAGGCGACGTCGACCGCGTAGGGCCGGCCCACGGCCACGGCCTCGGCGACGTTCTCGGGCCCCAGGCCGCCGGAGAGGATCACCGGGATGGCGCTGCGCGGACGGCGGGCCAGCTCCCAGGCGAAGGTCTCCCCCGTCCCGCCGCGCACGCCGGGCACGTAGGCGTCGAGCAGGTGGAAGTCGGTCTTGAACACGGACAGGGCCTTGATATCGCCGGCGTCGCGGATGCGCCCGGCCTTGATCACCTTCGCCCCGGTGCGGCGGGCAACCGCCTGGGCGTAGGCGGGGCCCTCGTCGCCGTGGAGCTGGATCATCGTGAGACCGATCTCCTCGGCGAGGGTAACCAGCGAGTCCATCTCCTCGTTCACGAAGACCCCGACGATCTCGACCTTGCGGCGCACGGCGTCGGCGATGTCGGCGGCCTCCTGGGGCAGGATGACCCGGGGCGACCCCGCCCAGAGGATCATGCCGATGGCCCAGGCGCCGAGGGAGACCGCGTACTCGGCGTCGGCGACGCGGGTGATGCCACAGAACTTCACACGGGGACGGCTCACGCTCATGCTCCGATCATGGCAGCACGCCCTTGGGGATGAGCGCGCGCGCGACATCGATCGGCACCGCGAAGCTCACGGGGTAGGTTCCCCGGGCGCCGTCGCTCACCTCGATCTGGGAGTTGATCCCCACGACGTTCCCGCTCGAGTCCAGCAGGGGGCTGCCGTCGCTGCCCGGGCTCGCGCTCAGATCGGTCTGGATGACGTCGTCGACGGCGCTGCCGCCGGCCGCGACGAGCCGGCGCTGGAGCGCGGAGATGACGCCGGAGGCGAGCGTGCGGTCGAGCCCGAAGGGGTTCGCCAGGGTGAAGGCGCTCTCCCCGACGGTCACCTCCCGCGAGTTCCCCAGCGGCAGCGGCTGGAACTCCGGGGGCACTCCGGTCATGTCGACCTTGAGCAGCACGATGTCGTCGGGCGCGTCCTCGTCCATCACCAGGGCCCGCCGGGTGAGGGAGGCATTGAAGACGACACTGATCCCCCGGCCGGGATCGGCGGCCGCGATTGAGTGCAGGGTCGTGAGGATGAAGCCCTCGCGGGAGATGAGGATGCCTGAGGCGTCGACCTGGTTCCCGGGGACGATATGGCCGCGGATGAACGGGCTCGTCATCCGGCGGTCCGCGGTGGCGCGGACGAGCACGACCCCGGGAGCCTCCTGGTCGTAGATCTGGGCGAGGTTGACCCCGGCGCCATCGGCGGTGTCGCTTGCGGGCGGCGCTGACAGGTTCACCGGGACGGTCTGGGTCCGCGGCGGCTTGCCGATCACCCCGAGGGCCAGGAGGACGCCGGCGAGCACGAGCCCACCGAGCACCGAGGCGAGCAGGTGCGACCAGATGATGCCGCCGCGCACTGCCTCATCCCCCTGGGGTGGCCGTGGCGATGGCCCGGGCGGCCGCCGCGATGTCGGCCGAGCGCATGAGCGCCTCCCCCATGAGCACCGCGTCGACCTCCGCCGCGGCGAGGGCGCGGATCTGCTCGGGGGTCGAGAACCCCGACTCGGCGACGACGACGGTCCCCGCGGGGATCCGCGGGCGCAGGGCGAAGGTCGTCTCCAGGTCGACCCGGAGCGTCGAGAGATCGCGGTTGTTGATCCCGATGATCGGCGCCTCGAGCTCCAGGGCGATCTCGAGCTCGGAGGCGTCGTGAACCTCCATCAGGACCTCAAGGCCGAGCCGTCCGGCGAGACCGGCGAGACCGGCGAGCTCGGCGGGGCGGCCGGGGAAGGCGGCGACGATGAGCAGGATCGCGTCGGCACCGGCCACCGCGGCCTCATGCACCTGGATCGGGTCGACGATGAAGTCCTTGCGCAGGATCGGCAGTCCGGTGACCGACCGGACCGCCGTGATGTCGGCCAGGCGCCCCCCGAACCGCTCGGGCTCGGTGAGGACCGACAGCGCGGCGGCCCCGGCGCGCTCGTAGGCGCCGACGACGTCGGCCAGCTCGAGGTCGTCACGGATCGTCCCGGCCGACGGGGAGGCCCGTTTGTGCTCGGCGATGAGAGCGACCCGGCCCTCATCACGGCCTGCGGTGAGCGCGGCGGAGAAGCGCGTCGACGGCGCGCACGCCGCGGCGATCCGGCGGCGGGTGGCCCCGATGATCTCGGCCAGGACGTCGGGCGGGGCCGCGGCCGGGGCGGCGGCCGGCGGATCCGGGGCCGCGCTCATGAGGGGCTCAGCTCACGGGTCGCGGCGATGAAGCGCTCGAGGGTCCGCGCGGCGGCGCCGCTGTCGACCGCCTCGGCGGCGAGCCTGACGCCGTCGGTGAGCGTGTCGGCGCCCCCCGCGGTGTAGATCGCAGCGCCGGCGTTGAGCAGCGCGAGGTCGCGGGCCGCCCCGGTCTCGCCGGCGAAGATCGCCCGAGTGATCTCGGCGTTCTCGGTCGGGTCGCCCCCGGGAACGTGGTCGGGCAGATGGCGGCTCAGACCGAGCATCTCCGGCGTCACCGAGTAAGCGTGCATCTTCCCGCCGACGACCTCGATGACGTGCGTGGTGGCCGAGATCGACAGCTCGTCGAGCCCGTCCTCGGAGTTGACGACCATCGCATGCTCGGTGTCCAGACGCGCGAGCGCGCCGGCGAGCTTCGGCAGCTGACCGGCCTGGGAGCAGCCCAGCAGCTGACGGCTGGCCCCCGCCGGGTTGGTGAGCGGCCCGAGGAAGTTGAAGGTCGTGCGGACCTTGAGCTGGCGGCGCACCTCGACGACGTGGCGCGTCGCCGGATGGTGGTAGGGCGCGAACATGAACCCGAAGCCGACCGAGTCGATGCAGTGGCCGATGGCCTCGGGCGCCAAGTCGATCCGGGCGCCCAGCGCCTCGAGCACGTCCGCGGACCCGCTCAGACCGGTGGAGGAGCGGCTCCCGTGCTTGGCCACGCGGATCCCCGCCGCCGCGGCGATCAGCGCCGCCGTGGTGGAGACGTTGAAGGTCCGCCGCCCCCCGCCGGTGCCGGCGGTGTCGAGCAGGTTCGCGTGGTGGGAGGTGACGACCGAGGCCAGCGCGCGCATCGTGCGGGCGAGACCGGCGAGTTCCTCGACCGTCTCTCCCTTGATTCGCAGCGCGACGAGGAAGCCGGCGATCTGGATGTCGGAGACCTCGCCGCCCATGATCTCGGCGAGCGCGGCGGCGGCCTCCTCCTCGGAGAGGTCGTGACCGTCGGCGAGGCGGTCGATGCTGCGGGTGAGCAGGTCGCTCATGCTCCGATGAAGGTAGCCAGCAGCTCCCGGCCATGCTCGGTGAGCACGGACTCGGGGTGGAACTGCACCCCCTCAGCGGGCAGCACGCGGTGGCGCACAGCCTGGATCACCCCGTCACCGCGGGCCGAGACCTCGAGCGCGTCGGGGAGCGACTCGGGTTCGGCGACGAGTGAGTGATAGCGCCCGACGGTGAGCGGATTGGGCAGCCCGGCGAAGATCGTGCGACCGTCATGCTCGATGCGCGAGGTCTTGCCGTGCACGGGCACGTGCCGGATGATCCGGCCCCCGAAGGCCTGCACGAGGGCCTGGTGGCCGAGGCACACCCCCAGCAGGGGGATGCCCGCCTCGGGGAAGCGGCGGACGGCCTCCAGGCTGATGCCCGCCTCGTCGGGGGTGCAGGGACCGGGTGAGACGATCACCCGGTCGAAACCCCGCAGCATGAGGTCCTCCACGCGCGCGTGGTCGTTGCGGACAACCTCGATCTCGGGTGGCCGACCCGCCCCGCCGCTGAGCTCACCCAGGTACTGGACGAGGTTGTAGGTGAAGGAGTCATAGTTGTCGAGGACGAGGATGCGCATGGTCGCGGGTCACTCCCATCCCTGGGCGAGCGCGACCTCGACGGCGGCGCGCAGGGCCTGGGACTTGTTCAGCGACTCCTCGTACTCGTTCGCCGGGGTCGCGTCGGCGACGGTGCCCCCGCCGGCCTGGATGTGGATCTCGCCGTCCTTGATGACCGCGGTGCGAATGTGCACGCAGGTGTCGAGGTCCCCGTCGTAGGAGACATAGCCGATGGCCCCGCCGTAGCCACCGCGCTTCACCGGCTCGAGCTCGTCGATGATCTCCATGGCGCGCACCTTCGGAGCGCCCGAGAGCGTCCCCACCGGCAGCACGGCGGCGAGCGCGTCGAGCGCGCTCACGTCGGGGGCGAGGCGGCCCGAGACGTTCGAGACGATGTGCATCACGTGGGAGTAGTTCTCCACGACCATGAAGTCATCGACGTGGACACTGCCGTAGCGGCTCACCCGGCCGATGTCGTTGCGGCCCATGTCGACGAGCATCACGTGCTCGGCTCGCTCCTTGGGGTCGGCAAGCAGCTCGGCGGCGATCCGTGCGTCCTCCTCGGCGCTGGCTCCGCGCGGGCGGGTGCCGGCAATCGGCGTCGTGCTCACGCGCTCGCCGTGAACGGTGACCAGCGGCTCGGGGCTGGCCCCGACGACCTGGAAGTCGCCGAAGTCGAGAAAGTACATGTACGGACTGGGGTTGACCGCCCGCAGCCCCCGGTAGACGGAGAACGCGCTTACTGGGCAGGCTGCGCTCCAGCGCTGACTGGGGACGACCTGGTAGGCGTCCCCGGCGCGGATGAGCTCGATGATCGCGGCGACGTTGGCCTCGAACTGCTCGCGTGTGTGGTTCGAGCGGAAGGTCGGAGGCGCGGGCGCCGCGCCATCGGATCGGCCCGCCGGTGCCCCGGAGCGGCCAGCCCGGGTCCCGGCCGGGGGCAGCGCTCCGCCGAGCACCTTGCGCACACCGGCGATCTTCGCCTCCGCGGCACCCTCGGGCTCGTCGGCGAAGCGGTGGGCGAGGACGGTGATGCGGTGCTGGAGGTGATCAAAGACGACGAGCGTGTCGGTGAGCATGAGCGCCAGATCGGGGGTCCCGAGCGGGTCGGGGTTCGGGGGCGGTCCGAGGCTCGGCTCGCGCGTGCGCACAAGGTCGTAGGCGAACATTCCCACCGCCCCGCCGGTGAACGGCGGCAGCGGCGTGTCGCTCTGCGGAGCGCGGTCGGGAGCGGCGGCGTCGAGCGCGGCCTGGGCCAGCGCGTAGGGATCCCCGGGGTCCCCCAGGCACCAGCGCAGGGTCGCGTGGGGGCGGTGCCCGAGGAAGGAGTAGCGCCCCACCCGGCCGCGCTCGGCGGACTCGAGCAGGAAGGCCGGCTCGCCCGGGGCGGCTGCGCGCAGCTTGAGGAACGCCGACACCGGGGTCTCGGTGTCGTCGATCCAGGACTGGGCGTGGACCTCGGGGGCCGGGCTCATCGACGGCTCCGTCGGCTCAGCGGCTGCGCTCATCCAGGACCCGCTCGGCATCCGCGAGGCTGAGGTCGCGGCTGGCCAGCAGCACGGCAAGGTGGTAGAGGACATCGGCCGCCTCGTTGGCGACCCGCTCGTCGCTTTCCTCGCGGGCCGCGCGGGCCACCTCCTCGGCCTCCTCCTGAACCTTCTCACCGATGAACGGCGGGTTCTGGAGGAGCTCCACCGTGTAGCTCGTGCTCGCGTTCGCGGCGCGCTTGCGCTCGGCAATCGTCCGCTCGAGGTGCGGGAGGACCTCGTGGGAGGCGCGGGTGCCGGTGTCGCCGTGGTGGAAGCAGGACCGCGCGCCGGTGTGGCAGGCGGGCCCGGCCGGCTCGACGAGCGCCAGCACCGCATCCCCGTCACAGTCCACGCGCAGGGCCCTCAGGGCGAGCGTGTTCCCCGATGTCGCGCCCTTATGCCAGAGCTCCTGGCGGCTGCGGGAGTAGAAGTGCACCTCCCCGGTGCTGCGGGTGAGCCTCAGCGCCTCGGCGTTCATGTAGGCGAGGGTGAGCACCTCGCCGGAGGTCCAGTCCTGGACGACACAGGGCACCAGGCCCCGGTCGTCGAAGGTGATCGTCATCTCATCCACAGTGAGGCGGAGTCTAGGGTCCGACGGCGCCCGGGCGCGGCTGCGCCAACGCGGCGGTGACATCACGCGTCCGCAGCTGCGCGAACCGCGGTGTCTCGTTGGAGCAGATCGCCCGCGCGCGGGGCTACTCGATTCCCAGCCGGTCGAGGACCTTGTCGTCCGCGCGCCAGTGCCGGCGCACGCGGACCGACAGCGCCAGGTGGACCTGGGTGCCGAGCTCCCGTTCGATCGCGCGCCGGGCCCCGGTGCCGATGGCCTTGATCATCCGTCCCCCGGCGCCGATGAGAATGCCCTTCTGAGACTCGGTCTCGACCAGCACGACCGCCTCGACCCGGGTGAGCCCGGAGTCGCGCGGCTCGATCACCTCGAGCTCGACCTCGACCGCGTGAGGCACCTCGTCGCGGGTGCGGATGAGCACCTGCTCACGCACGAGCTCGGCGAGCAGCACCGCCTCGGACTGGTCCGAGCGCTGGCGCACGTCGAAGTACATCGGCCCCTCGGGCAGCAGCCCGACGAGATGGTCCACGAGCTGGCGCACGCCCTGGCCGGTGCGTGCGGAGACGGGAAAGATCTCCGAGGCGACACCGAGGGCCTCGGCGGCCTGGAGTGTCTCCAGGACCTTGCCGCGATCCGCCGCGTCGACCTTGTTCACGGCCAGGACGACGGGCGTCGAGCCCGCGGCCTGACTGAGCAGGCCGGCGATGAAGCGGTCCCCGGGGCCGACGCCCTGTTCGGCGTTGATGAGCATCAGGCAGGCGTCGGCGTCGGCCAGCTCGTGCTCGACCCGGCGCTGCATCCGCTCGGTGAGCGCATCCCGGGGGCGCTGGACGCCGGGGAGGTCGACGAGCACGAGCTGCCAGTCCGGGCCGCCGGCCACCGCCCGGATGGCCCGGCGCGTGGTCTGGGGCTTGTCCGAGACGATCGCCACCTTCGTGCCGACGATCGCGTTGGTGAGCGTCGACTTGCCGACGTTGGGACGACCGGCCAGGGCGACGAAGCCCGAGCGCAGCGGCCCCGGCTGGGGCGGCGGGGTCACGGGGCCACCCAGCGGAAGATCTCCGACTGCAGGGCGAGCATCTCACCCTCGTCGACCTCATGGTCCATCCCGGTGAGATGCAGCGTGCCGTGGATGATGGCCTCCCGCAGGTCGGTCGTGTGCTCCGGGCAGATGACGATGTCACCGAGCTCGCGCGGGCCCGCCGGCTCGGAGTCCTCGTCGACGCCGAAGGAGAGCACGTCGGTGGGCGCGTCCTTGTGGCGGAACTCCCGGTTGAGCTCCTGGATCCGCTCGGCGTCGACGAACTCGACGGCGAGGTGGCCCTCCTCGATGCCCGCGGAGGCGAGCGCGAGCACGCAGAGCTCACGCACCTCGAGGGCGATCGGGTCGCCCGCCGCGAGCCGGTCCGCGCCGAGCACCTCGATGTCGAGTCCGTGGCCGTTCATCGCCGTGCCACGGCTAGGCCGTCTTCGCCGGGCGGATCGGCGCCGCCTGACGCTGGGCATGCTCGTCGTAGGCGGCGACGATGCGGCGGACCATCGTGTGGCGGACGACATCCTCCTCCCCGAAGCGAACGAAGGCGAGGCCCTCGACCCCCTCGAGGATCTCGCTCACCGCGATCAGGCCGGACTGCTGCTCACGCGGAAGGTCGACCTGGCTCACGTCGCCGGTGACGACCATCTTGGAGCCGAAGCCCAGCCGCGTGAGGAACATCTTCATCTGCTCCGGCGTCGTGTTCTGGGCCTCGTCGAGGATGATGAAGGAGTCGTTGAGCGTACGCCCGCGCATGTAGGCCAGGGGCGCCACCTCGATGACGCCGCGTTCGAGGTACTGGGCGACCTTCTCGGGCTCGAGCATCGTGTGCAGGGCGTCGAAGAGCGGACGCAGGTACGGGTCGACCTTGGCCATCAAGTCGCCGGGCAGGAACCCCAGGCGCTCCCCCGCCTCGACGGCGGGACGGGTGAGGATGATGCGGTTCACCTCACGCGAACCGAGGGCGGCCGCCGCGGCGGCGACGGCAAGGAAGGTCTTGCCGGTACCGGCCGGGCCGATCCCGAAGGTCACCGTGTGGGTGCGGATCGAGTCGACGTACCGCTTCTGGTGCACGGTCTTGGGCGCCACCTTGTTCGAGCGGTAGCGCCAGACGACGTCGTTGAGAACCTGGGCGGGATCGACCTGCTCCGAGAGCGCACCCGTCACCGCCTCGATCGAGGAGACGTCGAGCTCGTGGCCCTTCGCCACCAGCGCGGAGAGCTCCTGCACGACGCGCGCCGCCTCGGTGACGACGGACTCCTCACCGTCGAGGGTGAGCACATTGCCGCGCAGATACACGTCACAGCCCAGATGTGCGTCGAGCGCCCGCAGAATGCGGTCGCCGCTGCCCGCCAGCTCGGTCGCGGTGGAGTTGTCGAGCTCGATCCGGGTTCTCACCTGAGGGCCTCTCTGACTGCTGCTTGTGCGCGTGTTCCGTCGACCTGACCGGCGGTCCTGGCCATGACCAGTTTCATCACGGCGCCGAGGTCCTTCACCGTCGTGGCGCCGGTCTCGGCGACCGCGGCGGCCACGATGGCCGCCAGCTCGTCGTCGTCAAGTTCTGGGGGGAGATACCCCGTGATCAGCTCGGCCTCGAAGCGCTCCCGGCGGGCGAGCTCCTCCCGTCCCGCGGCGGCGAACTGGTCGGCGGCGTCCACACGCCGCTTGCGTTCACGGCGCAGCACGGCCAGCTCATCGCCGCGACCATCCTTGAGCTCCTTCTGGAGCTCTGAGGTGAGAAGGCGCAGCGCACCGACGGTGTCCTTCTCGCCGGCCTTCAGCGCGCGAACCGTGTCCGCGCGGACTTGTTCGAGCACACTCAAGCACTGCCAAGGATACGACGGACCCGGACGGATGCCCTCACAGGGCCCGCCCACCCCCGGCGCGGCGACGACGCGGGGGCTGGTGACCGCCCACCGTCGGCCACCAGCCCCGCCTGCTCAAGCGCCGCGCTCCCACGCACCTCCCGCGAGGGACAAGGTTCGGGAGACGTCCTCGTGACGGCGCGCATGGGGAGGAGAGAGAACTCATGCGGTTGCCGGCACAGGGCTTTGCTCCCGAGCCCGACCCCCTCGGAGGTGTGCCACCGAGGGTCCGCCGGTCCCCCGGCGGAAGCTCTTGAGGATGGGTTCAGCATGCCGCGCCGCCCAGGGACGGGCATGGGCCGACTGGACAGGATTCGCCGCGCCCGGCTTGTCCATGTGGGCGGCCCCCGAGCGCCGACAGGCCCGCGTGGTCGTCCCGCGGCGCGGCAGGGACCCCTCCGTGCGCTTCGGGCTGCTCGTGCTCACCGCGGTGGCGACGAGCCGGCGGCGCGGACCGTGGCGGCGAGGGCCCGTCGCTCAGACGACCGTGGAACCGGCGGCCCGCTCCGGCGCTCCCGGGACCTCGGTGACCGCCGGCGGCGGCAGCTCCTGGTTCGGGGCCGGAGGCAGCATCGGTTGGTCCAGCGGCGGGGTATGGCCGATCCGGGTCATCTCGGCGATGTCCCGGGAGAAGATCGAACCGACCGTCCAGTCCGCGATCAGGCGGATCTTGCGGTCCAGGCCGGGCATCCACGCGAGGTGGTAGACCCGGGCGATCAGCCAGGCCAGCAGGCCCTTGACCTTGACGCCCGAGAGGTTGGCCACCGCCTTGCGCCGCCCGATATCGGCGAAGGAGCCGAGTGTCTTGAAGGTGAACGGCTTGGGCGTCCCGCCCTTCAGCGCCGCGGCGACGTTCTTGCCGAGCAGGTTGCCCTGGCGGATGGCGTGCTGGGCGGTGGGCGGGCAGGGCATGCCGGGGAGCGCCGGGTTTGGGACCGCGGCGACGTCCCCGAGCGCCCAGACGTTCTGGAATCCCTCGACGCGCATGCATTCGTCGGTGACGATGCGACCGCGGTCCAAACGCAGGCCGAGGTGTTCGGCCACCGGCGAGGCCTTCACGCCCGCGGTCCAGATGAGGCTGCGGGTCTGGATCACCTCGTCGGTCGAGAGCACGATGTGGTCCTCGTGCACCTCCTTGACCGAGGTATTCACCTTGAATTCCATCCCGCGCTTCTCGAGTTCCTTCATCGCCCACTCAGCCAGCGGTGGCTGGATCTCGGGCATCACCCGCGGGGCAACGTCGACGAGCACGAAACGCAGGCCGGTCTGGGCGCAGCGCGGGTAGAGCTTGAGCACGTCGTGGGCGAAGTCGAGCAGCTCAGCGGCTCCCTCGAGCCCCGCGTAGCCTCCGCCGACGAAGACGAACGACAGGTAGGGCTTGCGGTCGAAGGGGTCGTCGAGACCCTCGGCGAGCTCCATGTTGTGGATGATCCGGTTGCGCAGCGCGGTGGCTTCCTCGATCGTCTTGAAGCCGACGCCGTGGTCGTTGAGCCCGGGGATCGGGAAGGTGCGCGAGACCGAGCCGAGCGCGACGATGAGCTGGTCGTACTCGAAGGTGTGCTCGCGCCCGGAGACCATCTCGACGGTCACCGTCTGGGCCTCGGGATCGCCCCCGGTGACCCACCCGACCCGCAGCTGGGTCTTCTTCAGGTGGTCGCGCAGCGGCATGACGATGTGCCGGGGATCGAGGGTCCCGGCAGCGACGCCCGGCATGAGCGGCGCATAGGTGAGGTAGTTGGTGTTGTTCACCAACGTGATGGTGGTGTCGGCCGGCGCGTGGCGCTCGAGCTTCTTGGCGGCGTAGAAACCGCCGAAACCACCACCCAGGATGAGGACCTTGCTCGCCATGGTGAGAAGCCTAGCCAACGCGTCGACTCAGGAGCAGTGCCGCCCACTCCTGACGCGTCTCATGCCTGATCTCCTTATACCCGAGCGTGGCGAAGCTCACACGGATACGGTCACATTCGCTGATCAGCAGGCCCGAGGCGATGATCGTCTCGGGCCGGTGCGTGGGGGCAGCGGCCAGCCGCTGCCCCCACAGCAGCAGCAGTGGGGCGAGCAGGTTGGCGAGCACGAGCCGGGCCGGGGGCACGTCGGACTCGCGCAGGTCAAAGCGCTCGATCGCCTCGAGGGCCACCCCGTTTACGGCGGCGTTCGCCTGGGTGGCCTCGACGGCCAGGGGGTCGTAGTCCAGCGCGGTCACCGGACCCCAGCCCAGCCGCGCGGCGAGGATCGCCAGCACGCCCGAGCCGCAGCCGAGGTCGACGACCGTGCGGTCGGCGCCGCCGGGAAGCTCGAGTTCGAGCAGCATCGCCAAGCACAGCGCGGTCGTCGCGTGGGCGCCGGTGCCGAACGCCTGGCCCGGGTCGATGACCAGGTTGATCTCCGTGTCGGCCGCCGCCCGCCACGGCGGCCGAACCTCGAGTCGGCCGCCCAGTCGGAGGGGCTGGTGGAACTCGCGCCAGCGCTCGGCCCAGTCGTCGGCGACCTCGGAGGTGCTCACGGACACGAGCGCGCCGCCCACTGCCGCCTGGAGCGCGGGCAGCGCGGGCAGCTCCCCGGGAGCCCCGTACACGGCGTACTCGACGAGGTCGGCGCTGACGTCGACCTCCTCGACGCCCGCGGGGGCCAGTTCGAGCAGTTCGGCCAGGGCGATCTCGGCGTCCTCGCGGCGAACGCGCAGGGCCAGGCGGATCATCTCAGAGCGACGCCTCAGCCGCCGAGCGCGCGCTTGAGCTTGGCGAAGACACCCTCGTCGCTGTGGAGGTTCTCCGCCGTGAGCGAGTCGGCCAGCGCCTGCGTGAGCTTGAGTTGCTCCCGGGTGAGCCGGCGCGGGACGACGACGTTGACGACGACCCGTACGTCGCCGTGGCGCCGGCTGCGCAGGGAGGGCATGCCCTTGCCGCGCAGCACCAGCGTCTCGTGCGGCTGGGTGCCGGCCGGGATCTCGAGCTCGACGTCGCCGTCGATCGTCGGCACCGCCACCGTCGTGCCCAGCGCGGCCAGCGGTGCCGGCACATCGACCGCGGTGACGAGGTCGTCACCGTCGCGCAGGAAGCGGGGATCCTCGGCGACGTCGACGAGCACGTAGAGGTCCCCGGGAGGGCCACCGTGCTCACCGGCATGACCGCGCCCGCTCACCCGGATCCGCTGACCGGCGGCGATCCCGGCGGGAACGTCGACGCTCACGCTGCGGCTCTCGACCCGGCGCCCACGGCCACGACAGACGCCGCACGGGTTCCTGGGCACCTTGCCCTCACCGCCACAGACGTCGCACACGGCCGCGCGCACGACCTGGCCGAAGGGGGTGCGAGCGACCTGGCGGATCTGGCCCGCTCCCTCACAGCGGGAACAGGTCTCGATCGGGGTGCCGGGTTCGGCGCCGTTGCCGCGGCAGTGCTCGCACACGGTGATCGCGTCGAAGCCCACCTCCACGGTTGCCCCGTGGGCGGCCTCGGCGAGCGAAATGCGCGCGCTGGCGGAGATGTCCGAGCCCTGCACGGGTCCGCCGGGGCGCCCCCCGCCACCCCCGAAGGCCGAGGCGAAGCCGCCAAGGCCGCCGCCGCCGAAGAACGCCTCGAAGATGTCGTTGATCGAGCCGAAGCCGTCGAAGTTCGGGGCACCGCCGCTGGAGCGCAGGCCCTCGTGGCCATAGCGGTCATAGGTCGCGCGCCGGTCAGCGTCGGAGAGGACCTCATAGGCCTCGGCGGCCTCCTTGAATTGCGCCTCCGCCTCGGGGGAGGGGTTCACGTCGGGGTGCAGCTCACGGGCGAGCCGGCGGAAGGCCTTTTTGATCTCGGTGTCCCCCGCGTCGCGGGGCACCCCAAGAACCTCGTAGTAGTCGCGTTTGGTCGATCCGGTGCTCATCGTTCGTCGTAGACCTCCGCCACGAAGGCCGAGAGTTGGGCGGCGGCCTCACGCACCGCCCGGATGGCGACGCGGTAGTCCATGCGCAGCGGTCCGATCACCGAGACCGAGCCGAGCTGCCGCTGGGGCAGGCCGTAGCCGGCGGCCACGACGGACATGGAGGCCAGGGCGGGCTGCTCGTTCTCGGTGCCGATGCGCACGAGCACGTCTCGCTCGGACAAGGCGTGGCGGAGGACGCCGAGCAGGTTCACCCGGCGCTCGAGCATCTCCATCAGCTCGTTCAGCTCGGTGACGTCCCCGGAGCGGTCGGTGGCGAACAGGCGCGCGGTCCCGTCGACGTAGAGATGGTCCTGGGCACCGCTCGCCAGGTCGGTGAACACCGGGGCGAGCTGGGCGAGGAAGCGCACCTCGGTGGCCCCCAGGCCGGGATCGCGCAGGCGCTGGCCGAGCATCCGCGCGCCCAGACCGGTGCCGACGAGGCGCTCGTTGAGATAGGAGGCGGCCCAGTCCACGAGCCCGGTGTCGACCGGTGCGTCGAAGGTGAACATGCGCTTGGTGACCCCGCCGGTCGAGGTGATGATGACGACCATCAGCACCTGGGGCTGAAGCGTGAGCACCTCGATGTGGCGGATCGTCGCGGTGTCGATCGGCGGTGCGGTGACGAGCGCAAGCAGGTTCGTCACCTGGCTGAGCGTCTCGGTGGTGACGCGCATCGCCTCGTCGACCTCGTGGCGGACGAGCGAGAGGGCGACGGTGGGCTTCTCCTTCGGCAACTCGGGCTCGGCGGGCAGCAGCCGGTCGACGAAGTAGCGGTAGCCGGCTTCGGTGGGCACGCGCCCGGCCGAGGTGTGGGGGTGCTGGAGCAGCCCGAACTCCTCGAGCGAGGCGAGCTCGCCGCGGATCGTCGAGGGGCCCCAGGTAAAGGATTCGGCCAGCGCCTTGGAGCCCACGGGCACACCGACCTGGAGGTACTCCTCCACGAGGCGCTGGAGCACGAGTTCCTGGCGTTCGGTGAGCATGGCGGAGATTTTATGGCGGTCGACTCAGGTCTCGGTGAGACCGGCGGCCGCCGGGTCAGGCCTGGCGCAGCCGCGCCCGGCCGTTGCGGATGAGCCGCGCCCCGTCCTGAGTTGCCTCGAGCTTCGCCGACACCGTGCCGTCAACCCCCGCCTCGGCGCTGCCGCTCACCGTCACCGGCGCGCCCATCTGCCCCATGCCGCGGAACTGCACGGACAGCTCGGCAAGCGCGTAGGCGGGCCGGCCGCTCTCCCCGTTGTCCAGAAGCGGTCCCGCGGGGGCGGCCTGGGTGGCCGCCCGAGCCACCTGGGCCGCAGTCCACAACCCGTGGAGGATTCGCCCGGGCAGGCCCACCGACCGGGCGAAGGCCTCGTCGAGATGGATCGGGTTGTGATCACCCGAGGCGGCCGCGTAGCGCTCGGTGGTGCCCTCGGGGGCAGGGACGGAGAGGCGGATCTCGTGGCTCATGCCGAAGCCCTCACGATGTTCGTCCACACCCCGGCGACGACGAGCTCGCCCCGGTCATTGTGGGATTCGGTGGAGAAGACGTAGAAGCGGACGCCGGCGGCCTCGCGCACGTCGCGCACCCGGGCGACGGTGCTGACGGTGTCCCCGGCACGCACGACGGGTCCCGGCCAGCGGAACTCCTGGCCGCCGTGGACGAGCCGGGAGAAGTCGATCCCCAGCTGCGGGTCGGCGAACCCCGGGGCGAGCGCCGGGCCGGCGAAGACGACCGCGAACATCGGCGGGGCAATCTCACCCCATAGCTCCGGGTCCTCGCCCACGGCGCCGACGTAGGCGTCGATCGCGGCGCGCGTCACCGTGTACGCGAACGGACCGTATGCGTGGCCGACCCTCGCCTCTGCTGTCATGGACGATGATTCTCACACTCCCTACCCCACCGAAGCACTCGACTTAGGAGAGATATGACGCTCGCACTTGGAGACACCGCCCCCGACTTCACCGCCGAAACGACGCTTGGCACGATCAGCTTCCACGACTGGATCGGCGACTCATGGGCCGTCCTGTTCTCGCACCCGCGGGCCTTCACCCCGGTGTGCACGACCGAGCTCGGGTCGGTCGCGCGGCTCAAGCCCGAGTGGGAGAAACGCAATGTGAAGGTCATCGGGCTGTCCGTCGACCCGGTCGAGAACAACGAGGGCTGGAACGACGACATCAAGGACGTCACCGGATATGCGCCCGACTATCCCGTCATCGGGGACAAGGACTTCCACGTCTCCAAGCTGTACGAGCTGCTGCCCGCCGACGTCGAGGGCGAGGCGACCGAGCGCACCGCGGCGCAGAATCAGACCGTCCGCAACGTCTTCGTCATCGGCCCCGACAAGAAGATCAAGCTGATCCTCGTCTATCCGATGTCCACGGGACGCAACTTCGACGAGATCATCCGGGTCATCGACTCCCTCCAGCTCGCGGGCAAGCAGGTCTCCACGCCGGCGGACTGGAAGCAGGGCGAGAAGGTCATCATCTCCGGCTCGGTAAGCGACGAGAAGGCCCGCGAGCTGTTCGGCGAGTGGGAGGCTCCCAAGCCCTACATCCGCGTCGTCCCCCAGCCCTGACCGCCCCGGGACCGGACCACACGCGCCGGGGCCCGTCGGAGGGGGCGGTACGATGTCGTCATGGCCAGACGCTCCTCCCTGCGGGCCTCGGACGCCGACCGGGAACGGGTCGCCGAGCGGTTGCGTGAGGCGGCCACGGAAGGGCGTCTGCTCGCCCACGAGCTCGAGGAGCGCCTCGCCCGGGCCTTCCGGGCGGTCACCTACGGAGATCTCGACACCGTCGTCGAGGACCTCCCCCACCCGCTGGAGCCGCGCGCCCGCGCCCGGCGGGGCCGGGGCGCCGTCGCGCTCGCCCGGCGCTACCCGCTGCCGGCGGGCATTGTCGCCGTCACGCTGGCCCTCACGACGCTGGCGATCGTCGCCGCGGTCGCCGCGATCGCCCTGTCCGGGGTGTGGATCCTGCCCGTCGTGCTGTTCATGGTCGTCCGCGGACGTGGGATCTCCCGCGGCCGCCGCGGGCGGGGCGGTCCCCCGTGGGGCGGGGGCGGCGGGCGCGGAGCGGTGCGCGTGCACGTCCACCGCTGGTAGCCGGTCGGCTCGGGCTGGTCACGGGCCGGCTCGGCAGGTCCGGCGCGGCTGACGGGCCGGGCTACTTCGCGTCACCGAGTTCGAGCACGGCGAGAAAGGCCTCCTGGGGTACTTCGATTCGGCCGACCTGCTTCATCCGCTTCTTGCCCTTCTTCTGAGCCTCCAACAGCTTGCGCTTGCGGCTGATGTCGCCGCCGTAGCACTTGGCCACGACATCCTTGCGGAAGGCCTTGATCGTCTCACGGGCCACGATCCGGGCGCCGATGGCCGCCTGGATCGGCACGTCGTACTGCTGGCGGGGGATCTTCTCCTTCAGCTTCTCGGCGACGTTGCGTCCGAAGGATTCGGCCTTGGAGCGGTGCACGAGCATGGCCAGGGCGTCGACCGGCTCGCCGGCCAGGAGGATGTCGAGCTTCACCAGGTCCGACTCCCGCAGGCCGGTCAACTCATAGTCGAGTGAGGCATAGCCCTTGGTGCGCGACTTCAGCTGGTCGAAGAAGTCGAGGACGATCTCGGCCAACGGCAGGTTGTAGGAGAGCTGGACGCGGTCTGAGGACAGATACGTCATCCCGGCGTGCTCGCCCCGGCGGTCCTGGCAGAGCTCCATGATCGTGCCGACGTACTCCTTGGGGGTGAGGATCGAGGCGCGGATGTACGGCTCGCGGATCTCGCGCACCCGCTGGACGTCGGGCATGTCCGCCGGGGAGTGGACCTCGAGCGTCTCGCCGTTGGTGAGGTCGACCTCGTACTCCACCGAGGGCATGGTCGTGAGCAGGTCGAGGTTGTACTCGCGCTCGAGCCGCTCCCGCACGATGTCCATGTGCAGCAGCCCGAGGAAGCCGATGCGGAACCCGAAGCCGATCGCGTCGGAGGTCTCGGGCTCCCAGGTGAGCGCGGCGTCGTTGAGCGACAGCTTTTCGAGCGCGTCGCGCAGGTCGGGGTACTGGTCGGTGTCGAGCGGATAGAGCCCGCAGAAGACCATCGGCTTCACGTCGCGGTACCCGGGGAGGGCCTGGGTCGCGCCGTGACGGGCGGAGGTGAGGGTGTCGCCGACGCGGAGCTTGGTGACGTCCTTGAGGCCGGTGATGACGTAGCCCACCTCCCCCGGGCCAAGCGCGTCGATCGGGGTCATCTTCGGGTTGAAGAAGCCGATGTCGTCGATCTCGGCCTCGGTCCCTGCGGCCATCGCGCGAATCGCGTCGCCCTTGGTGAACGTCCCGTCAACGACCCGGATGTAGGCGATGACGCCGCGGAACTGGTCGTACTCGGAGTCGAAGATGAGCGCCCGCGGCGCCGCGTCGGGGTCGCCGGAGGGCGGTGGGGTCCGGGCGATGAGCTCATCGAGCAGGTCGGTGACGCCCTCCCCGGTCTTGGCCGAGATCCGCCGCACAGCCTCGGGCGGCTCTCCCATCAGTTCGGAGATCTCTGAGGCCACCCGCTCCGGCTCGGCGCCGGGCAGGTCGAGCTTGTTCATGCAGGGGATCAGCTCGAGCCCGGCGTCGACGGCCAGGTAGGTGTTGGCCACCGTCTGGGCTTCGACGCCCTGGGAGGCGTCGACGACGAGCAGGGCGCCCTCGCACGCGGCGAGCGAGCGCGAGACCTCGTAGGTGAAGTCCACGTGGCCCGGGGTGTCGATGAGGTGCAGCTGGTAGGTCTCGCCGTCCCGCGCCGAGGTGTGCAGCACCCGGACGGCCTGGGCCTTGATGGTAATCCCGCGCTCGCGCTCGAGGTCCATGGAGTCGAGCAGCTGGGCCTTCATCATCCGCGGGTCGACCGTGTGGGTGAGCTCGAGGATGCGGTCGGCCAGGGTCGACTTGCCGTGGTCGATGTGGGCGATGATCGAGAAGTTCCGGATATGGGCCTGGTCCGCCATGGCGCACCTAGAGTAGTTCGCGGACGCGGGCCTCCTGCGCCGGCCCGGACCCGCCTGACTCGCCGCTCAGCGCACCCGCAGGGCGACCGGGATGCGCAGCTGCGCGTTGGCGGCGTTCAGCGATGCGACGGCGATCGTCGCATGGAGGGTTCGGGGCCCGGCGCCCGCGGGCGCCCGCACGATGACGGGCACCGTCAGGCCCCCGGGGCCGACATGACCGGCTCGGCGGTCCGGAGCGACCTCCAGCCAGCTCGCGTCGGTCTGGATGCTCTCGCCGTAGCCGCAGCGGCCACCCGGGTCGGTGAGGCGCAGCGCGAGCTCCCGGTGCCGGCCCGGAGCGAGTGTCACGCCCAGGCGCCGGCGCTCGGCGCCGATCCGCGGCGTGCCCCGCCCGTCACCCAGGGTGAGGGTCACCGGGACCCGCGCCACATCGCGGGGGTCAGCCAGATCCCGGATGACGATCGTGCCGTGATAGGTCCCCTGCTGGAGGGCGGGGTCGCCGCCCAGCAGGTTGGCGTTGGCGATCGATGCCAGGTGGATCCGGGCGTGACCGCCGCGGCCGAGGCTGCCCTCGCTGGGCACCAGCGGCTGGCCCGGACGCAGCGGGACGGCGCCCGGACGTCCGTGGGGGTCGAAGTCGTTGGAGATCCACGCGACGTGTGTCTGGTCGATGCTGAAGTGCAACTGGCTGCCGCGGGCTCCGCGGTTGGTGAAGGCGAGCACGCGTCGCGCCTGGGACGTCTCGTCACCGGGCACCGACAGCCCGAGGACGCCTGGGAGGCTTCCGTGGGACTCGAGCTCGTCCCCCCACAGGGGCGCCCCGCAGACGGCGACCCGTTGCCGGCCGGCCGGGCGGATCTGGGTCTCGTGGAAGTGCAGGGAGCGAGTGAGCAGGGCGATGCGCGCCGGCGGGGTCACCGTGTAGGTGACCGTGAGGGTGGCCGGCGTGCCGTCGGTTGCGGTCACGGTGATGGTCCCGTGATAGGTCCCGGGCGCGAGCCCCCGGGGATCGGCATGCCAGACCAGGCTGGCGGGTGTCGCGCCGGTCGCGCCCACCCGGAGCCAGGGGACGTTCGCGCTCGCGCTCCAGGCCGTCGCGTTCCCCGGCCCGCCGGTCACCGACACCGGCGCGGTGGTGGCCGGACCGCCGTGGGTGTACCCGTAGAGGTGCGTCGCGTCCGGGGTGAGGTTGAGCCCACCGGACTGAGCGACAAGGTCAGGGCCGAGGTTGCCCACGTCCAGCGAGCCCAGGCCGGTGGCCATGTCGTAGCCGCGCCCGGCGCGGTAGAGCCGCGCGCAGCCGGCCACGCAGGAGAGCTCGGTGAAGTGGTCGTCGTTGGTGCCCAGCGTCGGGTCGTGGAAGTCGCGGTGGTAGCTGACCGGGTTCTCCGCGACGGCGTACAGCGCCGGGTTGAGGAACCCCAGTCCCACGCCGGCCCGGCGGGCCTCCTCGTCCCACAGCACGGCCGCGGCAGCGGCCAGCGGAGTGGCGGCGCTCGTGCCCCCCACCCGGCTCCACGGCGAACCGCCGCCGGAGCAGTCGGCACTCGCGCAGAAGATCGAATACCCCGGGGACCCGCGGTCACCCAGGTAGGAGAACTGAGCCGGCATCGGACCCTGGGGGACGCCCCAGTACCGGGCGTCGGCGCCGCCCTCCTCGCCGTCGGCGTCGAGGGCGATGTCAGGCACCATCCGGCAGCCCTGGCCGGCCGGGGCGCGGCAGGGATCTGACATCCCGTCAGGCCGGTCACCGGACGCCGCGAGGTAACTGCGCTGCCAGCCGGGCATCGCCCAGACGACGCTCTGGCCACCGCCGCCGGCACCCAGACCGTCGTTCCAGACCTCCTCGCGGTGGACGGTGGCGCCCTGCTCGGTGGTCGCCTGGGAGAGGTCGGTCCCGCCGACGCCGGTGACCCAGGGCAGCGACGCCTCGGTCTCGGCGCTCAGGCTGCCCCCCGTGGGCAGCGGCTCGGCGGCACAGCCCTTGGCCCCGCTGTCGCCGGACGCGATGAAGATCTGCTGCCCCTGGGCGGCCGCCTGTTCGACGATTCTGGCCAGAAGCCGCTCGTAACTCTGGCTGGCGCCCTGCTCGCACTCCCCCCAGGAGACCGAGAGCACGGGATCGCGGTGGGCGGCGTCGACGAATGCGCTGTAGGCGGCCAGTTCGCCGGTGCCGTCGTTGGGCGCCTCGATCACCGAAATGTGGGCGATCCGCGGCGCCATCTCCATGAGCACCTCGATGTCCAGGGCGACCTCGGTCTCGGAGGAGTTCGCCGGGGCGCCGCTGCCGCCGTCCACGAGCTGCCGGCTCACCGCCGTGTGCAGTCCGTAGCAGTGCTCGAAGTCGGCGATGTTCGCGCTGTGGTAGCCGCCGAACTCGAGCACCGCCGCGCTCATGCCCTCACCGTGGAGGCCGCGCGCGTAGAGCCCGTTGAAGTCGTAGGCGCGCGCGAGCTGAGGCGCGGTGTAGCCGCCGTCGAGGCTCGCGCCGGGGCAGGGACTGGCGCCGCCGTCGACCCCCGGGTCGCCGGTCCCGGGCGCCGCCACGCCGCGCGCCGGCGGACTGAGCTGGGGATGCAGGGTCGGCATCTCCTGGGTGGTGATGACCGCGGAGACGAGACCGCGCAGGCCCTGGGCGAGCCGGCTCACCAGCTGACCACGGCGAGCGACGGGCGCCCTGACCGTGGCGTAGAGCCGGTCCGGCGCGAGCGTGAAGCCGTCCATGCCCGCTGCGGCCAGCGCGCGCCGCAGCGCGCTGACCTGGACCCCGGTGGCGCCGAACCGGCGCGCGAACCCGGCCGGGGTGAGGAAGTGGTGGAACTGCGGGGAACCGGGCCGGTTCACCGCCTCGACATAGCGCGTGAGCGCCGCGGCCCGCGGCAGGCTGAGGGCGAGCACGAGACGTCCGCCCGTGGCGGGCGGGGCGGTGGGGCCGCCCGCCCCGGAGGCGGCGCGAGCCGGCTGGGGGCCGCCGTCGAGGGGCAGCCCGCGCAGCGCGCCGAGCAGAACGAGCAGGCCCAGAACCAGGCTGAGCAGACCGAGAGCCCGAAGGCGGCGAGACATGGGAACCCCGACTTTCGCTGGGGACGGAGGCCTACCGTCCGATTCGACGACGCACCAGGGTTTGTATCTCACGGGCCTCCGGGATGTGCATCCTCGTCACCAGCCAGGCGTACACAGCGGCGGCGAGGCTCACGGCGAGGGCGATCTCGACGACCTCCGCCGGCGTCGAGGACCCCAGCACGCCGTGCAGGCCGAGCCAGACGAGGCGCGCGACGGCGCCGCAGAGGAGCGCCGCAACGAGGATCCGCGTGGTGATCATCAACGTGTGACCCAGCTCGAGGCGGCCGTTGAACCCGATCTGGAGGCGGCGCAGCTGCAGCCCCGTCATCACGATGCTGGCCGCCGCGGTGCCGATGACGAGCCCGGCGACCCCGAAGGGCCGGTAGAGCGCGACGCTGAGGATGATGTCCACGATCATGTTCACCGCCGCGAAGCGAGCCGGGATCCACGGCCGCTTCAGCGCGAAGAAGGTCCGCGTGAGCAGCAGGTTGACCCCGCTGAAGGGAAGCGCGATGGCGAACCAGCGCAGAGCCAGGGCGCACTCCAGGGTGTCGGCGTGGGTGTAGTGGGCCCGCTGGAAGAGCAACTGCACGAGGGGGACCGCGAGCACGAGGATCCCGGCCGCGGCGGGCACGAGCAGCAGATTGATCTGGCGCATGCCCCCGGCGAGGGCATGGCGCATGGCCGCGGCGTCGCGGCGGGCGGCCTGGCGGCTGAGTGTCGGGAACAGCACCGTGGTGATGGCGACGCTGAAGATGCCCTGCGGCAGCATGTAGATGAGGAACGCGTTCTGAATCGCCCGCGGGCCCCCGGCGTTGACCAGGGCGCCGAAGACCGAGTTGATGAGCGCGTCGAGGTTGGCGATCCCCAGGCCCACGGTGACCGGGAGCATGAGCCTGAGGACCTCTCGCACCAGCGGGTCGCGCCAGTCCACGCGCAGGGTGAAGCGGAAGTCGATGCGCCGGACGGCCCAGACGATCATTCCCAGCTGGACGACGGTGGCGAGCAGCCACGCGATCGCGTAGGCCTCGACGCCGTGGCGGAACTGGCTGCGCAGCGCGAGGGTGACGACGATGATGACGCCGTTCCAGATCACCGGCACGAAGGCGGCGAGGCTGAAGCGGTCATAGGACTGCAGCACGCCGACGAGCAGGCCGCTGACCCCGAGCGCGAGCACGACGGGGAACATGATCTGGGTGAGCAGGCCAGCAAGGACGCCGTCGAAGTTCGGGCCGCTGAACAGCGGAAGGACGACGCCGGCCAGGAGGATCCCCACGACCGTGAGTCCGCCCAGGAACACGACGATGATGCCCAGCAGCGACGAGGCCAGCCGGGCCGCGTCGTGGCGGCGGTCCCGCTCCAGCAGGCCGGTGAAGACGGGCACGAAGGCGGCCGACAGGGCAGCCTGGGCGAACAGGTTGGCCAGCAGGTTGGGGATCTGGGAGGCGAAGGTGAACGCCGAGGCGGCCGCCCCCTGACCGAACAGGGCCGCCGCAACGCTTTCGCGAATGAGCCCGATGACCCGGGAGAGGGCCGTGAAGATGGTGAAGATGGCCGTACTCACCGCCAGCCGACGCGGAGCGGGCGCGGCCGCGGGCCGGCGGGGTCCGCGCGGGCCGCGGAACCGCGTCTCCGCGGCGCTGCGCGCGGTCACCGAGTGTCCTGGGAACGGCTCAAGAGGCCGCTATAGTACGGCCGCGCATGGCCAACATCGCATCCCAGAAGAAGCGCATCGAGCGTGCGCTGCGCGAGCGTGACGAAAACCGCCGCTACACCTCCAAGGTGAAGACCTACTTCCGTCGTCTCGAAGCGGCCGTCGCAGCCGGGGACGGCGCGACCGCCGAGTCCGAGCACCGCATCCTTGTGGCGACGATCGACAAGGCCGTCAAGCGCGGCGCGCTGCACAAGCACAACGGTGCGCGCAAGAAGTCGCGCGCCGCACGCATCCTCTCCGGCGCCGCCGCCGAGTAGCACCACCGGCGGGCACGTCCCGCCGGGCTGGCCCTCCGCATCCCGGACCGCTCGCGGGCTCGGGCTCTCAGACGGACGCGGCGACTCCGAGCGCCACGATCTCACCTGAGGCTGTCCGGCATCGTCGTCCTCACGGGCGCACCACCCGCCGTCATCACGTCACCAGCTCGCCGATGATCCGGAGCATGCGCGTGTCCTCGGAGACGCCGCCGCGCCCCCCGCCGTGGGTCGTCGCCTCCAGCTCGGCCATCGCGACGACGAGCCGCGCGAGCCGCTCAGCGCCCATCCG
Organism: Solirubrobacteraceae bacterium; assembly: GCA_035702765.1. Classification (GTDB taxonomy): domain Bacteria; phylum Actinomycetota; class Thermoleophilia; order Solirubrobacterales; family Solirubrobacteraceae; genus Palsa-465. The sequence continues at coordinate 64,624 of DASSZV010000070.1, forward strand.
TCGGGCGTCGGCAAGCAGCACGTCCTGGGCCCGCGGGGGCATGCGCAGCCCACGCTTGGCCTCCGCCGGGGTCGACCCGGCCTCGAGCGCCGCCGCGACGCGGTGCGCGTCGCGCAGTCGTCCGGCGACGGAGAAGAGCATCGCCCCGACGCGGTCGCCCTGCGCGCGCAGCTCCCCGAAGAGCGCCGCCGCCCGGGCGGGATCGCCGGCGAGCAGACCGTCGGCGAAGGTCCACACCTTGCGCTGGCTCGAGGGCGCGGAGATCTCCAGCACCGTCTCGGCGTCGACCTCCAGCGGCGTCCGGGGATCCTGCCCGGGGCCGCGCAGGGTGAGCTCGATCTTCTCCAGTTCCCGCAGCAGCCGCTGCTGGCGGTCCCCGACATGGGCGACGAGCGCCCGCGCCGCGTCGGCGGACAGGTCCAGACCGAGCTCTCGCCCCCGTGCGCTCACCCACTTGGGCAGGTCCCAGGGCTTCACCGTCTCCTCCGCCGCGATGTCCCCCCCCGCGGCCCGCACCGCCTCGTGCAGACGCTTGGGCGCCTTGACGCGACCGTCCTCACGCGCGAAGAAGGCGACCGTCGTCTCCGCGGGCGGGTCCACCAGCGCGCCGACGAGCGCATCGAGCTCCTTGTCCTTCCAGCGCTCGACCCCGTCGACGATGAGGAAGCGCCGGCCCAGCGCGATGGTCATCGCGTTCAGGGCGGCGGCGACGGTGTCCGGGGCCGCGCTGTCCCCCTCGAAGAGTTCGAGGCCGCCGGCCCCTGAGGCGCCCTCGGCCAGCGCGCGCAGCCGCGCCCGGCGCTCCCCCACGCGACCGTGATCGTCGCCGTGGATGAGGTACGCGGGCTTGAAGCTGGGCGCCACGGACTCAGCGTAGAGCGGCCCGCGGCGGCCCGCGGCGGCCGCGGCGGCCGGGCGGGGGCGCGGTTGCGGCGCCCGCCCCCCGCCTCAGCGGACGACGATGTTGACGAGCTTGTCGGGCACGACGACGACCTTGACGATCTCGCGGCCCTCCAGGTGGCTGCCCAGGGCGTCCCGAGCGAGCGCTTCAAGAACGTCGCGGTCAGCGCCGCTGGCTGCGCTCACCCGGGCGCGCACCTTGCCGTTCACCTGACAGACGAGCTCGAAGGCGTCCGAGGCGAGGAAGGCCGGGTCCGCCGCGGGCCAGGGTTCCTCCCAGACGCGCCGTCCGGTGAGCCGCTCGTACACCTCCGAGGCGATGTGGGGAGCGAAGGGGAAGACGAGGCTCGCCGCGCTCGCGGTGGCGAACGCGCGGACGGCCGGGGCGGCCGCGGGCCGGCGGTAGAGCTCGTTGACGAGCTCCATCAGCGCGGCGATCGCCGTGTTGAAGGAGAAGCGCCCGTCGAGGTCGTGGGTGACCTTGTCGATCGCCCAGTGGGTCTTGCGCAACAGGGCGAGATCGTCGGGGGAGGGCTCCCCGCCGGCGGCGGTGAACCCAAAGTCACCGCCGCCGTCACCCGCCCCGTGGCCGGCGGCCACCAGCTCCTCGCTCTGACGCCACATGCGCGTGAGGAAACGGTGGACGCCCTCGAGCGAGTTCTCATTCCACGGGGCGTCCTGGTCCGGCGGCCCGATGAAGAGGATGTAGGCCCGGGCCGCGTCGGCGCCGTACCTGGCCACGAGCGGAGCGGGAGAGATGACGTTGCCCTTGGACTTGGACATCTTGTGGCCGTCGGGCCCGAGGATCATCCCCTGGGTGAACAGGGCCTGGAAGGGCTCGCGCACGCCGACGAGTCCCATGTCGGCGAAGGCCTTGACGAAGAAGCGCGCGTACAACAGGTGCAGGATCGCGTGCTCGACCCCGCCGATGTACTGGTCCACGGGCATCCAGCGATCGACGGCCGCCCGCGCCCAGGGGCGCTCGGTGTTCGTCGCGTCGCAGTAGCGCAGGAAGTACCAGGAGGAGTCGACGAAGGTGTCCATCGTGTCGGTCTCCCGACGCGCGGGCCCGCCACAGGCGGGGCAAGCGACGTTCACCCAGTCGGTGGCGGCGGCCAGGGGCGATTGACCCTTGGGTTGGTACTCCTCGATCTCGGGCAGTTCGACGGGCAGCCGGTCCTCGGGGACGGGCATCAGGCCGCAGTCGGGACAGTGGATGATCGGGATCGGACAGCCCCAGTAGCGCTGGCGGCTGAGCAGCCAGTCGCGCAGCCGGTAGTTGGTCGAGGCACGGCCCAGACCCTCGCGGGCCAGCCAGCCGACGATCTCGCCGTAGGCGTCGCGGTTGTGCAGCCCGTCGAACTCGCCCGAATTCACCAGCGGGCCATCCCCGGTGTAGGGCAGCTCGTCGACCTCGGAGGCGACGACCCGACGGATCGGCAGGTCGTAGGCACGGGCGAAGGCATGGTCACGCTCGTCGTGGGCGGGCACCCCCATCACCGCGCCGGTGCCGTACTCCATGAGCACGTAGTCGGCCACCCACATGGGGATGTCCTCGCCCGTGACGGGGTTGCGCACCGACGTGCCGAGCGGGACGCCGGTCTTGGTCTTGTCCGCGGCGCCGCGCTCCTCGCGGGACTCGGTGAGAACGTGGTTGACGTAGTCGCGCACCGCCTGCTCCTGCGGCCCTCCCGCGGCCAGGCGCAGGACGTCGGGGTGCTCGGGGGCCATGACGAAGAAGGTCGCCCCGAAGAGGGTGTCGGGTCGGGTGGTGAAGACCGCGTAGTCGGTGGCGTTGGCGGCGCAGTGGAACTGGACCTCGGCGCCGGTGGAGCGTCCGATCCAGTTGCGCTGCTGGGTCTTGACGTGCTCGGGCCAGTCGATCGTGTCGAGGTCCTCGAGCAGCTGGTCGGCGTAGGCGGTGATCCGGAACTGCCACTGCTCGAGCTGGCGCAGCTCGACGGCGGTGCCGCAGCGCTCGCAGTGCCCGTTGACGACCTGTTCGTTGGCGAGCACCGTCTGGTCCTGCGGGCACCAGTTGACCGCCGACTCCTTGCGGTAGGCGAGCCCCTGCTCGTACAGCTTCAGGAACAGCCACTGGGTCCAGCGGTAGTACTCGGGCGTGTGGGTGCCGAACTCGCGAGACCAGTCGATCGAGATGCCCCAGGAGCGAAAGGCCCGCTGGAAGGAGGCGATCGACTGGTCGGTGGCCACCCGCGGGGGGGTACCGGTCTTGATCGCGTTGTTCTCCGCGGGCAGACCGAAGGCGTCATAGCCCATCGGGTGCAGCACGGTGACGCCGTGACGGCGCTTGAAGTGAGCGATCGCATCCCCGATCGCGTAGTTCTTCAGATGGCCGATGTGAGGCTCGCCGCTGGGGTAGGGGAGCATCTCCAGCACATACGCCCGGGGCGGGTCATCGGCGGCGGTCTGTGGGACCGCCGCATCCGGGCCGCCGTCGGGTCCGTTGGCGACCTCCCAGGTCTTCTCGGCCTCCCACACCGCCTGCCATTTCGCCTCGATGGCGGCGTTGTCGAAGTGACGCTCGGCGATCGCCGGGATATCAGGTGCGGTGTCGGACATCGTGAGCTGCTGAGCTTACTTTGGGGCGGGCCGTCCGGGCCGGGGCGAGGGCCCGCCGGGTCAGCCGGGGCAGGCCAGTCCGGAGGCCGCGTGGGTGTCGGCGTCGGCGTGCGTGTCGGTGTCGGAGATCCTCGCGGGGGCGCCCGTGAGCCACGGCGGGACCGCCCCGGCGGGAACGGCCCGGCTCCACAGCCAGCCGCCGGCCAGGTCGCAGCCCTCGGAGAGCAGCCGGTCACGCTGACTCGGGCGCTCGACCCCCTCGGCGAGGGCCTCCATGCCGAGATTGTGGGCGAGGGCGATGATCGACCGGACGACCGCGGCGGTCCGCGGGTGGCTGTCCAGCTCGGCGATGAAGGCGCGGTCGATCTTCAGCACGTCGACGGGCAGCCGGCGCAGACGGGCCAGCGAGCTGAAGCCCGTGCCGAAGTCATCGATGGCGATGCTCACGCCGATCCGCTTGAGCTGATCGAGGATGGCCACCGAGCGCTCGGCGTCCATCAGCGCGCTCTCGGTGATCTCGAGCTCGAGCGCGGCCGCAGGCAGGCCGTGGCGGGCCAGCGCCGCCGCGACGACGCCCGGGAAGGCCGCGTCGACGAGCTGACGGGCCGCGACGTTGACGGCCACCCGGGTGCGGAGGCCCTGCGCGCGCCAGGCGGCAAGCTGACGGCAGGCCTCCTCGAGAACCCACTCGCCGAGGGGCACGATCAGGCCGGACTCCTCGGCGAGGGAGATGAAGCGGTCCGGCGCGAGCAGACCCAGGCTGGGATGGTTCCAGCGCACGAGGGCCTCCAGCGAGGTCACACGGGCGTCCCGAAGGCGCAGTTGGGGCTGGTAGTGCAGCACGAACTCGCTGCGGGCCAGGGCTCGATACAGGTCGGAGGTCAGGGTCAGCCGGGCTTGGGCCCGCTCGGCCATCTCGGGCCGGAAGAAGCGGAAGGCCCGGCGCCCGTCGGCCTTGGCGGCGTACATGGCCATGTCCGCGGCGGTGAGCAGCGCGCTCACGTCACGGCCGTCCCGGCCCAGGCGGGCGAGGCCCGCCGAGGCGCCGACGAACACCTCCGCCCCCCGGACGAGGAACGGTCGGTCAAAGAGGTCGAGCATCGCGTGGGCGACCCGGGTGATCTCCGACGTGCGCGTGAATCCGCTCAGGAGCAGGCAGAACTCGTCCCCGGAAGGCCGGGCGACGAGCTGGCCCTCACCGACGAGCGCCTCCAGGCGGGCGGCGACCTCCACGAGCAGCTCGTCGCCGGCGTCATGACCGAGAGAGTCGTTGACCTGCTTGAAATTGTCGAGATCGAGGAACACGAGGGCTCCGGGCATCTCCGCCGCCAGGGCCGCCTCCAGGGCGGCGCGGAAGGCCGCCCGGTTGGCCAGGCCGGTGAGAGGGTCCTTCTCGGCCAGGGCGGTGAGCTGGGCACGGTCCCGCCGAGCCTGGGTGACGTCGCGTGCCACCAGCAGGCCACCCTGGACCGACCCGTCGACCTCCCAGACCGGGGTGATGGTGAGCGCGAGGATGCGCTCGCCGCGCACGAGGTCAACGGTCTGGGTGAGGCCGCCGAGCGCGGCGCGGCAGCGCTCGGTCAGGAGCCCGCGGTCTGCGTCGGGCCAGCTCGCCGCGGCGCTGAGGGACACCCCGACGCGCAGGCCGAGCACCGCCTCCGGAGCCGCCGAGCCCTCCACGAGCAGGCAGCGCAGCTCACCGTCGAACATCACCGCGACGGTGTCGGGCAGGTGGGTGACCAGGAGCCGACGCAGCTGCAGGGCCCGGGTGAGCTCCGCGCGGGTGGCGCGGCGCTGGGTGACGTCGCGCAGGAAAGCGAAGCCACCGCCGTCGCCCCCATCGCGGCCGGGCAGGTGGTTGGGCGTCAGCTCGACCCAGCATTCCCTGCCGTCGCGGCGACGCATCCGCACCTCATAGGTGCCGTGCTCGACGCCCTCGCGACGCTCGCGCTGGCGCACCCGCGAGGCGGCGCGGTCCTCCGGGAAGAGATGGTCGTCCAGGCTCGTGCCCAGGACCTCGTGGCGGGTCGCGTACCCGAGCATTCGGGCGATCCGCTCGTTCGCCGTGACGATCCGTCGGTCCGGGGCGTAGGCCCAGAACCCGTCGGCGGTCGTCTGCAGGATGCGCCGGTGCAGGCGTTCGCTTTCGGCCAGCCGGGACTCGGCCTCCCGGCGCTGGGAGATGTCGAAGAAGTGGCTCAGGGTCGCCGCGATGCGCCCGTCCTCGCCACGTAACGGGGCCGCCGAGGCGAGCACCCAGACATAGCGGCCGTCCCGATGCCGGAAGCGCTTCTCGATCTCCCCGCTTCCCTGGGTGCGCACCTGGGCGTGGAAGACGTCGGTGGCCTGCCGGTCCTCGGGGTGGGTGATCTCGGCCAGCGGCGTGGCCACGAGCTCGGCCTCGCTGCGTCCAAGCATCTGACAGAGGGTCCGGTTCGCGCCGAGGATCCGCCCGCGCCCGCCCGGGGCGAGCACGGCGATGCCCACCGGGGCGTCCTCGATCGACTCCAGCAGGGTCGTGGTGATGGGGGCGAGAATCGACGAGAGCACGGTGCGAGTGGCGCGGAATCCACCTTCCCACCGTCATCGGCCGTCGTGGGGGAAGCCGGCAGTCGGCGGTCAGCCTCCGAACACCCCACCCCAGTCAGGTCCGTGGCCCCCACCGGTCCCCCTGGCAGCGGAGTTGCGGAGCTGCGCGCCCCTGCCGCCTAGCATCGGGGCAATGTCCGCCGACTCCTCCCTGGACCGCCTCTCGGCGATCATCGAGGCCGCCGAGGCCACCGCGGAGGAGATCCGCCAGGAGGCCGAGCGGCGCCTGCGCGAGCGCATCGCCGAGGCGGACCGGGCGGCGGAGAATCGGATCCGCGCCGCCGAGTCCGAGGCCACCGAGATCATCTCCACCGCACGCGAGGACGCGGCGCGTATTCGCGAGAGCGCCGCGGGGGAGGTGCGTGGCATCGTGGAGCAGGGCACCTCGGAGGCCCGCGACATCGTTGCCCGGGCCCAGTCGGAGGCCGACCGAATCCGCATGGGGGCCGACGAGCACAAGGAGCAGGCGACCTCGGACGCCCTGGCCACTCTCTCCAAGGCCCAGGAGAACGCCGAACAGGTCCTCGCCACCGCCCGGGCGGACGCCGCGCGCGTCACGGCGGAGGCAGCCGAGAAGGCCCGAGAGCTGATGAGGTCGGCCCGCGAGACCGCGGGGCTCATCTCCGCCGACGGTCAAGACATCGTCAAGGACCTGCACGAGCTCGGGGACTCCATGCGCTCCAACGCCGGACGACTGCTGCGCGACGTTCAGGCGATCCACTCCGCGATGCTCGGTCAGCTCGACCGCATCGACCCGGCGGGAGAACTCTCCCGGGGCGGGTCCGGCTCGGGAGCGGGGACGGGTTCTGCCCGGTCTGCGGGAGCGCGAGGCGGCGGTCGTCGGCGCGCGGGCGCCGACGACGGGCTCGAGGTGCCGGAGTTCATCCCCGGCGGCTAGCTGTTGAGCCCGGCCCGCGCGCCATCACGTCCGCGACACGTGCGCGCGGACCGTGGTTCCGTCCCGGCCCACTGCGAACATGTGTTCGTGGTCGAGTTGACAAACAACCAGAAGGGTGTTGCCGCTGAGGCGGTCATCGAGTCTGAAGCCCTCAAGCGGGGGATCACTGTCTATCGGCCGTTGGGCGGCCATTCCCGTGCGGACCAGATCTTCGACATCGGGGGTCGCCTGCTGCGGGTCCAAGTCAAGCATGGCCATCTCGGTCCGGACCGAGACGTGCTCGTCGTCAACACCGGCGGAAGCTACCTCTCGGCAACGGGCTACGTCCGCAGCACCTACGCCGCGCACGAGATCGACCGGCTGGCGGTGTGGTCCTCGGAGCTCGATCGCTGCTTTCTGCTGCCGCCGTCTATATTCGCTGGCCGGAGTGTCGTGCACCTGCGCCTCACACCGAGTCGAAACAATCAACGAGCGTGTATTACCCTTGCTGACGACTTCGATTTCAACGGGGCTGTAGCTCAGCTGGAAGAGCGCCGCCATGGCATGGCGGAGGCCAGGGGTTCGAGCCCCCTCAGCTCCACTCTCTCCTCGCCGGGTCAGATCCCGGTGAGGACCATCGGGTCCGACGAACTGCGACTCACCCTCGGCCAAGTCATCGACCAGGTCGCCGCCGGTGAGAAGATCATCGTCACGCGCCGGGGCACCCCGCGAATCCGGCTCTCCCCCGTCGCGCCCGGCCCGCCGGTTGATCCGCCCGGGCTGGGGGAAGATCAGGCCCATGAGCGATGAACTGATCACCGACCGCATCGAGGCGCTCGTCGCCGAGGAGAAACGACTCGAGGCCCAGGAGAGCCACGACGCCGGGGATGAGTCGGCACTCGCCGCCGACCGGGAGCGGCTCGCCCAGGTGCGCGTCGAGCTCGACCGGGTCTACGACCTGCTGCGCCAGCGTCGCGCCCTGCGCGAGGCGGGCGAGGACCCTGGGGACGCTCAGCCCCGGGAAGCCGGAACCGTGGAGAACTACCTGCAGTAGGGGCCACGGAGTCGGTCAGGCGTCTGCGGTCTTTGCCACCTCGAGCGCGCGGGCCGGATCGAGCCCCGGGCGGGCCTGGATGAGGGCGAGGGCACGGTCGGCGGTCTCGGCGGCCGCCGCCCCGCCGAGTGAGTCGTCGGCCAGGGCGAGGGCAAGCAGTGTGTCGCGCAACAGTTCGGGCCGGCCGAGGTCGGGCGGGGCCCCCGCCGGCGCGAGTCCGCGTGCGGCGGCGAGCAGGGTCCCGGCGGTGGTACCCCCACCGAAGAGACGGCCGCCGGGCCGGGTGGGAAGGGCCAGGGCGATCGCCCCTGTGCCCGGGTCGACGAGCGAGAAGCGTGACCGCAGTCCCTCCCGCTCCAGCGCGACCCGGTAGCCCGACAGGCGCAGCAGGCCGAGCTGGGCCGCGAGCTGTACGTAGGCGGCCGCTTCGGCCTCGTCGCGCAGGCGGCCCTGGTGGAGGCTGATCTGGGTGCCCGCCCCGGCTGGTCCGGCTCCGGGCGCCGAGCTCCCCCCCGCCGGATCGTCGACCGCGAGCAGGAACGCCTCGGCTCCCAGGCGCCCCGCCCCCACCCCGCCGACGTCGGCGAGCAGTTGGTAGCCCTGGAGCCCGAGCGCACCGGTGATGCCCGGCGGCAGCGGGTGGGCGGCGAGGTATCCGGTGGGGAGGCTCACCGCGCGCGCCGCCGTTCTGCGAACTCAGCCCCAAAATGGCTCGTATAGAGCCATTTTTTGCGGAAGTTCGCCGGAGCGAAGTCCGGCTGCGAGCGATTCAGCCCCGAGTGACCCATCAGTTGTCCAGCAGGCCGCCGAGCAGGCCGCCCAGGCCGCCCTGGGGGGCCTGACCGCCCCCGGCGCCCGTCTCGGCTCCGGGCGGGTGGTAGTAGGCGGACTGGATGCCGACCCGCCCGGGTCCGACGAAGCGATTGAAGACGAGCTGGCCCGCGCCGGAGAGGAAGCCGGTCTTGAAGCCGTAGACCTCCTGCTCCATCGTCACGGAGTGGTCGCGGTAGATCCAGCCACCGGGCTCGACGTCGATCGCCTCACCCGGTTCGAGCAGCTTCTCGAAGACGTTGCCGTAGCCGTGGACCCAGACGACCCCCTCGCCGGTGGTGGCGAGGAACTGGTCGACGAAGAAGCCGCCGCCGAAGGCCATGTTCGCGAAGCCCTTGATGCGAGTGAAGTCGTACTCGATGTGCCCGCTGGCGGCGAGGAACTGGTGCTCGCGCACGACGACACCCTCACCGGGCTGCAGGTGCAGGGCGACGATGTGCCCCGGTGCGTCACGGCTGAAGGCCATCTCCCCCGCGGACTGGGCCTCGAGGAGCAGCAGCGGCATCCCAGCGAAGACGCGCCGGGCCAGGCCCTTGCGCAACGGATGGAGGCCCAGCTGCATCGTCGGGTACTTCCACAGCAGCACATGGTGTTCGAAGAACACCGGCACGGTCCCGTCCAGAGCCATGTGCAGCGCGGGGACGAGCTCGCCCTCGAGGCGATAGCGCAGACCAGGCGCCGAACCCTCGGCGATCTGCGTCGGGAGGATGCGCGGAGCGGACGGCATGACCAGCCTTTCTCAAGTATCCGGCGGGAAAACTGGTGCAGAACCTACCGTGTCGCGCCGTCGGCGCAGAACTTCGGGAATAATCCCCGTGTGAAACCCGTCTACGTAACCGGCCATCGCAACCCGGACTCCGACTCCATCGGGTCCGCGATCGGCCTGGCTGAGCTGAAGACCCGGCTGGATCCCGACACTCAGTACGTCCCGGTCCGTCTCGGTGAGCTCAACCCGCAGACGACCTGGGTGCTCACGCGCGCCGGCCTGCCCGCCCCGGAGTTTCTCGCCCACGTGAAGCTGCGCGCGATGGACGTGATGAGCACCGAGTTTCCCTACATCCGCGAGGACGACCCCGTCCGCGAGGCCGGCCTGGCCATGGCTCGCGCCGACGTCGAGCTCATTCCCGTGGTCGACGACGAGGGCCGCCTCAGCGGCGTCGTCACGACCCGGGCGCTCGCCCGCCGCTACATCCGCGAATCGCGCGAGAGCTCCAAGCTGCGCGAGGCCACCTACGTCCGTGCGGTGGCCGGCGTGCTCGAGGGCGAGCTGCTCACAGGTGAGGACAGCCGCCTGTCCGGGCGGGTGTGGGCCCACTCGATGGACCTGGAGTCGCCAACGGGCATCACCGCCGGAGACGTCGTCGTCATCGGCAACCGTCCCGAGGCGATGGCGATGGTCATCGAACGAGGCATCTCCCTGCTCGTCATCTCCAACGGAGCCCGACCGAGTGAGGCGATCATCGCCCTTGCCGAGGCCCACGGGACCGCGGTCATCGCCTCGCCCCTGGACACCTACGTCTCGGCTCGGATGATCACCCTCGCCGCACCGTGCCGGGGGCTCATGGAGAAGGATCCTCTGGTGGCGGAGTGCGAGGACCTCGTCTCCGATGTCTCCGAGCAGATCAAGGAGAGCCACCACGGGACCGCGGTGGTCGTCGACAACGGCAATCGGCCGGTGGGCCTGGTCACCCGGGCCGACCTGGTCGGACCCGAGCGCCGCCGCGTCATCCTCGTTGACCATGCCGAACGCGCCCAGTCGGTGCTCGGAATCGAGCAGGCTGAGATCGTCGAGATCCTCGACCACCACCACATCGGCTCGATCGAGACCGAGGTCCCGGTGCTCGCCACCTTCGACCCGGTCGGCTCCACGGCGACGCTCGTGGTCGAGCGCTTCCGCCGCAACGAGCTGGAGCCCTCGCCCGCCGCGGCCACCGTGTTGCTCGGCGCGGTGATCTCCGACACCGTCATCCTCAACTCGCCGACGACGACCGAGCGTGACCGCGCCGTGGTGAGCTACCTCGCCGGGCTGCTCGATCTCGACCCGACGGCCTTCGGCTCTGAGATGTTCAAGGCCGGATCGGACGTGTCGGGCACCTCCGCGGACGAGCTCGTCAAGCGGGACGCCAAGGACTTCCGCTCCGGCACCGGCCAGCCGTTCGTCGTCGCCCAGGTCGAGGTCGTCGGCTCGAGCCTGCTCGAGCGCAAGGAGGAGCTGCTCGCCGCCCTGCGCCGTGAACAGGAGGCCCGTGGCGTGCAGGTCTACGCGCTGATGGTCACCGACATCATCGAGAAGGGCACGAACCTGCTGGTCGCCGGTGACACCCACGCGGTGAGCCGCGCCTTCGGGGTCGAGCCCAACGGCAGCGTGCTCGAGCTGCCCGGGGTGATGAGCCGCAAGAAGCAGGTGGCCCCGAAGCTGCTCGGGGCGCTTTAGAGGTTCGCGGCGCTGAGCTTGGGCGCCTCGCCCCACAGGCGCTCGAGCTGGTAGTACTCGCGCATCTCCGGGGTGAAGATGTGGACCACGACGTCGCCGTAGTCCATGAGGATCCACTGGGCGGAGGAAACCCCGTCGACACGCACGGGGAGCATGGCGTGCTCATGCTTGAGCCCCTCGGCGATCCGGTCGTGGATGGCCTTCACCTGCCGACCCGAGCGGCCTGTGCAGATGACGAAATAGTCCGTGTAGGAGATGTACTCCCGGAGATCCAGGCTCACGAGGTTCTCCGCCTTCACATCCCCGGCGTACTCGCTCACGGCCGTGGCGATCTCTTCGGGCGTCATCACTTGAGGCTACCTCTCATAGAGTTGGTGTTCGTCGATGTAGTGGGCGACCGCGTCGGGCACGAGGTAGCGCAGCGGCTGGCCGCGGCGCACCCGTTCGCGGATCTCCGTCGAGGAGATCCCGATCCGGGGCATGCGGAAGAATCGCGCGCGCTCACCGCCGGGGACCGCCCCCAGCGCGGCCTCGACGGCGTGACGGGGGGTCCCCCGCCGCCGGGCGATAGCGAGGGTCGCCAGCGACAGGACCCGGTCAGGCTCCCGCCAGGACCCGAGGCCGGCGGCGACGTCACCTCCGACGATCAGGTACAGCTCATCATGGGGAGCGATCTGTCGCAGCGAGGCAAGCGTATCGACGGTGAACGACGGACCCTCACGCTCCATCTCCAGGTCCGAGACGGCGAAGCGCGGATCCCCGTCCACGGCGCGCCGGCACAGCTCGAGCCGATGCCCGGCTCCGGGATCCCCGTCGACCGCCTTGTGCGGGGGGCGCCCGGCGGGGATCATCAGGACGCGGTCGAGCTCGAGCTGGACAAGGGCCTCCTGGCCGCAGATGAGGTGTCCCAGGTGCGGCGGGTTGAAGGTGCCGCCGAGGATCCCGGTGCGGGTCACGACCAGTGTCGGGCCCGGCTCAGGGCCGAACGTGCCCGGCGCCCTCGACGAGGTACTTGAACGTGCACAGCTCGCGCAGCCCGATGGGTCCGCGGGCGTGGAGCTTCTGGGTGGAGTTCCCGATCTCGGCCCCCATGCCGAACTCGCCGCCGTCGGTGAACCGCGTCGAGGCGTTCACGTAGACGCAGGCCGCGTCGACCTCGAGCTGGAAGGTGCGGGCGGCCTGGGCCGACCCGGTGACGATCGCTTCAGAGTGTCCGCTGCCGTGACGGTTGATGTGCGCGACGGCGTCCTGCACCGAGTCGACGATCTTCACGGCGAGGTCGAGGTCGAGGTACTCGGTGTCCCAGTCCGCCGCGGTCGCCTCCCGGATCGGGAGCTCGGGGACGGCCGCCCGCGTCCCCGAGTCGCCATGGAGCGTGACGCCGGCGTCGTGGAGGGCGTGCAGGGCCCGGGGCAGGAAATGGTCGGCGACGTCGCGGTGGACGAGCAGCGTCTCCGCCGCGTTGCACACCCCGGGCCGCTGGACCTTGGCGTTGACGATGATGTCGCGGGCGACCTCGAGATCGGCGCCGGCGTCGACGTAGACATGGCAGTTGCCCGACGCGGCGAAGATCACCGGCACGGTCGCCACACCCTTGAGCGCCGCCTTGAGTCCCTCCCCCCCGCGTGGGATGATCAGGTCGACGAGGCCCGTCTGGGTGGCCAGCTCGGCGAGCTCCGCACGGTCCCCACCGCCGATGAGCGAGATGACCCCCTCCGGCAGCCCGGACTGGGTGGCCGCCGCGGCGGCGATGGCCACGAGGATCGCGTTGGAGCGCGCCGCCGATGAGGAGCCGCGCAGGACGATCGCGTTGCCCGACTTCACACACAGCGCCGCCGCGTCGATGGTGACGTTCGGCCGGGCCTCGTACACGACCGCGACGACCCCCAGGGGCACTCGCACCTTGCGCACGTCGAGGCCGTTGGGGAGGCGGTGGCCGTCGATGACCTCGCCCACGGGGTCAGGGAGCGCGGCCACGGCCCGCACCCCGACGGCGATCGCCGCGACCCGGGGAGCGTCCAGGGTGAGCCGGTCCATCAGCGCGCCGGAGAGGCCCGCCTCGGCGCCGGCCTCCCGGTCGAGCCGGTTGGCCTCGAGGATCTCCGGCGTGCGGCTCAGGAGCGCATCGGCGATGGCCGCCAGCGCGCGGTTCTTGGTCGCGCTGTCGGTCATGGCCAGGCGGCGCGAGGCGGCCTTGGCGGCTTCGCAGATCTCGCGCACGCTGATCACGGTGGTGCTCATCACCGCTGAAGGGTACGCACCCGGCTCACAGGAGCACGAGGTAGTCGCAGTGGATCGCTTCGTCGGGTGAGTCGGGCAGGAGCTCCCGCACGGCGGCGGACTTCTGGCCCTGGACCCGGCGCAGTTCGTCAGCTGCGTAGGAGGAGATCCCCTTGCCGATGACCGACCCCTCGTGGGTCACCTCAACGGCGTCCCCGGCGTCGAAGGCGCCGCGCACCTCGACGACCCCTACCGGCAGCAGGCTCGTACCCCCGACGCGCAGGGCCCGCGCCGCGCCGCCGTCGACCACGACCTCACCGCGGGTCGGCTTGGCGTAGCGGAGCCACAGCTTGAACGAGGAGGCGCGCCCGGCCCGGGCCCGGAAGCGCGTGCCCACCGGCTCCCCGGCCACGACGGCTCCGATGACCCCGGGCTCCAGCCCGCCGGCCACGACTGTCTCGATCCCCGCCGCCGTGGCCATCTCGGCCGCGACGACCTTTGAGCGCATGCCCCCCGAGCCCAGCAGCGAGGTCTGATGGCCGATCTCCAGGTCGTCGAGATCCTCGATCCGCGTGACCTCGGCGACGAGCCGCGCCTGGGGGTCCTCGCGTGGGTCGGCGGTGTAGACGCCACCGGCGACGGTGAGCAGGACGAGCAGCTCGGCGCCGAGCAGGATCGCCACCTGGGCGGCAAGGAAATCGTTGTCGCCGAACGAGATCTCGTCCGTCGTCGTCGTGTCGTTCTCGTTGATGACGGGCACGACCTGCCACTCGAGCAGCCGCCCGAGCGTCTGGCGCGCGTTGAGGTAGTGGCTGCGCGCCGAGATGTCGAAGAAGGTGAGCAGCACCTGGGCGCTTGGGACCCCTTGGGCGCCCAGGAGTTCGTCGTAGACGCGGTAGAGCTTTCCCTGGCCGACCGCCGAGGCGGCCTGGAGCTCCCCGAGGCCGCGCGGGCGCCGGGCCGGGGGGATGCCGAGGGCCTCGAGTCCCCGCGCGATGGCTCCGGAGGTGACGATCACCGGCTGGCGCCCGGCGGCGCGTAGGTCGGCGATCTCGGCGGCTACGCCCGCGAGCACGTCGGTGCGGATCCGTCCGGCCTCGTCGGCGACGACCGAGGAGCCGAGCTTGACGATGATCGGACCCACGGATCAGGGGTCGAGGTCGAACTCGATGCCGGCGAGGATGACGTCGTCCCCGGCCGCGAAGCCGGCGGCCTCGAGCGCGCGGATGACCCCGATGCCGCGCAGGCGCTTCTCGAGGTGGGCCAGGGCATCCTCGTTCTCGAGGTCGTAGCGCCCGACGAGGCGCTGCACCGCCGGCCCATCGACGACGTAGGCGCCGTTGACCAGCTCGACGGTGTAACCGCGCTTGGGGGCCGGACGGAAGGTGCGGTGCTCGGCCAGCGCGTCGAGCTCCTCGGCGTCGGCGCGGGGGCCGACCGCAGGTTCAGCGCCGGTGCCGTCGAGCAACGGCACCCGCCTCAGCATCAGCCGCACGAGCTCGTCCAGACCCTGGCGTGTGGCCGAAGAGGTGATGAGCACGGGCACGGCGGGCTCGGGCGCCTCCTCCCAGGTCTCGACCACGCGGTCGCTGTCGGGGTTGAGTCGCGCCGCCCAGCGCTCGCGGGCCGCCGCGGCGAACTCCGGAGCGATGAGGTCGGCCTTGGAAAGGGCGAGGATGCGGGGCAGCTCGGCCAGGCGCGGGTCGTGCAGGGCGAGCTCACGCTCGACCGTGGCGAAGTTCTCCTCCGGGTCCGAGCCGTCGAGGGGCGCCAAGTCGAGGACGTGGACGAGCAGCCGGCAGCGCTCGACGTGGGCGAGGAAATCATGGCCGAGACCGGCACCGTCCGCCGCCCCCTCAATCAGCCCGGGGATGTCGGCGACGACGAGCTGGCGGTCGTCCTCGTGAATCGTGCCGAGCACCGGTGAGAGCGTCGTGAAGGGATAGTCGGCGATCTTCGGCGCGGCGCGCGTGATGCGGCTGAGCAGCGAGGACTTGCCCGCGTTGGGCAGCCCGACGAGCCCGACGTCGGCGAGCAGCTTGAGCTGGAGGGTGAGCCAGGTCTCGGCACCGGGCAGGCCGCGTTCGGCAAAACGCGGAGTCTGGTGGGTGGGACCGGCGAAGCGGCGGTTGCCGCGTCCGCCCGAGCCGCCGCCGGCCACCACGGCACGCTGGCCCGGGACGATCAGGTCATGGCGGCTGTCGTCGGACTCCACGCGGATCTCGGTGCCCGGAGGCACCTTCACCTCGAGCGTCGCTCCGTCGGCCCCGTGTCGGCCCGAGCCCTGCCCGTGGCCGCCCCGCGTGGCCTTGAAGAAGCTCGCGCGGCGGAAGTGCTCGAGGTCACGCAGTGAATCGTCACAGACGAGCACGACGTCACCGCCGCGGCCGCCGTCACCGCCGTCGGGCCCCCCCTTGGGGACGTGCGCTTCGCGCCGGAAGGACAGGCAGCCGTCCCCCCCACCACCGGCGGCGACGTGGATGCGAGCTTGGTCTTTCATTGCGCCGAATTTCTGATGTTGAAGGGATGGAGGGGCGGGGACAGAATGGCGCCGGGACGGATCATGACAACCTCATAGGAGACAGACATGCGCAAACTGGCCGGGGAGTTCAGGGACTTCCTGTTGATGGGCAATCTGATCGCGCTGGCGACCGCGGTCATTATGGGCACGGTGTTCGCCGCGGTGATCAAGGCGCTGATCACCGACCTGCTCACGCCGATCATCGCGCTCATCGCCGGCAAGCCGAACTTCGGCAACCTCTTCTTCACCCTCAACGCAAGTCACTTCCTCTACGGCGACTTCATCAACGCCCTCATCACCTTCGTGCTCACCGGGGTGGCTGTGTTCTTCTTCATCGTGAAGCCCTACGGGCGCTTTGCCAAGAAGGAGGAGGAGGTGTCCACCAAGGAGTGCCCGGAGTGCCTCTCCGAGATCCCGATCCTGGCCACGCGCTGTGCCTTTTGCACCGCCCAGATCGGCCCCGCTCTCAGCGCCTGAGCCGGGCCCGGGACGAGAAAGGGCGGGGTCCCACAGACCCCGCCCCCGTCCCACGCTGGATGTTCGCTCGACTTAGGCGGATTCGTGGGGCTGGACGGAGATGACCCGCCCGCGCCAGCCGGTGTTGAATTGCACCGTGCCCGGCGCCTTGGCGAAGATCGTGTCGTCCTTGCCGAGCCCGACGCCGGCGCCAGGCTTGAACTTCGTGCCGCGCTGGCGGACGATGATCTCACCGCCGCTGACGGTCTGACCGGCGAAGATCTTCACGCCGAGCATCTTAGGGTTCGAGTCGCGGCCGTTACGGGAGGAACCGAGGCCCTTCTTGTGTGCCATGGGTGAGGTCTCCCTACTTGGCCGTGATGGACGTGATCTGCAGGCGCGTGAGGTCTTGGCGGTGACCGTTGCGGCGCTTGTAGCCGCTCTTGGGCTTGAACTTCACGACGCGCAGCTTCGGACCGCGCTCGTGTGCGAGCACCGTCGCCTGCACCTGCACACCGCCGAGGCCCTCGCCGTCGAGGAGTTGGTCACCGTCGACGTAGAGCAGCGGCTCCAGCGTGACGTCCTCGCCCTCGGCGGCGCCGAGACGCTCGACGAGGAAGGAGAGGCCCTCCTGGACGCGGTACTGCTTGCCGCCCGTTTTGACGATTGCGTAAGACATGTTCACTCAGGGGAGGTGTCGGAGGTGGACGCGGCCGCCACCTTGGGCTGGGCACGACGACCACCGCGCCGTCCGCGACGGCGTTCGTTGGATTCTACTTCATCGGCGGAGGCCTCCTCGGCGGGCTCGGCCACGTCGACTGGGCCCAGGTCGTCCAGGGGCTCCTCCTCCAGCGGGGTGGCGATCGCCTCGGTGCGACCGACCTCCTCGATGCGGACCAGACGCTTGTGGCCCACCGAGCCCTCGGCGCCCTTGACGCAGATGATGTAGCCGTCGACCTTGGCCACCGCGTCCCCCGGCTGGTACATGTGCGGCTCGACGATGTTCACGTAGACCTCCTCCCCCTCGCGGAAGGGCAGGGCACGTTCGAGCACCTCCTCGCGATCGGCCTCCATGAGCACGGCGAAGTGCTCCAGGGGCAGCCCCTCAGAACCCTCGAAGTGGAACCACTTTCCGGTCTCGGCCTCGATCTGGGCGAGCACCTTGGCTCCGTGCCCGGTGAACTCCGCCGACACGCGCGGGTTCATCTGCAACAGCAGCGCCTCGGCCTCGGTGTGGAGGGCGAGCTCGCGCATGCGCCGCTCGAACTCGATGGCGATCGTCTCCTCGGACTTGATGACCCCCTCACCATCACAGACGGGACACGGCCGCGTCATGATCTCGCGCACGCCCTCGGTGACGTTCTGGCGGGTCATCTCGACCAGGCCCAGCGGCGAGATCTCCACGACGAAGGTTTTCGTGCGGTCCTCATCCAGGGCCTTGCGCAGCGTCTTGAGGACGGCATCCCGGTTCCGCGCGCGAGCCATGTCGATGAAGTCGATGACGATGATCCCGCCGATGTCTCGCAGGCGCAGCTGGCGCACCGCCTCCTCGGCGGCCTCGAGGTTCGTGCGCGTGATGGTGTCCTCCAGGCGAGCGCTCTTGCCCGAGCCGGTGAAGGAGCCCGAGTTCACGTCGATGACCGTCAGTGCCTCGGCGTAGTCGATGATCAGATAGCCGCCGGAGGGCAGGTCGACGCGCCGGCTCAGGGTCGACTCGAGTGCCTTCTCCACGCCGTAGACCTCGAACATCGGTTTCTCCTCCGTCCACAGCTCGACGTGCTCGACGAGCTCGGGGGCGGTGCGGGAGAAGAACGAGACCAGGCGGTGGTGCTGCTTCTCGTCATCGACGATCGCGCGCTCGAACTCCTCGGAGTAGATGTCACGCACGACGCGCACGGACAGGTCGGCCTCCTGGAAGACCAGCGCGGGACCCTTGGTGTCCTCGACGCGCTTCTGGAGGACCTCGTTGAGCTTGAACAGGTACTGCATCTCGCGCTCGAGATCGGTGCGGATCGCCCCCTGGGCGGCGGTCCGGATGATTGCCCCGCCCCCGCGCAGGTCCAGCGCCTTGGCCTCCTTGCGCAGCCGCTCGCGCTCCTTGTCCTCGAGCCGGCGGGAGACCCCGACTCCCTCACCGAAGGGCGCGTAGACCATGTAGCGCCCAGCGATCGTGAGATCCATGGAGAGGCGCGCACCCTTGGTCTTCAGGGGATCCTTGACGACCTGGACGACGATCTCCTGGCCCGGCTTGATGAGCTCGGTGATCGACTTGGCGTCCTTGCCCGAGCCGCGACCGCGGCGGGCCACCTCGACGCCGGGCAGGACGATCTCGTCAACGTGGAGAAAGCCGTTCTTGTCCAGCCCGATGTCGACGAAGGCCGCCTCCAGGCCGGGCAGCACGTTGTCGACGCGACCCTTGTAGATATTGCCGACGATCGACCGGGCACCCCGGCGTTCGAGGTAGAGCTCGGCGACGTTGTAGCCGGCCGCCGGGTTGGCGGGCCGACGGCGTCGACGCGAGGAGGCCGCAGCCTTGCGGTCCGGCACATCTCCGGTTGCTTCGAGCAGCGCGACCCGGGTTTCACCGCGGTCGACGCTGACCAGAACCTGCTTCTTCAATTTCGAATCCTTTGTGAAAACTGCGACTGCGAGAAAACTCCGATCCCGCGGCGCGAGGGACGCGCGGCGCGAGAGGGAGGGTCAAACGAGAAGAACTCTGGCCTTGGCTCCGGCTGCGAGCTTGGCCTGGATGTAGACGGACTGCAGCAGACCGACCGCGAGAAAGGTCACCACTACAGAGGAACCGCCGTAGGACATCAACGGCAACGGTACGCCAGTCACCGGCATGATCCCAATCGTCATCCCGACATTGACGAAGACCTGGAACATGAACATCCCCAGGATGCCCCCCGCAATGAGGGTGCCGAACATGTTCTTGGCCATCGTCATGATGCGGATGGCCCGCCAGATCATCACCGCGTACAGGGCGAGCACGAGCGCGGCTCCGGCAAAGCCGTAGATGTCGCTCAGGGAGGCGAAGATGAAGTCCTCGTTGGCCACCGGCACGAACCCTCCGGTGATCTGGGAGGCCCCGCGCTGTCCCTGCCCCGTCTTCTGCCCCGCGCCGATGGCGATCTCCGACTGCTGGAGCTGGTAGCAGGTCGAGTTGTTGGGACCGCACACCTTTGGCGGGTTGACGAACTCGGTGAGCCGCTGCTTCTGGTAGCCCTTGAGGACATTCACTCCGACCGCCGGCGCGACGGCGAGGGCGAGCACCGCCCCGACGACGGCCACGGCGCCGATGACGCTCATGTGCTTCCAGGAGGTCCCGCCGAAGAACAGGACCGTCAGGCCGATGACGACATAGACCAGCCCGGTGCCGAGATCCGGCTGGCCGATGACGATCAGCGCGGGCAGGATCGCCATGAGCAGGATCCGCACGGTCGTGCGGTGCGCCGCCTGGGGTTTGCGGGAGCGCTCCACCATCACCGCGGAGAGCGCGAGGATGAGCAGCAGCTTGCCGAACTCGGAGGACTGCAGCTGGAAGAACGGGAAAGGGATCCAGCGGTGGGCGCCCGAGACCTGGCCGACGCCGCCGCGTGCGGGCATCGCGTAGACGATCAGGTTGAGCAGGACGAGCAGGATGTAGAAGCCGTAGCGGTACTCGCGCAGTCGCGAGTAGTCAAAGCGCGTGAGGATCACCGCTCCGACCAGGCCGATGCCGGCGTACAGCGCCTGTTTGGTCATCTCTCCGGGGAATGCCGCGCGCAGGTCGTGGAAGACCACGACACTCATCCCGGCGAGCCCGAGTGCGGCGAGCAGCAGCAGCGGGTCGAAGATGATCGGTGCGCGAGTGCGGCCCCGGGCCTTCTGGTCGCTGAGCTGGAGGGGGGCGACGGCCATGGCTAGTGCGAGGTCGAGCTGCCCGTGACGAAGGCACCGGGCTTGTTGAAGAACCACTGGGAGAGCATCTCGCGCGCGACCGGAGCGGCCGTCTGGTCGCCGTAGCCGCCGGCCTCGACCCACACGACGATCGCGATCGGCTTCGACGTCGCCGAGGCGGGCACAAAGCAGGCATACCACGCATAGGCGGTGTCGACGCCGGCGTAGGGGCCCGTGGTCGGGATGTAGTCGGCCGTGCCGGTCTTGCCGTACACGGGCAGCGGGAAGCTGCGCATGACGTCGGTCGAGGTGCCGGTCGGGCCGCTGGCGGCGAGACGCAGACCGGCCTGGATGGTCTGGATCGTGCTCGGGCTGATGTGGAGGTTACGTCCGGGCGCGAAGGTGAGCCGCGAGACGACGTTGCCGGACGCGGTCTGGATGTCCTGACCGATGTGCGGGGTCACCATCGTGCCCCCGTTGGCGATCGCCGAGTAGACGAGCGCGAGCTGGAGCGGGCTGAGCTGCACGTCACCCTGCCCGATGGCCATCAGCATGTTGTCGCCGATGGTCCAGCCGAGCGTCGACGCGTCGGCGATCCCGCACCCTCCCGGCGGGTGCGTCGGGCTGCGGTGGAAGCCCCGCTGGGGGTGACTCGAGGTCGCCGTCCCGTTCGTGTACGCGAACGGGCCCGTGGCCGTGTCGCACTGGTGCTCGGCGGTGATCTGCGCCTGGATCAGCGCCGGGGTGGGCACCGTCCCCGAGGAGGCGTAGGGAAGGTCGATGTTCGGACGCCGGTCGACCCCGAACTTGCGCGCCCACTCCTGCAGCGGTCCGCCTTCGGGCTGGGCGATCGGGTTGGACACGTTCATGAGCGCGCCGAGGTGGTAGAAGAAGTCGTCGTCGGAGACCTCGATCGCCTGCACGAGGTTGATCGCGCCCTGGGCGCCATCGCCGGGGGCGTTGTGAAAACAGTGTCCCGAGACGCACACCTGACCCGTGTCGTCGAAGAGCTCGTTCGGGCTCCAGGTCCCCGACTGCAGCGCAGCCGTCGAACTGATCACCTTGAAGGTCGACCCGACCGGACCGACCGCCTGAATCGCCCGGTCGAACAGCGGATCCTGGGGGTTCTTGCCGAACAGCGCGTCATAGCGCTGCTGGGTGAGGGGCTTATTGAAGATCGCCGGGTCGTAGCTGGGCAGTGAGCCCATCGCGTACACCTGGCCGTTGTCCGGGTTGAGCGCGATGAAGGCCCCACCGTCCTGGGAGCCGATCCGGGCAATCGAGGTCGACAGGGCCTGGGTGCCGACCCGCTCCAGGGGCAGGTTGATCGACGTGCGCAGGTTGTAGCCCGGGCTCGGGGCCACCGGCGTAGTCTCGCCCTGGAACTGCCCCAGGGCGTTCACCTCCACGCGCTGGTAGCCGTCCCGGCCCTGGAGGTACTGGTTGTACTGGTACTCCAGGCCGCTCTGGCCGACGTTGTCGTACGGCGGGATGCCCTTGAACTGGCTCTGGTGGGTCTGGGCCTGGTTGAGCGGGCCGACCGTGCCCAGCAGCTGGGCGGCGAGCTGGCCCTGGGGGTACTGGCTCACCGACACCTGGCTCACCGCGACGCCGGGGAACAGCGACTGGCGCTCGGAGATGTAGGCCTGCTCGGCGACCGGGATGTTCGTGGCGATGGTGACGTTGCCGATGGTGATCTGCGCCGCGTGCTGGGCGATGATGCAGGGGATCTCGCCCATCAGCGGGTCAAACTGCTGGGTGACCAGGGTGCCCTGGCCGTTGTCTGCGGTGAGCGTGAAGGGGCACTTCTGCGGCCGCGTGGACAGGTTCAGGGCCCGCGCGAGACGGTCATAGACGACCTGATCGCGCGGCGGCTGGCGCACCAGACCGCTGGCCGTCGCCTGCAGCGGCACAGGGAGCTCCTGGGGCTGAATGAGGATCGCCGGCACCTTCACCGAGTCGACGAGCACCTGACCGCCGGCGGCGAGGATCGATCCACGCGGCGCGGCGACGGGCACCCGGCGGACGATGTTCGTCTGAGCTTGGGCGACGTACTGGTTTCCCGTGAGCACCTGCAGGAACCACAGGCGCAGGAAGATCACCGCGAACATCAGCAGCGCGACGGAGCCGATGATGGCCACCCGCACGGCGAGCTGGGGGTTCATCGGACCGATCCGGTCGTCCTTCATCGGCCCGCCGCTCGGGGTGATCATCGGACCATCCTCGCGCGCGCCGGGCCGCGACCCGGGGCGCGCGACCCGCGCGCGGGCGGGTTGCGCAACCGGCCCGAGGGTTGCTGGAGCGGGCTGAGCGCTCCGCTGGTGTAGGCACGCCGCGTGGCCCGGGGCCCTGTGGGCGTCGCCCCGCGCAACAGCCGACGGACCGCGTGGTAGACGGGGAGGGCGATGAGCGTGTTGATGAGCACGGTCATGAAGATCTGCTGGAAGAGCAGGCCACTCACCGGGGAGTCGACGCCGAGCAGGAACTGGATGACCGTCATGCCGAGCCCGCTCACCACCGTGGCCAGGGCGCCCATCCCGAGCGGGACGAGCCCATGGCTGGGATCCCGCAGCTCGCGCAGGCGTCCGGCCCAGTATCCGATGGGGATGTACAGCAGGCTGGTGATCCCGAGCGTCTGGACCAGGGTGAGGTCGACGAACAGGCCAATGCCGAAGCCGGCCACGGCGCCCGGCAGCGAGCCGCAGAGCAGTCCGATGGCCGCCACGACGAGCGGGCCGAGGTCGGCCGAAACGCCGAAGACGGAGATCTGGGAGACCACGGCGGCCTGCAGCAGCACGGCGAGGACACCGATCAGGGCGAGCCGCAGGGGCAGACGCCAGGGATGTTCGCTGTCACCCACCGATCAGCCCCGCACCTTGGTGAGGATCTCCACTTGGGAGACGTTGCGCAGATCGACGTTCGGGCTCACGTTCACCGTGCCGTTGTCGACGAGCGTGTTGTAGTCGAAGTTCGAGACCGTGCCGATCGGGATCCCGGGCGGATACAACGAGTGGATCGTCGGGTTACCGGGGTCCGAGTAGCCCGCGGTGACGACCTCATCGCCGCTCTGGATCGTCGCCGTGGGGGCCAGGTAGTTCACCTGCAGGGTCGTCGGCGACCCCACCTCCGGCCCAAGCGTCCCGATCCCGTCCCGACCCGAGGAGTCGATGATGCGCGCCTCGACGCCGTAGCGGGGCGAGCTGAGCTCGGAAACGATCGCGTAGTTGGAGCCGACCGAGGAGACCTCACCGACGAGGCCCTGAGCGCTGAGCACCGGGTCACCCACCGCGATGCCCGAGCCGAGCCCCTTGTCGACCTTCAGCGTCTCGTACCAGACCTGCGGGTTGTAGGTGGTGACGTTCGCGTACACCGGCCCGTCACCGCCGAGGTTGAGTCGCGCGGTGAGGTGCAGCATGCCGGTGAGCTGGCGGTTCTCCTGCACGGCGGTCCCCGCGGCGGCAAGCTCGAAGTTCAGCTTTGCGTTGAGCGCGCGCAGCTCCTTGTTCTGGGACTTCGCGTGCAGGGTCGAGGACACCCAGCCGGCAAGGTCGCGCACCGGGGACAGCACCTTGGCGGCACCATCCTGGATCGGGGTGAAGACCTG
>DASSZV010000092.1:0-28299 GCA_035702765.1 Solirubrobacteraceae bacterium
GCGGTACGGGCTCCGGCCGGTGCGGGCCCCGGACGGTGCGGGCCCCGGGTGGTGCGGGCCCCGGGTGGTGCGGGCCCCGGGTGGTGCGGGCCCCGGGTGGTGCGGGCCCCGGGTGGTGCGGGCCCCGGGTGGTGCGGGCCCTTCAGAGGTTCTCGGCGACGTGCGGGGCCTCACGGGTGAAGACCCACAGGCCGAGGGCGAAGATCGCCGGGATCAGGGCGACGGAGATGCCCAGGACGAGCCAGCTGCCCGACAGCGCATGGGCGGAGGGGAAGGGCTCACCGACGTAGGGCGTCCCGCTGGAGCGCGGCAGAACGCGGGGGGCGTAGGAGTGGATGAACGCGTGGCCCATCTGCGCGTTGAGCATCGCAAAGGGGTTGAGCATCGCGTACCGGGCGTAGTGGCCGTAGTTGAAGGCCGGGTACATGATCGGCGTCGCGTAGAAGAGCACCTGGGCGAGCACCTCCCAGATCGGCTGGATGTCGCGGAAGCGGACGAACAGTGCGCTGAGCAGCATGCCGACGCCCAGGGCGAGCAGCATGAAGCCGCCGATGATCGGGATCATCTCGAGCCAGCTCCAGGCCGGCGCGACCCCGTTGATGAGCGCGAAGACGACGACCGCGATGCAGTTCATGACGAAGTTGAACAGGGAGGTGAGCGTGGTGGCGATCGGCACGGCCAACCGCGGGAAGCGCACCTTGCGCAGCATCGCCTCGCGGCTCACCAGCGACGTCACCGCGGTGCCGGTCGCCTCCGAGAAGAACGTCCACAGGACGATCCCCGTGAGCAGGTAGACCCCGTAGTGAGGCACGTTCTTGCTCGCGTGGAGGATCTGGGTGAAGAACAGGTAGATGACGCCGAAGAACAGCAGCGGCCGGATGAGCTGCCAGAGGTACCCCAGCACAGAGCCGAAGTAGCGCAGCTTGAAGTCCGTGCGCGCGAGGGTGAGAGTGAGCTCGAGGAAGCGGCGGGGCCCCCCGCCGCCGAAGGCCGAAGGTCCGTAGTAGCGCGACGAACTCTGACGCGTGATGCTGGCCATCGGCGCAGAGCACGCTAGCAGTGAGCCCCCGCCCGGCCACGGCGTTATCGTGGCCGGGCGTGACCTCTGTGTCCCCTCTTCCCGAGCTCGGGCTCACACGCGGTGACGTGGCGGTGCTCATTCCCGTCTACGGCGGGCATGAGCTGTTCCTCGCTTGCCTGGCCAGCGTGCTGGCCCACACGTCGCCGGAGGTGCCGATCCTCGTCTGCGACGACGCCAGCCCCGACGCCCGCCCGCGTGAGCACGTCCGCGAGCTCATGGCTGCCCAGCCCGAGCGGCGCCTGCACCTGCTCGTCCAGCCCCGCAACCTCGGTTTCCCCGGCAACGTCAACGCCGGCTTCGCGGCCACCGCCCCGGCCGACGTGATCATCCTCAACTCCGACTGTGAGGTCGGCGCCGACTGGGTCCAGCGCCTCGTGGCGGCCGCCCGCTCGGATGCGACGGTGGCCACGGCCACGGCGCTCACCAACCACGGGACCGTCGTGTCGACGCCGGCTGCGGCCCCCGGGCCGCTGCCGGCGGAGTGGACCGTTGACCAGGCGGCGGAGGCGATCGCCGCGGCCAGCCTGCGCCTGCGCCCGCGCCTGCCGACCGCCGTGGGGCACTGCGTCCTCATCCGCCGCGCCGCGCTCGAGCTGGTGGGTGACTTGGACCTGGCCTTCAGCCCGGGCTACGGGGAGGAGGTCGACTTCTCCCAGCGCTGCCTGCAGGCCGGGCTCTGCCACGTGGTCGCCGACGACGTCTTCGTCCTCCACCACGGCGGTTCGAGCTTCGAGCGCTCCGGTGACAGGAGTGAGATCCAGCTCGCCCACGAGGCGATCATCAACGCCCGTTACCCGTACTACGCACCCGCGGTCGCCCACGCCGAGGCCGAGCTGGGTCAGCTCGCCCGCGCGCTGTCGGTCGCGCGCCGGGCGCTGTCGGGCACCGAGGTGCTCATCGACGCCCGCGTGCTGTCGAGCACCACCACCGGGACCCAGGTCCACCTGGTCGAGCTGCTCGGGGCGCTGGCCCGGGCCGGCCAGGTGCGCCTCACCGCGCTCGTCGGCGCCGAGATCAGTGCCTACGGGGCGGCGGCGCTGGCCCGGATGCCCCAGGTGGCGACCATCCGCCGTGAGGAGGCTCAAGCGCGCAGCCGGCGCTTTGACGTCGTCCACCGTCCTTTCCAGGTCGATCACCTCGACGACATCGCGCTGCTGCGCCGGCTCGCCGACCGGGTCGTGGTGACCAACCAGGACCTTATCGGCTACCACAACCCCGCCTACTTCCCCGACTACGCGGGCTGGGCCGGATACCGCGCGATCACCCGGGCGGCGCTCGCCAGCGCGGACGCCGTGCTGTTCTTCTCCCAGCACGCCCAGGCCCAGGCGCTGGCCGAGAACCTCGTCGAACCCAGCCGGACGCGAGTAATCCACATCGGCGTGGACCACGTGCTCTCCGCTCCGGCGGAGCCCCAGCGGCCCCGGGGGCTCGCCGATCTCGACGCCCAGACGCCGGTGATGGTCTGCATCGGCACCGACTTCCTCCACAAGAACCGTGTCTTCGCCCTGCGGATGCTCGCCGAGCTCCAGCGGCGCCACGCCTGGCCGGGCCGGCTGATCCTCGCCGGGCCGTCGGTCACCCGCGGATCCTCCCGGGGCCAGGAGGCCCGCCGGCTCAGCCTCGACCCGGGGCTGGCCGCCGCGGTCACCGAGCTCGGCGCCCTCACGGAGGCGGAGAAGAGCTGGCTCCTGGCCCGCGCCCAGCTCGTGCTCTACCCGACGGTGCACGAGGGCTTCGGGCTTGTCCCCTTCGAGGCCGCCGAGCACGGGCGTCCCTGCATGTGGGCGGCGGGCACCTCCCTCTCCGAGGTGCTCGACGACGGCGCTGCGGGCCTCGTTGCCTGGGATCCCGCGCTGAGCGCCGACGCGGCGTTCGCGTTGATGAGCGATCCCGAGCGGACCGCGGCCAACGTCGCAGCGATCCGGACGGCCGGTGCGGCCCTCTCCTGGGACGCCACCGCCGCCGAACTGTTGCGGGCCTACCGCGACGCCGCCGACGGCCCTGCGGTCCCCGGTGGCGCCGAGCCCGCAAGCGGACTCTCTGCCGGCGTGCTCCAGCTCAGCGAGGACGCGATCAACCTCGTGGGGCCCGGCGGTGCACTGCCGGGCGAGATGGAGCGCCCGCTCCTGGCCCTGGCCACCCACCGGTCACTGGGCGGGCCGATCTTCGCCGGGGTGCGGTTGGCCTACCGGGTGGGCTTTGCCCTCAGCCGGGCGCGCCGCGGCCTCACTCAGGAGTGATCTGGAAGCTGTGGGGCAGGTCGACCGCGCCGCCACCGCTGTGGCTGGCGTGGATGAGCAGGCTCGCCATGTTCTCGCGCAGGTCGTAGGCGTCGGCGCCGCTGCCGTCGCGGGTGACCGCGGCGGTGAGGTGATAGCGCCCCGGGGCGAGGTAGTTCTCAAAGCGCATGCGGACGGTGATGATCTGCCCGGCCCGGAAGGTGCCGGTGGGGCCGTGGGCGAAGGCCGTCGAGGTGGCGAAGGCGTGCTGGCCGACCTCGTTGTGGAGGCTCACCGAGAACAGCGGGTCGACGGTGTCCTGGTGGAAGCGCACGGCGAGCTCGATCTCACACGGCTCGCCCTGGAGGGCGGCGACGATCGGCTGACCGATGCCGTTGCGGAAGCTCGCGTTGAGCAGCTCGGCCACCGGCGCCCGCCGCAGTGTCTCGGGACCGTTCTCGGCCTGGGCCTCGGCGCGGACCCGGCGGAAGTTGAGCTCGTTGTACTGGCGCGCGATGGAGCTGGGTTGTCCGATGTCGACGACGTTGCCGTGGTCCATGAGCATCGCCCGATCGCAGAAGCGCTCGACCGCGCCCATGTCGTGGGTGACGAAGATGATCGTCTTGCCCTCCGAGCGCAGGCGGGCGAACTCGTCGAAGCACTTCTGCTGGAAGTTCGCGTCGCCCACCGCCAGGACCTCGTCGATGAGCAGGATGTCGGCGTCGACCTGGATCGCCACGGAGAAGGCCAGCCGGACGTGCATGCCCGAGGAGTAGTTCTTCAGGCGCAGGTCCATGAACTCCTCGAGCTCGGCGAAGGCGACGATCTGGTCGAGGCGGGCCTCGGCCTCACGGCGGGTGAGGCCGAGCATGATCGCGTTGATGATCGCGTTGTCCCGGGCGGTGAGCTCCGGGTTGAAGCCGACACCGAGCTCGATGAAGGGGGCGAGGCGGCCCTCGAGGGCGATCTCACCCTGGTCGATCCGATAGATCCCGGCCAGGCACTTCAGCAGCGTGCTCTTTCCGCTGCCGTTGCGCCCGACGATGCCGAAGAACTCGCCGGGGCGGATGTCGACACTCACACCGTTGACTGCGTGGAGCAGGTCGTAGCCCGGTTGGCGGAAGCCGTGGAGGGCGCGCTGCTTGAAGGTGTGGTACTTCTCGTGCGGAAGCTTGAAGCTCTTGTGCACGTCGCCGAGGTGCACCGCCGCCGGGCCTGCCCCCGCCGCCGAGAGCATCTGCGCGGCAGGATCGATGATCGTGCTCACCCTGGGGACAGTAGCGCACCCCAGGGCCGCAGAATCCCCGTGTTTGCTGGGATCTGAGGTGAGCGAGGCGCGTGGGACGGGGTCAGCGGCGCACCGGGGCGGCCACCCAGTTCACGCGGATCCGGGCGGTGAAGCCGTGCTCGAACTCCGCGAGCGTGTAGGGGCCGTTGCCGTCCAGGTCGAAGATCCGGTAGCCGAGCTCGTCGCACAGCAGGGCGTGGATGTCGCGCGGGAAGGTCTCGTAGGCCTCGGCCGAGCCCGACCCGTGCTCGAAGACGATGATCGGCAGGTGGCGGCTGAGCACGTTCCGTGCGCCCCGCAGGACACCGAGTTCCGCTCCCTCCACGTCGATCTTGATGAGGGAGGGCACGTAGTCGGGGGCGAGCATGTCATCGAGGCGGCTCAGGGTGACGGTGATCTGCTCCTGCTCGACGACCACCTCGGGCGGCAGTTCCCGGTACTTGAGCCCGCTCCAGCCCTCGGCCACGCCGAGCACGTGGCTGAACCGGGCGCTTCCGCTCTGGTCGCTGAGCGCCATCTCGTGGACCTCGACGGCCGGGAACTCTCGGCGCAGGCCGGCGGCCAGCGCCGGGATCGGCTCGAAGGCGACGTGGTGCCCGCGCGGGGCGACCCGGGCCATCTCCTGGAGCACGAGGCCGCGGTGGGCACCGATGTCGACGCAGTTTGCCTCCGGGCCGAGCGTGAAGGCCAGCAGCCGACGCATGCTCTGGGCGTCGCTGTCGTCCCGCCGGCGGATGTACTCGGCCGAGTCGTGCTCGAGCGCCCACTCGAGCTGTGGACTCACCCACTCGTTGGGACCGCTGATGGGCAGCGCGCGCCCGCGCAGGGCGAGCCCGAGGAGCCGGATGCGGCGGACCAGCTTCTCGCAGAAGTCGGCGACGGTCACGCGTCGATTGTGCTCATCACCGGAGCTTGCTGCTCTCTCGAGGCGTCGGCTACGCTCCCGCCCGTGACCAACGCCCCCGGGAAACAGGAATGAGCGTCCGGCGCGCCCTCATCACGGGCATCACCGGTCAGGACGGTTCCTACCTGGCCGAGCTGCTGCTCGACAAGGGCTACGAGGTCCACGGCATGGTGCGCCGCTCCTCCACGGAGAAGTTCGAGCGAATCGACCACATCCGGGAGCGCATCACCCTGCACCAGGGGGACCTGCTCGACCAGCGCAGCCTCGTCGACACCCTGCGCGCGGCCGAGCCGGACGAGATCTACAACCTCGCCGCGATGTCCTACGTCGCCGCCTCCTGGGTGCAGCCGACGCTGACCGCGGAGTTCACCGGAACCGGCGTGACCCGCCTGCTGGAGGCCATGCGCGAGGTCTGCCCCGAGGCCCGCTTCTACCAGGCGTCGTCCTCGGAGATGTTCGGCAAGGTGTTGGAGGTGCCCCAGACCGAGCGGACACCGTTCTACCCGCGCTCGCCCTACGGCGTGGCCAAGGCCTACGGCCACTTCATCACGGTCAACTACCGCGAGTCCTACGGGCTGCACGCCACCAGCGGCATTCTCTTCAACCACGAGAGCCCGCGGCGCGGTCTGGAGTTCGTCACCCGCAAGATCACCTGGCACGCCGCCGCGATCAAGCTCGGCCTGCGGCGTGAGCTCGCCCTGGGCAACCTCGACGCCGAGCGCGACTGGGGCTACGCCGGCGACTACGTCAAGGCGATGTGGCTGATGCTCCAGCGGGACCAGGCCGACGATTACGTCATCGCCACCGGTGAGACCCACTCGGTCCGTGAGTGTGTGGAGATCGCCTTCGACCAGGCGGGGATTCCGACCGACGGCCACGTCGTCACCGACCCGGCGATGCTGCGCCCCGCGGAGGTCGACCAGCTCATCGGGGACTCGAGTAAGGCCAAGGCGGACCTCGGCTGGGAGCCCGAGGTCACCTTCGAGCAGCTCATCCGCATGATGGTCGACGCCGACCTCGCGCTGCTGTCCGCGGTACCGCAGCCCGTTCGCTCCTGACCGCGCGGCGTGTCCGCGAGCGCTGAAAGGCTGCCCGTCCCCGTGGCGGCACGATTGCGCGTCGACGCGCGGCTCGCCCTGGGCGTCCTCATCCTGGCGGTGGCGTTGCTGCGGTACCTGCCGCTGGCCAACAACGGCTGGTTCGTCGACGACAACCTCTACCTCGCGCTGGCCCACAGCAACGGGCTGACCCTGTCCTGGCTGTTCAACCCGGTCCTCGACCACTTCGGGATCCTCTACCGCTTCGCCTTCAACGTCTTCGTCCACCTGATGCCGATCTCCTGGCGCTGGACGCTGCTCGCCGACCTGATCCTGCTCGGCGCGGCGATGGTCCTGCTCGACCGCTGTTTGGCGTTGCTGCTGGACTCCCGCTGGGCGCCGCTGCTGATCAGCGGTGCCTTCGGGCTCTCGATCCTGCTCGTCGAACCTCTGCAGTGGGTGTCCTCGGGCCTGCAGAGCTTCCCCACCCTGGTGGGTGACCTGCTCTGTCTCTACGCCTACCTGCGCTACCTCGAGGACCGCGCCCCAGGGCACATCGCCATGGCCGCGGCGGGCGTCGTCTTCGGCCTGCTCTTCTATGAGAAGGCGTCCTTCATGCTCGGCTACCTCGTGCTCGTCCGGCTTGGGTTCCTCGCCCCCGAGCTGTCGGTGCGCCGGGTCGTCGCGATCGCCCGGTCCGAGTGGCGCTTCTGGGCCGGGCTGCTCGCCGTGCTCATCCTCTGGTTCATCGGCGAGGAGGCCTCGGGCGCGGGGGGGACCCTGATCAGCCCCTCGCTGTCGGCCTGGGTCACCTTCTGGCGGATCCTCTGGGTCCAGACCCTCGTGCCCGGCCTCTTCGGTCTGCACCTCCCCGAGACCGGCCTCCACGGCGGGCAGGTCATCGAGGCGATCGGGCTCGAGGCGGTCGTCCTCGCCGGGATCATCGTGTCGCTCGTGCGCAAGCGTGCGGCGTGGCGCGCCTGGGTCGTGCTGCTCATCGTCGTGCTCGCCAACGGGATCCTCGTGGGGGAGGAGCGCATCGTCGTTCTCCCGCCCGCGGTGATCGCCGGGGACACGCGCTACCTGCTCGACTTCGCCTGGCTCGTGCCGCTGTGTGTGGCCCTGGCTTTCTCGCCGGCGTCGAGCTTCTGGCCGCGGCGCTCCCGCCTGCGCGCCCCGCTGACGGTGCCCGGGGGTCCCGGGGGTCCCGGGGGTGCTCGCTCGGGGGTGCTCGTTGCCGGCACCGGCCTGCTCGCCCTGGCCTACGTCGTCGCGGCGCAGCTCACCACCGCGTCGCTCCAGCGCGCATGGACCGGCACCAACGCGCTGGTGTACGAGCAGCGCATCCAGCAGCAGGTCGCCGCCTATACCCACGACGGGGTCCCGCCCGTGGTGGCCGACACGACGACCCCCTACGAGATCCTGCCGTCGATCTTCGCGCCCTATGACCACCTCTCCTACCTGCTGGGGTTCTACGCGCCCTCGGCCCAGGTCGACGGACCGCTGCGCGGTGAGCTGGTCATGGCCGACCAGCTGGGCAATCTCCAGCCGGCGGTGCCCCACGTGGTGGAGAGCTACCGGTTCGGACCCCGCTGTCTCGTGGCGGGGGTGCGTCCGCCGCTGCGCTACCTCAGCGTGCGGATCCCCCGCTCCGGCCAGGGCCCGTACTACCTGCTGGCCCGGTACGGCGCCGGCACCGCGGGCTACCTGCAGTACTCGGGGACGGCTGCCGACCCGGCCATCACCCCGGACATCTACATCGGAACCACCCGCCACGCAGGCGCCAGCCTCGGCTACCTCGGGGACACGCTGCCGGTGCACCTGACGATCAACCTGCCGCCGCACAGCCGGCTGTGTCTGCGCACGCTCGCCATCGCCACCCTGGCCCCACGGTGAGCCGCCGGGCGGTGCGCTCCGCGGCTCGCCTCCCACGGCCGAGCCGACCGATCCCGCAGGCAGCCTGTGGGCTACTCTCCGGGCCGTGACACGCCGGGGGTTCACGCCCAGACGACGCCGCCGCGCTCATGCGCATCGCTGAAGCCGTCGACACGCCCGCCCCGGTGCGGGCGACGGGGGCCGGGCGTCGCGCCCCGATCGTCGCCCGCCTGGGCCGGGTGGTGCGCGTGGATCCCGACGCGCTGCTGGCGCGATGGTGGGTCGCCGTGGGCCTCTACGCGCTGGCCGCGCTGTACTTCCAGCACCACATGCTCACGCACCCGGGGTCGATGATCGCGGGCAACCTCGTGGGCCTCCCCACCCAGTACATGTGGGCCATGTGGTGGTGGCCCCACGCCATCGCCGCGGGGGTGAACCCGTTTGTCACCCATGCCCTATGGGGAGGCGCCGCCTACAACCTGGGCGCGCTGGCCAGCTCGCCGCTGCTGGCTCTGCTCTGCACGCCGATCAACCTGGTCCTCGGCTGGACGCGCGGGCCGGTGGTCTCCTACAACCTGCTCAACCTCGCCGCACCGATCCTCAGCGCGGTGCTGGCTCGGCAGCTCTGCCTGCGGCTCACCCGGAGTCCGGGAGCGGCCTTTGTCGGCGGGTGGTTCTACGGCTTCTCGGTGTTCGGGCTGTGTGAGCTGCAGGGGCGTCTGTCGCTCGTCTTCACCTTCCTGCCCGTCGCCCTGTGTCTGCTCTCCCTGCTCCGGCTCGAGGCCGCCATCTCGCGGCGGCGGTTTGTCGCGCTCAGCGCCGTCGCCGTCGCCGCCCAGTTCGGCATCAGCACCGAGATCGCCTTCACCACGGCCTGTCTCAGTGTCGTGGTGGTCGGGGTGGCCGCCTGTTTCGCCCCCGCCCAGACCCGCCGACGGCTGCTGGGCACCGTCGTGCCCGAGCTGCTCGGCGCCTGGGGTCTCGCCGCCGTTCTCTGCTCGCCGCTGCTGTACTACGCGCTCACCGGTCCCCAGGTCGGCTCGGGACCCAACAGCCACCTGGCGGTTGCTGACCTCTTCTCCTACGTCATTCCCACGCCGCTGGTGCGCCTCGGCCAGCAGCGCTTCGCCCTCATGGCGAGCCAGTTCCCGCCGGCCGCGGGCTTCGGTGACACGGGCACCTACCTGGGGCTGCCCCTGCTCCTGGGGGCGCTGGCCGCGGCCATCGCCGGCTGGCGGATCTGGGGGATGCGGGTGCTCGTCATCAGCGCGGTGGTCGCCTGCGTGTGGTCGTTGGGTCCGATCCTCTACGTGAGCGGCTCTCCCACCATCGGGCTGCCGTGGAACATCCTCGCCTCGCTACGCGAGTTCGGTCAGGTGAGCCCGGTGCGCGTGGGCCTCTACGTCGAGCTCGCCGCGGCCATCGGCTTCGCGCTCTGGCTCGCCGCGCCGTCGCGGCGGCGGCCGCTGAAATGGCTCGTGGCGCTGGTGGGCATCGCCTTCGTCTTCCCCAACACCAACGGCCTGTTCCCCAACGGCCCGGCGATCTACTCCGAGAACGTCGATTCGCCGGCCTTCATCAAAGCCGGTGAGTACCGCAGCGTGCTGCATCCGGGTGAGACAGTGCTGCCGATCCCCTTCGGCCTGGGCGGCCGCAGCCTGCTCTGGCAGGCCCAGACGCGCGGGTACTTCCGTCTCGCGGGCGGCTTCGCTTACCGGCCGGTGGGTCTGCAGCAGAGCATCGCGGTGCAGCAGCTCTCGGGTGAGCTCCCCCTGCGGCGCCCCGCCGAGCATCTGCGCAGCTACCTGCTCGCCCGCCACATCGGGGCCGTCGCCGTCGTCGACGGAGAGGGCGGCCCCTGGCCGCGGGTGCTCGCCCGCCTCGGCCTCCGGGCCCGCAACGTCGGCGGTGTCGCGGTCTATGACGTGCCGGCAGCCCTGGCACCGGTGCCTGATCCCCCGCCCCGGCGACGGGCGCGGAGGCGGCGATGACCGCGGTCGGAGTGGCGACGGTGCCCGCCGAGGCCGAGCCCACCCGCGAGCCCGCCGGCGCGGGCCGCTTCCCGGTCTGGTTCCGGGACCGGCACGGCTGGATCGCCGCCGGGCTCTACCTCGCCTTCATCCTGTTCCTCGACCGCCACGCGGTCGCCCATCTCAACTCGGTCTGCGGCTGTGCGCGGACCGCTGATCCGACCCAGTGGATGTGGTCGTGGGTGTGGATCCCCTACGCCATCACCCACGGACTCAATCCGCTCGTGACCCACCTGTTCTGGTATCCGGGGCCCTTCGACCTCGCCGCGGTGACCCTGTCGCCCGCGGCGGCGATCCCCGGGATTCCGCTGGACGCGCTGTTCGGCCCGGTGGCCGCCTTCAACCTGCTGTTCTTCGCGGCTCCGGTGGTGAGCGGCTGGGCCGCCTACCGCCTCTGCCGCTATCTCAGCGGGGCCCCCTGGGCCTCGATCTTTGCGGGCTATACCTACGGCTTCTCCGCCTACGAGCTCGCCCATGAGCTCGCGCACATGAACCTGGTGTGGGTCTTCGTCCCGCCCCTGATCGTGCTCGTTCTCGCCCGGCTCATCCGCGCCGAGGTCTCGGCCCGGCGCGCGCTCCTGCAGATCACCGGGCTGCTCATCATCGAGTTCGGACTCTCCACCGAGCTGTTCTTCACCATGGCCCTGTTCATCGCGGCCGGGTTCGTCATCGGATGGCTGATGGCCCCACGGGAGCTGCGCCGGCGGATCGCCGGCGCCGCGGCGGTCACCTTCGGCGCCGGCGTCCTCACCGCGGTGGTGTGGTCCTACTACATCTACGAGTCCTTCCAGGCGCCGCCCGCCTCCAAGGGCTTTCCCCCGTTCTTCCCGGCGGACCTCGTCTCCTACTTTTTGCCCACGGACATGTTCCGGCTCGGCTCGGCGACGTTCGCCGCGGTGACCAACCGCATCTACACCAGCGATCCGACCGAGCAGAACAGCTATCTGGGCATCCCGCTGATCGTCATGTTCGTCGCCTACGGGGTGAGCACCTGGCGGCGACGGATCACCCGTACGGTCGTCCTCACGACCTTCGTGGCATTCGTCCTGTCGCTCGGCGTGACGCTCACCATCGTCGGCAACCAGACCTTCTCCCTGCCGTACCACTGGATCGAGAACCTGCCGCTGTTCAACCTGCTCACGCCCTCGCGCCTGAGCCTGTACGTCTCCCTGGGCGTCGCGGTCGGTGCGGCCATCTGGCTCGCGGCCGCCCACGGCCGCCGCAGCCGGGTCCGACGCTGGTTCCTGGCGCTCGCGTCGCTGGTCTTCCTCTATCCCAACAACGCCTTCGTCACCCCGGCCTTCCTGTCCCGCGAGTCGGACTTCACCCAGCCCCGGTTCTTCACCACCTCGCTGTACCGTCACTACATCCGCCGCGGGGAGGTGGTGCTCCCGCTCCCCTTCTCCTACGGGCCCGGCGGCCTCTCGCTGCTCTGGCAGGCCGATACGGGGATGTACTTCAAGCTCGCCAGCGGTTACTTCGGCACCGTGGCGCCTCCGAGCTACGCGGTCAACCCGCTGAGCCTCGACCTCGTCATCCAGACCGTGCCGCCCCATGCCGCGCGTGACCTCAACCAGCTCACCCGCACCCACCACGTGAGCGTCATCCTCGTCCAGGACGGCACCGAGACCCAGTACCTGCCGATGATCCGCCGCGCCGGATGGCGCCTGCGCGCCGATGTGGGTGGGATCCGGGTCTACCGGCGCGCGGCCGGCGGCGCCCACCCCTCCAGGTGAACGCCGGCGTATGGGGACCAACGGCCTGACCCGACCCCCGTTGCTCTACGCTGAGAGCGTGCGAATCTCCCCGACTCGCCTGGACGGGCCGCGACTCATCGAGCCCACCGTGCACGGTGACGAGCGCGGCTTCTTTGTTGAGAGCTTCCGCGCTGACGTCCTCGCCGAGGCCGGCGTCGGTGTCCAGTTCGTGCAGGACAACCACTCGCGCTCGCGGCATGGGATCGCCCGCGGGATGCACTTCCAGCCGGGGCAGTGGAAACTCGTGCGCTGCGCCCGGGGGGCGATCTTCGACGTGATCGTCGACATCCGGCCGCAGTCCGCCGACTTCGGCCGGTGGGAGGGGTTCACCCTCGACGACGAGACCCACCGCCAGCTGCTCGTGCCCGACGGCTTCGCCCACGGCTTCTGCGTGCTCTCACCGGCTGCCGACGTCGCCTACAAGGTCTCCACCTACTACGACCCCGAGACCGAGGCGGGGTTCCGCTTCGATGATCCCGAGGTGAACATCACCTGGCCGCTGGATGCCGCGGCCCTTCAGGTCTCCGCCCGGGATCGCACTGCCCCCGGTCTCTCCGAGATCGCTCCGACCCTGCCCTCGCGCGCCGTCGTCGCGCACTGACCCCCCTCCCTCTCGATGGCCACCCAACAGCAGATTCCCCTCAGCTCGCGCTCGCTGCGCCGCCGCCTCACGGTGAGCGAGACGCAGTTCAAGAACATCGCCTACGTCGCCCTCGCGTCGCTCACGCTGATCGTCTTCACCGGCGCCGCGGTCCGCCTCACCAACTCCGGCCTGGGCTGCCCCACCTGGCCCCGGTGCTCGGGACACATCTATCCGCCGTTGGGCCTTCACCCGCTCATCGAGTTCTCCAACCGCGTCCTTTCGGGCTTCGTGGGAGTGATGTGCGCCGCCGTGGTCGTGGCCGCCTACCGGCGCGCACCGGTGCGCCGGGATCTCATCTGGCTCGCCTGGACCCTCCCCCTGGGCGTGGTGGCCCAGGCCGTCCTCGGCGGCTTCACCGTGCGGGAGAAGCTCGCCCCGGGCTTCGTCATGGCCCACTACATGCTCTCCATGGTGATCCTCATCTTTGCCGCCGCGCTCGCCTGGCGGGCCGCCCACCCCACCGGCTGGCGGCCGCGCAGCGGGGACCGTGTCGTCGTCTGGTGCGTCCGCGGCCTGGCCGTGCTGTGCGCCTTCACGCTGTTCGCCGGGACCGCGGCGACCGCGGCCGGCCCGCACTCGGGCGGTAACGTCGGCCAGGTCATCAAGCGCCTGCACTTCAAGGGGCCCAACACGCTCGAGTGGGTGGTCAACCAGCACGCCACCGTCGCGGCGTTGTTCGGCGTCCTCGTCATCGCCGTGTGGTTCCTCAAGCGCCAGCGCGGTCACGCCTTCCAGCCGGCCGAGCCGATCACCATCCTCGGGGTGCTGCTCGCCGGGCAGGGCCTCGTGGGCGCGGTCCAGTACGAGCTGAAGCTCCCCGGCCAGATGGTCTGGGTCCACGTGGCCATGGCCACCATCACCTGGCTGGTCATGCTGTGGGCCGTCGCCGTCGAGGGCCGGCCGGGACCCCGACGGCCCGTCTCCGTGGTGGCTCCCGCCGCCACGCTGAACGCGGAATAGGCACCGCAGCCGAGCGCCGCCCATGGGGGCGGCGCCATCACGGGCCCCTGCCGGGCGGGACCTGCGTGGTCACGCCCCCATGAGGAGCGCCGGGCGCTCGGGCGCCCTCCGGGAGAGGCCTGGTCGCATCCGCCCGCGCGTGTCGCTCCGTCCGGCCACCACAACGCTCCAGCGTGCGACACGCGCCAGCGACGGTGCGCGCCAGGTGTCGCTGAGCGACACCGCACGCGCATCGCCTCCGCTCAGGACGTCAGCGTGGAGCTTTGTGGCGGCGGGCCGGCGGTGGTTGTCACGCTCGCCGGAGTCGTCGCGGTGGCGGTCGTCGCGGTGGCGGTCGTCGCGGTGCCCGTCGCGCCCGCCGGAGTCGTCGCGGTGCCCGTCGTGCTCGTGGGAGTCGTCGCGGTGGGGGTGGTCTCGGACGGAGTAGTCGTCGTGCCCCCGCCACCGCCTTCCGTGGCGAGGGTGTGCACGCGGCGCACCGCCCCCAGCGTCGTCACGGTCGACCCACCGCGGCCGCCCCGCTCGCGGCCGCCCCGCCCGCCCCCGCCCCGCCGCGCATGGCCCCCGCCCCGCCCCGCGTGGTCCGGACCCACGGCCGGGCTGATGAGCTCCACGCGCCAGAAGTAGGTGGTGTCGGGCCGCAGGTGCGCGATCCTGCGCTCGACGGCGACCAGACGTCCGGGGAGGGCCAGCGCCGGGGTCAGCTCCGCGTGGGCGAATGACCGGGTGCGGCCGATGGCAAACCGCCAGCGGGCACCGTGAACGGGGCTGTCGACGATCCCGTTGAGGTCAACGGCGTGGGCGCCCACCGAGGTGGCGTCGCCGCTGGAGGCAAGGCTCCCGCTGCCCGCGAGGGCGGGTGCGACCGCCCCGAAGCCGGCCGTCACCCCGACGGCCAGAGCAGTCAGTCCACGTCTCACGGGCGCAGAGGTTATCCGCGGGGCATGCGCTCGATCCCCCGAATGGACACAAAACCGCGCCGCGGACACAACATGTTCACAAAGTGGCCCCGGGTGCGGGCGCCGGTACATTCCCTGGAGATGGCCATCGACCGACCCAGCGCCATGACCACGGGCGCCAGCGCACAGGATGTCTCGCTCAACATCCTCGTCGTCGACGACGAGTCGGACCTGCGCGAGATGCTCAACCGGTCCTTCTCGCGCGAGGGCCACCGTGTCACCACCGTCTCGGACGGCCGGTCGGCGATCGACCGCGCGAGCACCGAGACCTTCGACATCATCCTGCTCGACATCGCCCTCGGCCCAGGTCCCGACGGCTACGAGGTCTGCCGGACCCTGCGCGCCCGCCGCAACGTCGTCCCGATCATCATGCTCACCGCGCTGGACTCGGAGGCGGACGCGGTGCTCGGACTCGAGGCCGGCGGTGATGACTACGTCACCAAACCCTTCGGTCTGGCTGAGCTGCGCAGCCGCATCCGAGCCGTGCTGCGCCGGGCGGGAACCCGCAGCCTCGGCGCGGAGATCCTCTCCGTCGGTCCCATCAAGCTTGACCGAGCCCAGCGCGAGGTGTCCGTGGACGGGGAGCCGGTGCGTCTCACCTTCAGCGAGTTCGAGCTCCTCGACGCGCTGATGACCGAACCGGGCCGGCTGCTCAACCGCCAAGAGCTGCTGCGCGCCATCTGGGGTGACAGCGCCTACAGGGACCCGCGCGCGATTGACGTGCACATCCGGCATCTGCGGGAGAAGCTCGAGCCTGAGCCGGAGAAGCCCCAGTACATCCTCACGGTCCGCGGAGCCGGATACCGCCTGCGGGCCCCCTGATGAGCGGCGCCGGAGCGGAACCCCGCCCTGAGACGCCGCGGCCCACCGGACGCCGGCGCCTCGGTTGGCGTGCGCGCGGTCTGCGCTACCAGATCGTCGGCTCCGTGCTGGTCACCACCGTCGTCACGCTCGTCGTCGCGGCGATCGTGTTGCTGCCCCAGCTCGAGCAGTCTCTGCGGACCGCCTCGGAGAAGTCGCTCTACAAGGACATCGTCAACGCCCACGGCCAGGTGACCGCCCTGGCCCGGCTCGACTACACCCTGCTGCCGCTGCTCT
Source organism: Solirubrobacteraceae bacterium (assembly GCA_035702765.1). Lineage (GTDB taxonomy): Bacteria > Actinomycetota > Thermoleophilia > Solirubrobacterales > Solirubrobacteraceae > Palsa-465. The sequence goes on from DASSZV010000092.1 coordinate 15,852, forward strand.
CGTCCCAGTTCGCCAATGCCCCCGGCCTGACGCGCGAGCTCCTGGACGCCCAGCGCGCCCGGACCGAGTTGGCCGGCGGGCTCACCCGTCTCAAACAGCGGCTGGGCACCGACGACGTCTATCTCATCGGCTACATCGACGCGAGCGGCCACGGTCGCCTCGTCGCCCCGGGGCTCGCCGACGCCAGTGCCGACGCCACCCTCCACGACTCCTTCACCGACGTCAGCGCGAGCTTCCTGCGGCGCGCCCCCCTGTTCCGGCCGATGCTCAGCTTCGGTCACCTCGGCGGCCAGCAGGTGGTGCGGGCGACGATCCGCCTGCCTGACGACGCCGTCATCGCCGTGCGCAAGTCGATCGATGAGATCCCCACCGCGGCCCGGGCGGTCGCCCGCTCCTTCGAGGTCGCCGCACTCGCCGGGCTGCTGCTCACCGGGCTGCTCGCCATTCCGCTGGCCGCCACGCTCGCGCGCCGCCTCCAGCACCTTCGCGAGGCCGCCCAGCGTGTGGCCGTGGAGGGCGCGAGCGCGGAGGTCCCGGTCGACCGGGCCCGGGACGAGGTGGGGGATCTCTCGCGCTCGTTCGCCATCATGCAGCGCCGGCTCGTGCAGCAGGAGGAGGCACGCCGCGCCTTCGTCGCCACAGCGAGCCACGAGCTGCGCACCCCGCTGGCCTCGCTGGAGGGGATGCTCGAGCTCGCCGCCGACGACCTCACCGGTCCTCAGCCCGACGTGAGTGACGCGACCGCGCTGCTCGAACGGGCGCGGGCGCAGAGCCGGCGCCTCTCCCGGCTCGCCGCCGACCTGCTGGATCTCAGCCGGATCGACGCGGCGGTCCCGCTGCGCTCCGAACCGGTGGAGCTGAGCGAGATCGTCCGCGCCGTGCTCGCCGAGTTCGAGCTCAGCCTCGCCGAGCACCGCGTGCACGGCGAGGTCGGCGGGGCCACCGGCGCGGTCTGGGTGCGGGCTGATCCCGGCAAGGTCGCCCAGATCCTGCGCATCCTGCTGGACAACGCCCTGCGCGTGGCGCCGCCTGAGTCGGCCATCACCGTCCTGCTCGACTCCGAGGGGCTCACCGTGAGCGACCAGGGCCCCGGGGTCGCGCCGGCCGAGCGCGAACTCATCTTCGAGCGCTTCCAGCGCGGCGCGGCGACCGGCGGGGAGGCCGGCTTCGGTCTCGGCCTGGCCATCGGCCGGGAGCTCGCCCGGCGGATGCACGGGGAGCTCGCCCTGGCCGAGAGCGGCACCGGGGCGGCTTTCCGCCTGGCCCTGCCCGCGGCGGCGGCCTCCGAGGAGCTCGACACAGCGGCGGCCCTGCCGGTCGGACGCGCATGATCCTCGCCACCGCACGCACATGATCCTCGCCGCCCTGTTCTCGCTCTCCAGCGGCCTGGGCTATGTCCTGCCCGCGATCATCGGCCTCGAGTCGATGGGCGTGCCCTCCCCCGGGGAGACCGCGCTGCTACTCGCCGCCGTGCTCGCCTCCCAGGGCCATCTGCAGATCTGGCTCGTCATCGTGATCGCCAGCGCTTCGGCGATCCTCGGGGACAACCTCGCCTACGGCCTGGGGCGCTGGCTGGGCCGTGACGTGCTCGAGGCCCCGGGGCCCCTGCACCGCCACCGCCAGACGCTCATCCGCGTCGGGGACCGCTTCTTCGCCCGGCACGGGTCGCGCACCGTCCTGCTCGGACGCTGGGTCACCGTGGTGCGCTCCGTGGTCGCCTGGCTCGCCGGCATCAACGAGATGCCGTTCCACGTCTTCTTCTTCTGGAACGCGCTGGGCGGCATCACCTGGGCCACCGCCTACGGGCTGGCCGGCTACTTCGGCGGCAACGCGGCGGTGAGCGTGTTCAAGACCGTCGGCCTGGGGGCGGGGATCGCCATCGGTGTCGCGCTCGTCCTCGCCTACGTGCTCTACAAGCTGCGCGAGCGCCGCCGGGACATGGGCGAGGCGAACGCCGCCGACGCGGTCCCGCCCGGCCGCGACACGGCCGAGCGGGACCCCGAGGACGAGGTCAACGGGTCTCGAAGTCCAGAGACAGCGAGTTGATGCAGTAGCGCAGGCCTGTGGGCCCGGGCCCGTCGTCGAAGACGTGGCCGAGATGGCCGCCGCAGCGGCGGCAGACGACCTCGGTGCGGACCATGCCGTGGCTCGTGTCGGTGCGCTGCTCCACCGCGTCGCTGACGACGGGCTCGGTGAAGGACGGCCAGCCACAGCCGGCGTCGAACTTCGTCTGGGAGGAGAACAGTCCGGCGCCGCAGCCCGCGCAGTGGTAGAGACCGTCGTCCCAGAGATCGAAGTACTGCCCAGTGAAGGGCCGCTCGGTCGCCTGGTGGCGCAGCACCTGGTACTGGTCGGGGCTGAGCCGCTCGCGCCACTGCTCGTCGCTCAGCTGCACTTCCGGTTGCGTGCTCATGCCCTCCACGTTAGAGCGTGGCCTCGCCCGTGCCGAGCATGTCGAGCACCAGCGCCGACCAGCTGAAATCCCGCTGGCCCATGCCGGCCCCGCTGAAGGGCTCGTAGTACTCCCACAGACCGGAGCTGGCGACGCTGCGCGCCACCCGGGCCGCGAGGTCGTCCGCCTGGTGCCCACAGCCCAGGCGGACGAGGGACCGCCACAACAGCCAGGCCGCGTTCACCCACATCGGCCCGCGCCAGTAGCGGTGCAGCGGCACCGTCTCGCGCGGGTGAAAGCTCGGTTCGTCCGCGGCCACCGACGGCGGGCCGGCGGGCAGCCAGAAGCGGTCGGGGGCCAGCAGATGCTCATCGATGAGACGCCGGGCGATCGACTTCGGGAGGTCTTCGAGCGCGAGCGGGGCCAGGGCCGCCCAGGTGGCCGGCCCGCCGCGGTGCTCGCGCCCCTGGCGGTCGGTCCACACCGGGAGGAAGAGTCCGCGGCGCTCGTCCCAGCAGCGGTCGACCAGCGCCTGGGTGAGTGACCCGAGCCCGAGCGCGCTGCGCGACAGCGAGTAGAGGACGTTGGTGAGCACCTCGATGACCACCGGTCCCCCCGCCGCGCGGACCGCGCGGGCGTCGTAGCCGTGGCGGCGGTTGGCGCGCACGAGCGTGACGAATCCCGGACCGCCGTGGGCACGCCTGCCCCAGACCGCGTCGAACTGCGGAGAGGCATCCAGGCCCGACTCGTCGGGCTGGAGGATCCAGATGAGGCCGTCACCGTCCAGGTCCCGCTGGCGCTCGATCCAGCGGTGGTGGGCCAGCAGCCGCGGTTCGGCGCGCGGGTCCCCCACCGCGAGCGACCAGGCCCAGGCGAGCAGCGGCGGCTGGATCGTCTGGGTCATCGGGGCCGTCGGGCTCACGACGTTGTAGGAGTGGCGGCGTACCCCCCGCAGCGGCGTGTTCCAGAAGACCGTGTGGCCGATGAAGCCGTCCTCGCGCTGGGCCCTCAGCAGCGACTCGAGCTCGCGCCGGCTCCCCTGGGGATCGAGGTGGCGCCGGGCGATCGCGGTGAAGCCCGAATCCCAGTACCACTGCCACGGATAGTGCCCGGCCGCCGGGCACGTGTAGGCGTACGGCGTGCCCTCAGCGGTGTGTCCCGCCCGCCAGTTGGCCGCCAGCACCCGCTGGGCGCTCCTCGCGATCTCCCGGCGCTCAGCGTCTGACACCATCGCAGTCGAGCATCGTGACAGGCCACTGGGAATGGAGATCCGCGGCGGGGTGGTTGCGCCGCCGCCTGCTCGAGCTGTCCGCCGACGTGCTCGAGGCCCGCAGCTCGCTCCCGCCCCGCCGTCTACGCGCCCGGGTCGGCGCCCCCGGGCCCGGCGAGTTCACCCGCGGCGGGGCCGCGCTCGCCGAGGCGCTGCTCGCCCGGGCCGAGCCGGCCCTCGGCGGCCCCCCCACCGCGGTGCTCGACTTCGGCTGCGGGGCCGGACGCGTGCTCGCTCCGCTGGCCCGGCGGCTCGGCCCGGCCGCGCGTGTCTGTGGCGTCGACGTCGACGCCGAGGCGACCGCCTGGGCGGCGGCCCACCTCGCGGGCGTCGACGTGCGCGCCTCCGGGGCCCTGCCCCCGCTGGAGCACCCCGACGCGAGTTTCGACCTCGTCTACTCCATCTCGGTGTTCAGCCATCTCGACGCGGCCGCCCAGGACGCCTGGCTGGCCGAGCTCGCCCGCGTGCTCGCGCCCGGCGGCCGCGCGCTGCTCTCCGTCCACGGGCCCAGCGCGCTGGAGGCGTTCACCTCCGGGCGCGTGTCCACCGCCTGGTGTGCCCCCGGGGCCTTCGCGGCGCTCGCCCCGCTGGAGCGGACGGGCTTTCTCACCGTGCCCTACCGCGTCTCGCGCTGGAGCCGGGGCGATCTGCCCGGGGTGGGGGAGGGCTACGGTCTGTCCTTCCACGACCCCGCCTACGTCCGCGCGCACTGGGGGCGCTGGCTGGCGATCGAGGCGATTCTGCCCCGAGCGGTGAGTGGTTGGCAAGACCTCGTCATCGCGGCCCCGCGGCGCTAGGCTGCCCGCACCGTCCCCGGCCCAGGGACCGGGTCAGGTCCGGTGGCGGTGGATCACGCCAGCCAAAGGGAGAAGAGATGAAGATCGTGAGACGCCCGCACCGGCGGGTCCTCGCTGCGCTGGGGGCGGCGCTTGCGCTGCTGCTCGCGCTTGCTGTACCCCAAGCCGCCGCCGCGGCGCCGACCTCGTTTGTCGAGATCGGCCCACTGAAGCTCGGCCACTTCACCGCGACGTTGTTCGTCAACGGCTGTCGCGGGGCGAACTCGGGCACGCTCAGCCTCGACCGCGGTACCCGCCGCGCGCTCGAGGACTACAGCTACACCGGGCCGGTCAACTGTGTCGCCAACGGGCTCACCGGGGCGAAGCTGTCCTTCGACTGGGCGGCCCTCGGCTCCGGCTCACTGAAGGTCTCCCACCTCGGCCGGGTCCGCCGCGACCAGCTCCCGGCCGGCTGTCACGGCGCGCGGGGCAACGGACGTCCCGTGCGGCTCAGCGGCCACCTCAATCTCACCCCGGCCCGCGCGCTGGGGCGCCTGTCACAGCGGTCGGTGGGGGGATTCCTCGGCCGTACGGGGAGGTTCTCCTGCGCGGTGCCCCGAGCGCCGCGGGCGGTGAACTTCTCGGCGGGCTTCGGGCCCCGGACCTTCATGTTCGCCACCAAGCCGGCGCGCGGGCTGCGCACGGTGTTCCTGAGCGAGAACTTCGCCCCCGCCCAGGGCATCACGGGCGTCTTCTCCGTCAACGAGTCGGGCGGGCCGAGGCTGTTTGCCCTCACGCGTCACGGCGCGCGCATCGGTGATCTCGGGCCTCTGGCCCGCGGCGGGTTGACCATCACCTCGCTGCCGGTCTGCACCGGGGCCAACCGGGCCGCCCACAACACCTCACTGTCCGGGATGATCACGGTGAAGGCGCCGGTTCTCGGCACGGTCAGCTTCAGCCCGGGGTCGGCCACCAACGCCTTCCTGGCCCGCGGCAGCGCGCTGCCGGGACAGTGCAACGGGTACGGATCGGTGCCGCTCACCCCGAAGGTCGACAACAGTTGTTCGACCCAGGGGCTCTGCGCGGTCTCGGACGGCACCAACGCCGACACGTTCTATGACCTGTCCAACCCGGGCACCCAGCATGTCATCTCCGAGACGATCAACTTCGGCGACGGCACCACGGGCACGTTCACCAATGGCCAGGTCGCGCACACCTACGCCCAGGCGGGGACCTACACCGCGACGGTGACGATCACCACCGACAACGGGCAGACGCAGACGACGACGACGCCGGTCTACATCGGCGCCTGAGGCGGTGATGAGGGGGCCGGCCTGTGGGGCCGGCCCCGCCGCCCGCGGGAGAGCGCCCCGGCTGCCGTCGTTCACCCCTGCTCCCGGCCGCCGCCGATCCGCCCGTTTGGGGCCGCCGCCGCTTCATCCGTCCGCGGTGTCGGCGCTGACCACCGGCCGCTGGGGGTCGCGGCTCCACTCCGAGAAGGACCCGGGGTAGAGGCGGCCCGCGGGCCAGCCGACGGCCTCGGCCACCAGCAGCGTGTGACAGGCCGTGACCCCCGACCCACAGGAGGAGATCCAGTCGGGCCGGTCCGGCGTGATCCCGGCGGCGGTGAGCCGCTCGCGCAGCACGCGGTCGGGCAGGAGGCGGCCGTCCTCAGCGAGGTTCGCCCGGGCGGGCAGGTTCACCGCGCCGGGGATGTGGCCGGGGCGCGGGTCCAGCGGGTCGGCCCCGGCACCGGCAAAGCGCCCGGGGTCACGGGCGTCGAGCAGCGTCACGTCGGGTCCGCGCGTGCTCACCGCGGCGAGATCGACAAAGCGCTCATCCGGCCAGGCCCGGGGGGAGAAGGCGCCGGGACGGAGCGCCCGGGTCGGCTCGTCGGTCCAGTCCCCGGGGACCGGCGCGAGCACGGCGGCGTCCTCGCCGAGGATCCGCAGCAGCCACACCAGGCGCGCGGCGATCACCCCACCGGCGTCGTCGTAGGCGACGACGGTGTCACCGTCGGAGATCCCCGCGGCACTGAGCCCGGCGGCAAAGCGCTCGGGGCGGGGCAGCGGGTGGCGTCCCCCGCGGGCGGGGTCCCCGCCGGGTTCGCTGAGCACGTCCTCGAGCTCGAGGTAGACGGCGCCGGGCAGGTGGGCGGCACGGTAGCGCTGCGCGCCGTCACCGGCGGGGGCGAAGCGCACGTCGACCAGGCGCGGGTGCTCACGTCGCTCGGCGAGGTCATCGACCGTGATGAAGGGCGGCAGCGGTCGGGCCCGGGCGCGCCCGACCGCGGCCGCGAGCTCGCGGCCGTCGCCGAGCTCGTGGGGGCCGTGGGCGAGCAGCAGGTGGGCGGGGACGAGGTCGCGGGCGAGTCGGTGCAGCTGACCCCGCAGCGTCGGCCAGGTGTCCTCGGGTTGGGTGAGCCAGCTCTCCGGGCAGAGCTCGGGTCGACCCTCCCGGCGCAGGACGACGTCGCCGATGAGCAGCGCCGAGGCCCACGGAATCCACAGGGCGAGCTCGTCGTCGCGGGCCAGGTGGTGGCTGCGCAGGCCGCCGAGCAGGTCGTGCCCGTCCATCGTGGGCACGTCAAAGGGGTGAACGGGGATCGAGTCCCGCGGCAGCGGCCGGGCGTAGATCGGCACGTCGTAGCGTGCCGAGGCCTGTGAGCAGCTGCGGTGATGCCAGTGCAGGCTGCGGAGCACCGCATGGATGGGGCCGTGGGCGGCGTGCAGCGCATCGAGGCCGGCCCAGGCAGCGTCACCCTCGATGTCGTCGCGGACGAGCGGGTCGACGAGCACGATGCCCACCTCGGTGCGGATCGCCCAGGCGCGCACCTCCGGCGCCCAGACGTCCCCGGCCTCCCAGTCCTGGTGCCGGGCCTCCCAGCACCAGATCCCCGGAAGCGTCTCGATGAGATCGGCCATGGTCGGGAGCCTACCTCCGTGGCGTCCGGGCCGTCCGCCACCATGCCCAACCCGATGTCCGCCACCGCCCGCAGACCGTCGACCCCCGCACCCGCCGCCACCGGCCTGCGTGAGTGGCAGCGCGCCGCCCTGGCCGGGATGGGGCAGTGGACCCAGGGATCGTTCCTCATCTCGGCCGCCCCGGGGGCGGGCAAGACTCGCCCGGCGCTGGAGTTCATCCGCCGGGAGCTCGGTCGCGGCGCCCTTGAGGGGGTCGTCATCGCCTGTCCCACCGCGCCGCTCACCCGCCAGTGGGCCCGCGCCGCGCACGAGCTCGGCCTCGACCTGGCGCCGGACGCCGAGTCCCCCCAGGCGCCCAGCGGCTTCCACGGCGTCGTCGTCACCTACGCACGGATCGCCCAATCCCCGGCCCGCTGGGCCGCGGCGACCCGCGCGGGGACGCTCGTCGTCGCCGATGAGGCCCACCACCTGGGCGAGGAGCTCTCCTGGGGCGAGGGCTTTGCCACCGCCTTCGCCCAGGCCCGGCGCTGGCTGCTGCTCTCGGGCACTCCATTCCGCTCGGACGCCGGAGCGATCCCGGGGGTCCTCTACGACTCCGAGGGTCTCGCCGAGCCTGACCTCGCCTACACCTACGCCGACGCGGTCCGTGACGGCGTCTGCCGGCCCGTCCACTTCCTCACCTACGACGGCACGCTCTCCTGGCGCAGCGGCGAGGACGTCATCGAGGCCGGCTTTGACACGGTCCTGTCCACCCGGGAGGCGGGCCGGCGCTACCGCACGGCGATCTCGACCGAACTGCCCGACGGTCTGCCCCGCATCCTGCGGGAGGCGGACCGGCGCCTGCGGGCGATCCGGGCGGGGACCCTGGCCGGCGAGGTCCGTGGCGGTCGCGCCCGCGCCCTGGCCCCCCATCCCGACGCCGGCGGCCTGGTCATCGCCGCCGACCAGATCCACGCGCGCCAGATCGCCAAGCTCCTGCACGAGGCGATCGGCTTCTCCCCGGTGATCGTCCTGCACCAGGATCCGCGCGCCGCGCAGAAGCTCGCGGCCTTCACCCGCTCGAACGAGCCGTGGATCATCGCGGTGAACATGGTCTCCGAGGGCGTTGACATCCCGCGCCTGCGGGTCGGCGTCTACGCGACGGCGGCCAAGACCCCGCTCATCTTCCGCCAGATCGTCGGCCGCTTCGTCCGGACGATCCCGGGGCGCGCCCCGGAGCCCAGCTGGCTCTACCTGCCCGCCGATCCGATCCTGCGCGACCACGCCAGCCGTGTCGAGCAGGACGTCCGCAGCGGCCGGCGCACCCGGGCCGAGGGCGACCTGGAGGGGCTGGCCGAATTCGACGAGCCTGCGGAGGCACCGGCGTCCGAGCCTTCGGCCCAGCTCGACTTCGAGGCCCTGTCGGCCGATGTGGCGCCCCAGATGACCCTGTTCGGGCCCGCCCCGACCGCTCCGTCGGCTCCGGCCGTGGCCCCGGCTGCCTGGGGCAGCTCACGCATCGAGGCGCTGCCGGCCTATGAGCTCACTCCGCCCCCACCGCCGCCGGCCGGGGAGGCCGGTGCGGGGAGCGTGCCCGCCTTCGAGCGGCGCGCGCGGCTGCGCAAGGAGCGTCACAGCCTCGTCTCGGACCTCGCGCGCCGGGACGGGCTCACCCACCAGCAGGTGAACCGCCAGGTGAATGACCGCGTCGGGATCGCCTCGGTGCAGAAGGCCACCGTCGAGCAGCTCGAACGCTCGATCGAGGTGCTCGAGGGGCTGCTGCGACGCCGTCGGTAGGTTTAGAGCGCACAGGCCCGCGGAAGGAGCTCCCCATGCGGTGGTCCCACGCAAATCGATCCAAGAGGTGAGCGGATGAAGTTCGGAACTCTGTTGTTGCGCGGCACCATCGGCGGCTTCTTCGTCGGTCACGGTGCCCAGAAGCTCTTCGGCGTGGCCGGAGGCCACGGCCTCAAGGGCACCGGCCAGTACTTTGAGAGCATCGGCCTGAAGCCCGGCATCGTCCACGCGACCGCGGCCGGGGTCGGGGAGACCGCCGGTGGCCTCGGGCTCGTCCTCGGCTACCGCACGCCGCTGGCCGGCGCGGGCGTCGTCGCCACCATGGCCACCGCGATCCAGCGCGTGCACGGCAAGAACGGCTGGAACATCCAGAACGGCGGTTTTGAGTACAACGCCGTGCTCGTCGCGGCGACGCTCGCCGTCGTTGAGCAGGGCCCGGGCGTGCTGTCTCTCGACGCGTTGCGCGGCAAGCAGCGCAGCGGGCCGCTGTGGATGCTCGCCTCCCTCGGCCTCGGCCTGGCCGGCGCTGCGGGAGCCCACGTCCTGGCGGGCGGTGGCACGCCCTCGACCTCGGAGGCGACCTCGACCCTGGCCGACGCGGTGGAGAGCGCCGGCGCGAAGGTCGCCGAGGCGAGCCAGCAGGCCAGCGGTGCGATCAAGGAGGCCTCCGCGTCGTCTGGCGCGTCGGCGTCAGCCGCGAGCCTCGCCGGCACGGGGTCCGCCAACGGCTCCGGTGCCGCCCACGGGGAGAACCCGGTGGGCAGCGGCGCGGCCGGAGGCGCCGGTGCGACGCCGACCGGCCAGGCCGCCGGGGCGCCCTTTGTCGAGGGGATCGCCGAGGAGCAGCCGCCCGACGCTCCCGTCGCCGAGCCGGAGTCCTAGCCTCCCAGACGGCCGTCGGAGGGCTGTCCAGGTTCTGACCATGGGTTCATGGCCGTCGTGTCGGCGCCGATACGACGGCTATGCCCTTCCGTATCGCCACGCTGGGGGCCGCCCTGTCGGGGTCCCTGGCCGCAGCGCTGCTCGCCTCCGTGGCGAGCGCCGGTGCCGCTCCGACGAGCGCCCCGAGCACCATCTCCGGACCAATCACCGTCCTCGGCGGAAACTGGTTCACCCTCCAGACCCCGGGACGGCAGGTGGGCCGCATCGACGCCCTTGAGGGCGCCGCCACCCGCATCACCCGGATGGACACCCCCTACGTGTGGGGTGGAGGCCACGCCGAGGCGGGCGTGGCCTCCCTGGGCCTGCGGGGACCCGGCTACACCGGACACACCCGCGGGTACGACTGTTCGGGATCCGTCGCCGCCGTGCTCGCCGCCGCGGGCCTGTGGCCCGCGGGTGGCAGCGTTCCCGCCGACAACGGCGTGATCGCCGAGCTGCTGGCCGAGCACCTCATCGCCCGCGGTGTCGGACGGGCGCCCAACGCCGTCACCCTCTACGACGACCCCGGCGTCCATATCTTCATGAACATCAACGGTCGCTTCTTCGGGACCTCCGACGGGGCCGGCGGCGGCGACTCCCGGGGCGGCGCGGGCTGGCTGGCCGACGGCGCCTGGGACGCCAGCTCCCGGGCCTTCCGCAAGTACCACTTCTTCCCCTCCGTGCTCGACCAGCGCACGAGTGATGGCAGCGACTACACCTTCCAGCTGCCCCAGAGCGGGCTGTTCTCGGCCACCAAGGGGGCTGGTGCGCTCGGTATCAGCCTGGGCTCGCTGGGGGTCAACGACCTGCTCGTGGGTGAACGCATCCGGGTCACCTACAGCGCCCGCGCCACCGGGCAGATGGTCGTTCAGTCCGTCGCCGTGCTTTCCGGTGGCCCCGTCCTCCCGCCGCCGACGGCGACGACGCCGACGACACCCTCGCCGACGGCTCCGGCTCCCGCACCCGCTCCGACCAGCGCCCCAGGCGCGACCACCCCGACCGTCCCGACGGTCCCCACCGTGCCCGTCTCCGCGGGCACGGGCGCAACCGGAGCCACCGGCTCCGGCGTCGCGTCCGGAGATGCGTGGGGATACGGTGGCGCCTACGGCAGTGGCGGCTGGGCCTCCACCCAGGCCCAAGCGGCGATCTCCACCACAGGGGGAGCGTCTTTTGCCGAGACCCCGCGTCCGGTGAGCACCACCGGCGGCGGTCAGCTCTAGCCGCCCCCGCGCGAGTTTGGAAACGACCTGCGGACCGTCGCCTGAGATCCCGTCAGGGCCCGGGGCGTCTCCGGGCGTGGGGGCCCTCAGATCGCCAGCCGGTCCACGACGGCGGTGATCTGCGCCGGGACCGCCAACGTCCCGGCGCCCAGGGTCCAGAACGGCGCCACCCGCGCCGCGGGAACCCGGAGCAGTCCCCGGCTCGCCACCTGCGCCGGAACCCCGGAGGCGAGGGCGACCACGGTGAGGCTCGCGGCCTCGGTCTGAAGCCCCCACGGCACCGCGACGATCGCGTGCGTGGCCGCGAGCTGATCCACCAGCGTGGGCAGCGCCACCGCCAGGAAGCGCAGGGTGCGCTCGTCCGAACCGAAGTGCGCGTCAGCGTTCACCGAGTCATCACCGGGGGCGCGGAACCAGTGGGTGACCAGCACCTCGGCGGAGGCCGCGCCGGCCAGCGTCGCCTCCGCCATCACCCAGCCGCGGGAGAGCAGGTCCTCGTGATCCACGACGCCGGAGGCTAGAAGGCGCCGGGGTCAGGCCCCTCCGGACTGGGTAGAGGATGATCTGGCCCCGACCACGACGAAGGAGATCCCCATGCAGTACCGCACGCTCGGCAGTTCCGACCTTGAGGTGTCGGAGATCTCCCTCGGCTCCTGGCTCACCTACTCCGGCGGCGTCGAAGCCGACCAGACCCGCGCCTGCACGGAGGCGGCCTTCGAGGTGGGGATCAACTTCTTCGACACGGCCAACGTCTACGGTCGCGGCGCCGCCGAGACGGCGTGGGGCGAGATCCTCAAGGGCCACCCGCGCGACTCCTACATCCTGGCCACCAAGGTCTTCTTCCCGATGTCGGATGACCCGGCCGACCGCGGCCTCTCCGCCGCGCAGATCGCCAAGCAGATCGACGCCTCGCTCGCCCGTCTGCAGACTGACTACGTCGACCTCTACCAGTGCCACCGCTTTGACGCCGACACGCCGATCGAGGAGACCGTCGAGGCGCTCGCCCGGGTCGTCTCTGACGGCAAGGCCCGCTATCTCGGCTTCTCGGAGTGGACGCCGAACCAGATCAACGCGGCCCTGGAGATCGCCGGGCCGGACTTCTTCGTCTCCTCCCAGCCCCAGTACTCGATGCTCTGGCAGGCCCCGGAGGCCGAGCTCTTCCCGCTGTG
>DASSZV010000032.1:0-7809 GCA_035702765.1 Solirubrobacteraceae bacterium
CGAGCAGCGGGTTCTTGATGCGCAGGGCGTGGAAGGCGAAGGCGACGATGAGCACGAGCCCGACGATGACCGGGATGAGCACGTGGGCGTTGGTGAAGACGTGGTAGGTGCCCGCCTCGGCGAGGCCGTAGGTGACGGCGACCAGGCCGGTCGACATGAGCGCGAGACCGAGGAAGTCGAGCGTGTCGGTCTTCTCACCGATCGTGTTCGGGATGAGCTTGACGGCCAGCGGGATGGCGATGGCCCCGACGACGATGTTCACGTAGAAGATCCAGTTCCAGTTCAGCGTCTGGATGATCACGCCGCCGAGCAGCGGGCCGAGCGTCGGAGCGAGCATCATCGGCACCGCGACGAGGCCCATGACCCGGCCCATGCGCTGGGGCCCGGCCGCGTTGGCCATGATGATCTGGGCCAGCGGCATGATCATGCCGCCACCGACGCCCTGGAGGACGCGGAAGAGGATGAGCTCGGTGTCGGACGTGGCCAGACCGCAGAGCAGCGAGCCGAGCGTGAAGAGGGTGAGGGAGATGAGGAAGACGCGCTTGGCCCCGAAGCGGCGCGAGGCCCAGCCGGTGACCGGGATCACCGCGGCGAGCGAGAGCATGTAGCCGGTGATCACCCACTGGATGTTGGCCAGGCTGGAATGCAGGTCCTTGCCGAGCGTCGCGAGGGCGACGTTGACGATGGTCGTGTCGAGGATCGACATGACGGCGCCGAGCATGGCGACGCCGGAGATGATCCACACCTGGCGTGGGATCGCGGTGGAGTCGGTCTGGGTGGCGGGCATGAAGGTAAGGTAGCAAATCATTAGGTACCGCTTCATTAGGTACCTGCCAGATCTCCGGGCGCGCCGGACGCTACGCCGCTACATTGGGCGATGAATGCCCACCTTTACCGAACTCGGCTTGCAAGAGCCGATCCTCGCCGCGCTCCGGGACGTCGGCTATCAGGAGCCGAGCCCCATCCAGGCCGAGGCGATCCCGCCGCTCCTGGAGGGCCTCGACGTCATCGGCCAGGCCCAGACGGGGTCGGGCAAGACCGCCGCCTTCGGTCTGCCGATGCTCAACTACGTCGACCCGACCGAGCGCGAGGTCCAGGGTCTCGTGCTCACCCCCACCCGCGAGCTCTGTATCCAGGTCACCCAGGCCCTGCGCACCTACGGCAAGCACAAGGGCATCGACGTCGTCGCCGTCTTCGGCGGCGCGCCGATCCGCTCCCAGCAGGCGCAGCTGCGCGCCGGGGGGCACGTCGTCGTCGGCACCGTCGGCCGGGTCAAGGACCTTATCTCCCGCCACTCCCTCGTGCTGCACTCGGCGCGCTTCGTCGTCCTTGACGAGGCCGACGAGATGCTCGACCTGGGCTTCCTCGAGGACGTCGAGCGGATTCTCGCGCTCACCCCGTCGAGCCGTCAGACCGCCTTGTTCTCGGCCACCATGCCTGCGGAGATCCGTCGCCTCGCCGACCAGTACCTCTACAACCCGGTGACCATCCAGGTCCAGGCCAAGACCCTGTCGGTCGACTCGGTCGAGCAGTTCGGCCTCGAGGTCGCCGCCAAGGACAAGGCGCCGCGCCTGGGCGACGTGCTCGCCGCCGAGCGGCCCGAGCAGGCGATCGTCTTCACGCGCACCAAGATCCGCGCCGACCAGCTCTACCGGACCTTGCGCGACAAGGGCATGAACGTCAAGGCACTGCACGGCGACATGTCCCAGGGCCAGCGCGACGGCGTGATGATCTCCTTCAAGGAGGGGCGCACCCCGATCCTCGTGGCCACCGACGTCGCCGCTCGCGGTCTGGACATCTCGACCGTCACCCACGTCATCAACTTCGACGTCCCGGTGAGCCCCGACATCTACGTCCACCGCATCGGCCGCACCGGCCGGGCGGGGCGCTCGGGCCGCGCCATCACCTTCTACGAGCCCCGCCAGCAGCGTGAGCTCGAGGCGATCGAGAAGCACGCCGGGATCAAGATGGCGCCGTGGACCGAGGATGCCCACGTGGCCCCCACGGCACCCAAGCCGACCAAGCCGCGGCGCCACTCCGCCAAGCCGCGTGACGCGGAGCCAAGCAACGGCGACGCGACGGCCACGCCCCTTGCCCTCACCAAGTTGTTCATCGCCGGCGGCCGCGCCGATGGCCTTGAGCCCTCGGACATCATCGCCGCGCTCACGGGCAAAGGCGGCCTGGAGGGCGAGGGCGTGCGAAACCTGCGCGTGCTCGAGCACTTCTCGATCGTCGAGGTCCCCACCGAGACCTCCGAGCACGTGGTGAGCGCGGTCACCGGCACGAAGGTCCGCGGACACCGCCTGGCCCTCGAGCCCGCGCGCCTCTGAACGGGGCGGCGTCAGGCTGAGATAAGGCGGCCCGCCGTCCGGCGCGACTCGGCGGGGCCTTGACCGTTCCCCTCCTGACGACACCCCGATCAAGGAGGGTTCCTACCCCATGTTCAAGCAAGGTTCGCCGTTGCGGCGACGTCCGTCCGCGTCGATGCTCGTCGCCACCCTGGCGCTCTTCGTCGCGCTCTCTGGTGGCGCCTACGCCGCGGTGAGCATCCCCCCAGGCTCCGTCGGCTCGGCCCAGCTGCGCCTCGGGTCCGTGCGCTACTACGACATCGCCGCCGGCCAGGTGGGGACGCGGATCCTCGCCAACAACTCGGTGACCTACCAAAAGATCGCCCCGGGCCAGATCGGTCACGTCCGTGTGGCCCAGAACCAGATCCAGTGGCGCATCAACGGCGCCTGCGCCGGGTCGTCCGCCGTGCGGTCGGTCACCGACACCGGCAATGTCACCTGCGGCTCGACCCTGCCCCGCAACTACGCGACCGCCGGCCTGTCGGATCCGCTGAGCTCCACCACCGCCGGCACCGTGCTGGCGAGTGAGTCGCTGCCCGCGGGACGCGCCTTCCACATCACCTCGACCCCGTATCTCGAGGTGCGCGGGAACACGCCGAACAGCACCCAGGACGTGACGGTCACCTGCCGGCTCGCGGCCGGTCAGGCTCAGGAGACGCGCTCGGTGACGTTCGCGCTCACCGGCGCCGCCGAGCAGCAGATCGGCTCGATCCCCATGTCGATCGATCTTCCCGTCGGCTCGGGCACCGCTCCGACCACCGCGGTGCTGGCGTGTGTGCGCAGCTACGACGGGATCGTCGCACCGACCGTGCAGGCGAGCGCCGGACTGGATGCGCTGCAGACCCAGAACACCGTCACGGCGGTGACCCCGGGCACCTCGACGACGGCGTTCACTCCCACGACGCCCACGCCGACGACGACCACGACCACGACGACCGGAACCACGACGACCCCCACCACGACCTCCACCACAGTGACGACGACCATCCCGTAGGCAGCATCACTCGCCGCGCCCCGCTCCCTTCGGGGGCGGGGCGCCAGCCGCTAGGGTCAGAGCCATGAGCACAGCCACCATGCACACGAGCCACGGCACCATCGAGCTCGAGTTCTTCGATGACGACGCGCCCAAGACCGTCGAGAACTTCCGCAAGCTCGCCGGTGACGGCTTCTACGACGGCATCATCTTCCACCGGATCATCCCCGACTTCATGATCCAGGGCGGCTGCCCACTCGGCACCGGCACCGGCGGCCCGGGCTACACCTTCGAGGACGAGTTCAACGATCACAAGGTCGTGCGCGGCGCCCTTGCGATGGCCAACGCCGGCCCGAACACCAACGGCAGCCAGTTCTTCATCGTGACGACCGATGCGGCGCCCTGGCTGGACGGCAAGCACACCGTCTTCGGTCAGGTCACCGCGGGCATGGACACCGTCGACAAGATCGAGGGCGTCGCCACCGACGGGCGCGATAAGCCCACCGAGGACGTCACGATCGAGAAGATCGAGCTGGCCTAGAGCGACCGGCCCCGGGGGCGGATGCACAGTACCGCCCCCGGGAGAGGCGCCGCCCCGCTGCGGACCCGCGCCTCCGGATCCGTTCCCCGGCCCACGCGGTCGGAGCCGTCGTTCGACGGAGCCGACACCCATGTCGGTAGCCTTGGCGGAGTCCGTAGGCGGGAAGAGGAGCAGAGCATGTCGAGCGTGAAGGATCCGATGGCGCCAAGCGAGTCGGCGCAGACCATCGCGGTGGAGAACCCGGCCACCGGGGAGACGATCTCGACCGTCCCGGTGCTCGGCGCAAGTGATCTTGCCGCCCTGGCCGCGACCGGCCGTGCCGCCCAGGTCGGCTGGGCGGCCAAGAGCTTTGCCGAGCGCGGTGAGATCTTCCGCCGCGCCCAGAAGTGGATGTTCGACAACGCCGAACGGGTGCTCGCCACCGTCGTGGGGGAGACGGGCAAGACCTATGAGGACGCCAACCTCACCGACCTGGGCTACACCGCGGTGGCCCTGGGCTTCTGGGCCAAGCACGCGGAGAAGTATCTGCGGGATGAGCGCGTGCCGATTGGCTTCAACCCGCTCAACCTCGGCAAGCGGGCGGTCATCCGGTACGAGCCCGTCGGCCTCGTCGGGGTCATCGGACCCTGGAACTACCCGCTGGTGAACTCCTTCGGTGACTGCATTCCGGCGATGATGGCGGGCAACGCGGTCATCCTCAAGCCCTCCGAGGTGACGCCGCTCTCCTCCCTGCTGATGGTCGAGATGATGCAGGCCTGCGGCCTGCCCGACGGCGTCTTCCAGGTCGCGACGGGGGATGGCGGCACCGGCGCGGCGCTCATCGAGGTCGTCGACCAGATCATGTTCACCGGGTCCACGCGGACCGGGCGCAAGGTCGCCACCGCCGCCGCCGAGCGTCTGATTCCCTGCCACCTCGAGCTCGGTGGCAAGGACCCGATGATCGTCCTCGCCGACGCCGACGTCGACCGCGCGGCCAACGCCGCCGCGTTCTACTCGATGCTCAACGGCGGCCAGATCTGCATCTCCATCGAGCGGGTCTACGTTGAGGCGCCTGTCTACGACGAGTTCGTCGAGAAGGTCACCGAGCGGGTGCGCAAGCTGCGCCAGGGCCCTCCCGGCGGGGGCGTCGGCACCGTCGACGTGGGCGCGGTCATCTTCCCGCCCCAGGTCGAGATCGTCGACGCCCACGTCCGTGACGCTCTGGCCAAGGGCGCCCGGGCGCTCACCGGCGGTCAGCGCCGCCCGGGGGCCGGGCGCTTCTACGAACCGACGATCCTCGTCGATGTCGATCACTCCATGGACGCGATGACCGAGGAGACCTTCGGGCCGACCCTGCCGATCATGAAGGTCCCCAGCGCCGATGAGGCGGTGCGCCTGGCCAACGACTCGGTGTACGGACTCCAGGCCTCGGTGTGGACCCGCGACGTCAAGCTTGGAGAGCGGGTGGCCCGCCGCCTGCAGGCCGGGGTGGTGACGGTCAACGACGCCCTGCTCAACTACACCCAGCTGAACCTGCCCATGGGCGGCTGGAAGCAGTCCGGCATCGGCACCCGCCACGGCGCCACGGGCATCCGCAAGTACTGCAAGACCCAGTCACTGATGATCACCCGCTTCGCCCTGAAGAAGGAGCTCTTCATGTTTCCCTACCGGGCGCCGGTGAGTCGTGGACTGCTGTCTCTCTACCGCTTCATCTACGGTCGCGGCGAGCGCTGAGCCGACACGGATGAGCGTCCGGGCGCCCACTGGGGCGCCCGGGCCCCGGGCCCCAGCGGGTCAGCCGCCGGGCGTGAAGGCCGAGTAGAAGTAGTGGCCGAAGGTTGCCCCGGCCTTGGCCGCAAAGCCGAGCGGCTTGAGCCCGAAGAGGGCCTCCAGTGAAGCGAGCAGGGAGAAGTGGTTGAAGGCGTCGACCTGATCGAGAGAGCCCGGCGTCACCCACTTGGAGATGGCCAGCAGCCCGACCTGGCCGCCGCCCCCGGTGAGCGGGTTCCCCAGGTCGTCGACGGTGGGCGCAGGGACGCACGTCGTGGTCGAGGTGTCCGAGGTGGTTCCGGCGGTCGTCGTCCCCGGCGTGCTCGTCGAGGTGCCGGTCCCCGTTGAGCTGGGTGTGGTGGCGGTCGAGGCGGGTGTGGTGGCGGTGGCTGAGGTCGGTTCCGCGCCCGTCGTCGCGGTTCCGGCGGCGGGGCAGCCGGGCGTCGCCGTCGTGCCGGTGCCGGTCGCCGTGGCGGTGGCGGTCGTGCCGGTCGACGTGCCGGTGGTGCCGGTGGTGGTGGGGGTCGTGCCGGTCGACGTGCCGGTGGTGGTCGACGTGCCGGTTCCCGTCGTCGTGGTGGCCGTGTCGGTTCCCGTGGCGGTGGTCGTCGTCGTGGGGCCGGGAGTCGTGGGGGAGCCCGTGGTGGTGCTCGATCCGGAGGAGACGGAACTCCCGTCCGTGACGTTCAGGTAGGTCTGGATATCGCAGCACGCGGCCTGGCTCGCGGCCGTCGCTGTCGGTCCGCTCTGGGCGGCCATGGCAAAGGTGATGAGGATGAGTCCCCGGCCCTTGGCGTAGGCGGGCGACGCCTGGATCTCAGCGAGCGTTCGGGCGAGGAAGTGGTTGGCCCGTGCAACGGGATCACCCGAGGCCGGCAGGCTCGGGCAGGGCGTGCCCGGACCCGTTTCCGAGCCGTCCTCGCAGGGGCCCGGGTAGATGAGCGACAGGGCCGGGGTATGGGCGGGGGACTTCAGGTCGCCGGGGAGTTGGCTGAGGCCGACGTCCTCGTCGGCGCAGGCGGCGCTTGCCGTCACCGACGCGAAGTACACCGCGGGGTTGCGCCAGGTGACGTCACTGCCGGGGCCGCGGGCGACGTGGGCGTTGTCACGGTGGCCGGGCAGCGGGTGGCGACACGTGAGCGCTGTTGCGGCCCCGGTCGTCGCGCTGGCCGTGCGGCGGTGCGTCGCGGGTCGCGGGCCGCCGAGCCCCGCGACGTAGGCCCGCCACGTCTGGTGCGCGGCGGTGAGCTGGTCGAAGATGCTCCCGGCGCCGGCGGGCATGACGCAGCCGTCCCCGATGACCTGTCCGTTGATGGCCAGGCTGCCGGGCATCACCGGGGAGTAGGTGGGACAGTCGGCGAGGATTGCGTTGGTGGGTCCCTGTCCGCTGAGCATGCCGATCTCGTTGGCCAGGTCGCTGGTGGCCGTCGCGTAGTAGGCGGGGACCAGCTCCCCCTCGCGCACGAGGGTGCGGCGCAGGTACGAGTCGGGGGAGGTCGGCCCCCAGGTCTGGGCGAAGCCCTCATCGCCCAGGGTGATCAGCCAGACGTGGCTGATGGGCGGGACGTCGGCCGGACGCGCCGTGCCCGGTGCCGTCGAGGTGCCCGTTGCGCCGGCACCGGAGCCGCCGGGTCCAGCGGGGCCGGAGCCCGCCCCAGTGCCGCCGCCCCCGCCCCCGCTGACGTTTCCGCCCCCGGCGGGGCTGCTGGCAACGCCCGGACCGCCCGCGCCGCCCGCTGACCCTCCGGTCGCGGCGGACGCGCCCGACCCGGGTGCGCTGAGGGCCAGGGGCGTGCCCGACCCCGGGGCCGCATGCAGGAGCAGGGTGAGGGGGCTGGAAGCGACGCTCACGTTGCCCGAACCCACCGCCACGGAGAAGGCCACGACGCCGAGGATCGCCACCGCGATGGCCCGCGGGCTCGGCATGTCCCCGGCCGGCAGGGCGATGGGTCGGCTCCAGGGCAGAGCCACTGTCCGCCCCGTCAGGGGGCGCGGACGTCGGGTCGCCACGCCGGCTGGCTTCGCCCCGGCGTGCGCTGTGAGGCCATCGGCGGCCACCAGCTCGGGCAGGTCGGCGCGGATCCCCGCCCGCAGCGCGGCGAGCGCCGCGGCGATGAAGCGCGGCAGCGGACGCGTGCGCGTCCCACACTCGACGCAGTAGCGCTGGTCGACCCGCAGTCGCGCGGTGCAGGCGGGGC
>DASSZV010000083.1:0-8512 GCA_035702765.1 Solirubrobacteraceae bacterium
GGTGACGATGCCGCTGGGCTTGCCCCAGTAGAAGGGGTCGATGATGAACGTGTTGTCGGCCAGCAGCTGCCAGCCGCCGACGATCACCACGAAGACGACGACGCGCAGGACCCAGACCTTGATCTTGCGTCGGCGCCGCGCCCGGGCGTCCAGGGCGGCGATCTCCTGCTCCGAGCTCCGATCGAGCTCGCGGGTCTCGGCTGTGATGGTGACCATGTCCTGACCGACGAGCAGGCTGTCCTCGACGCTCATGCCGTCCTCCCGGAGTCGTTGACGGCAGCGCTCGTCGCATAGGCGCGCTCGACCTCCTCGCGCAGGGCCATCCAGATCTGGTTGGACAGCTCGCGGAAGCGGTCGCCGAAGCGAATCTCCTGAACGGCCCCGCGGGGGCGGGGCAGGTCGATGTCGAAGACCGCCTTGACCGTCCCCGGGCTTGCGGTGACGACGACGACCTTGTCCGCGAGAGCGATCGCCTCCTCGAGGTCGTGGGTCACGAAGAGGACGGTGGGGCGGGTCTGCTCCCACAGGCTGAGCAGCTCGTTGGACATGATCGCCCGGGTCTGCACATCGAGGGCCCCAAAGGGCTCGTCCATCATCAGCACGGACGGCTCGTTGATGAGGGCGGCGGCGAGGCTCACGCGCTTGCGCATCCCGCCCGAGAGCTGATGGGGAAAGTGGTCCTCAAATCCGGCCAGACCGACCCGGCGTAGCCAGTCGCGGGCCAGGGACCGCGCGTCGGCCCTGGCGACACCGTTGAAGATCGGGCCCATCATCACGTTGTGGATGACCGACTTCCACGGCATCAGGGCATCGGCCTGGAACATGAAGCCCGTCCCCGGGGTGATGCCGTCGACCCGACGGCCCCCGACGGTGACGGTTCCCGCCGAGGGCCGGGCGAGGCCCGAGACCATCGTGAGGGTCGTGGACTTTCCACACCCCGTGGGACCGACGACCGCACAGAACTGTCCCGCCTCGACGTGCAGATTGAAATCCGACAGCGCAGTGAACGCCTTGCCGGTCGGGCTGACGAAGCGCTTGGTCGCACCGTTCAGCTCCATTGCGGCGGCCGCACGCGGCGCCTGGGGACGTCCCGTGCCCGTCTGGGCATGCTGGGGTACGGCAGCACTGGCTGCCATCGCTCTCCTCCTCCGTCAGATCAACAGCGACGCCACCCGCTCTGGGTGACATCGCTCACGCTAGGTCCCGGACCCGGCGGCGGGGAAGGCTTGTGCGTCTAAATCGACAAGCTCGTGTTGAGCGGCGTTCTGCGCATTGTGCTCGCGTCGGTTGCGTCCCCGGGGAGGCTGCCTAGACTCGGCCCCAGAGGAGAGCAAGATGTGGCGAAGAGGGAAGCTGTCCACGCGCATCCTGGCCAGCGTCGTGGCGATTCTCGTGGCGACCACGCTGGTCGGCTTCGGACTGAACGCGATGAGTCGGCGCAGTGACCTGGAGCATGAGTACCAGCAGCGCGCACTGGCCATCGCCCAGACCTTCGCCGCGGCCCCGACCGTGCGGGCGGCCCTGCTCGATCCCGAGCGCCAGGCCGCGGCGATCATCCAACCCCTGGCCCAGCAGGTCCGGCGCCTCACCGGGGCGAGCTACATCGTCGTCATCAACGGTGACGGGATCCGGCTCTCACACCCCGACCCGGCGCTCATCGGTCACCGGGTGAGCGAGCCGGTGGTGGCGCTCGACGGACGCGACCACCTCAGCGTCGACCACGGCAACCTCGGCGTCTCCGCCAACGCCAAGGTACCCGTACTCGCTCCTGACGGGGCCGTCGCCGGCGAGGTGTCCGCGGGCATCCTGGAAGCCAAGATCTCCGACCAGCTCGCCGCCGAGATCCCCCAACTGCTTCTGTTCTTCCTCTGCGCGCTGGCCATCGGCGTGCTCGCGTCCTTCTGGCTCACCCGCCGACTCAAGCGCAGCACCTTCGGGCTCGAGCTCGAGGAGATCGCCGCGCTCGTCCACGAGCGCGAGGCGATGCTGCACAACATCCGTGAGGGCGTCATCACCACCGACGGGACCGACCGGGTCACCCTCATCAACGACGAAGCGCGACGCCTGCTCGGCCTGGGCTTCTCCCCCGAGGTGATCGGCCAGACCGTCGGCGAGCTCGCCGTCCCCGGACGCCTGCGCGGTCTGCTCAGCGGCGAGATCGCCGGGGAGGACCAGATCGTCGTCACCGACGACCACATGCTCGTGGTCAACCGCGTGAGTGCCTCCACGGCGGGCCGTCGCCTCGGCGCGGTCATCACCCTGCGCGACCGCACCGAGCTGGAGGCGCTCATCCGCGAACTCGACGGGGTCGAGGCGCTCATCACCGCCCTGCGCGCTCAGCAGCACGAGTTCTCCAACCGCATGCACACCGTCGCCGGACTCATCGAGATCGGGGACCACCTGGCCGCCGCGCGTTACGCCCTCGACGTCTCCCACCACGGCCACGAGCTCGCCGAGACGATCCGCTCGCGCATCGAGCGCCCGGAGATCGCGGCGATGCTGCTGGCGAAGATGACGGTGGCGAGTGAGCGGGGGGTGCGGCTCGCCCTCAGCGAGGACTCCCGCCTCCCCGCCGAGGGCGTCGACGTCAACGCCGCCCTCACGATCATCGGGAACCTCATCGACAACGCGATCGACGCCGCCGGCGAGGGTGACGGTCCGGGCTGGGTCGAGGTGCGCATCGACTGCGAGACGATGCTCACCATCGCAGTGAGCGACAGCGGCCCGGGGGTCGATGCGACGCTGGTGCCGAGGATCTTCACCGACGGCTTCAGCACCAAGGCCGCGACGGCCGACCGGGCCCGGGGCATCGGCCTGGCGCTGGTGCAGCGACTCGTCCGTCAGGCCGACGGCACGCTCGAGGTCGATCCGACGCCGCCCACGACCTTCACGGTGCGAATCCCCACCGCCGCACCCGCGGACCCGGCCGCGAGCCCCGAGGCGCGCGCGTGATCGACGTCCTCATCATCGAGGATGACTACCACGTCGCGAGCATCCACTCGGCGTATGTGCGTCGGGTCGAGGGCTTTCGCGTCGTCGGGCAGGCCTCGACCCTGGCCAGCGGGCGCCGCCAGGTCCGCGAGGTGGCCCCGGACCTCGTGCTCCTGGACCTCTTCCTGCCCGACGGCAGCGGCCTGGAACTGCTCGAGGAGCCGGGTGTCGATCCGGCCCAGCGGCCCGACGTGCTCGTGGTCACCGCCGCGCGAGACATGGCGAGCGTACGCGCAGCCATCCGCCTCGGGGCTGTCCACTACCTGGTCAAGCCGTTCGACTTCGCCCAGATCGAGGAGCGGCTCCACGCCTACCGGGCGATGCACCGTCGGCTCGAGCGGATCGGCGACAGCGCCGAGCGCGAGGCCGAACAGCACGACGTCGACGCCCTCTACAGCCTTCTGCGTGGCCCCGCGGGCACACCGCGAAGCCAGGAGGGCCCGACCCTCGCGCTCATCCAGGACCTCCTGCGCGGATCTCTCGAGGACTTCTCCGCCGCGGAGATCGCGCGGGAGATCGGGATCAGCCGCTCCACCGCCCAGCGCTACCTGGCCGAACTGGCCCGCCGGGGCCGGGTCGAGGTCCGGCCCGCCTACGGCGCGCCGGGGCGGCCGGAAAACCGCTACCGCATCACGGGTCAGTCGCCGAGCTCGACGGGGTAGGCTGACCCACGCGATGCCCACCTTCGACGCACTCGCCGACCTCACCCTGCGGGTCGACGGCTACGACCTCGAGCCCCTGGAGGCCCTGATCGGGCCCGAGCAGCTGCGACGCTGCACCGTGGTGCACCTCGCAGGCGGCGGTGAGGTGGGTCTCGGCGAAGATGTCACCTACGACCCCGACGATCACCAGCGCTTCCAGAGCGGCGGGGCGGTGCACGATCTCGCCGGCACCTGGACCCTGGCCGACTTCTGCGCCCACACCGCGGAGCTGGACCTCTTCGGCGGGACCGAGCCGGCGAACGCGGCCTACCGCCTGTACCGGCTGTGGGCCTTCCACTCGGCCGCTCTTGACCTCGCCCTGCGCCAGGCCGGACGCTCGCTCGCCGAGGTGCTGGGCCGGGACGCCCGGCCGATGCGTTATGTCGCCTCCACCCGGCTGGGTGAGCCCCCGAGCCTCGAACCGGTGACCCGCCGCCTGGGCCTCGATCCCACGCTGCGCTTCAAGCTGGACGCGACCTCATCCTGGACGGTGGAGATCTTCACCGCGCTCGTGGAGACCGAGGCGGTGGACTCGATCGACCTCAAAGGCCTCTACCGTGACTCTCCCGTCGATCAGCCCGGTGACCCCGTGCTCTACCGGCGCGTCGTCGAGGCCTTCCCGGATGCCTGGATCGAGGATCCCGACCTCAGCGTGCCCGAGGCGGCCGCCGCTCTCGCCGCGCACCACGACCGCATCACCTGGGACGCGAACATCCACTCGATCGCCGACATCGAAGGCTTACCCTTCCCGCCGCGCATGGTCAACCTCAAGCCCTCGCGGATCGGTGATCTGCGGGCGCTGTGCGCGACCTACGACTTCTGCGCCGCGCACGGCATCGGCGCGTACTCCGGGGGCCAGACCGAGCTCGGGGTCGGACGCGGCCAGGCCCAGTACCTCGCCGCACTGTTCCACCCCGACGCGCCCAACGACCTCGCCCCCGCCGCCTATAACCTCCCCGACCCGCCGGCCGGCCTGCCCCCGAGCCCGCTCGTGGCGGACCTCTCGTGCCCGGGCTTCCGGTGGCCCCAGCTGCCCGGCGGTGAGGCGTCCGGCGCCTCGGCGGCGGACGGCTGAAGGCGAGGCGGCCGGTGCCCAGTCGGCGGCGGCGCCTAGTCGGTCAGCGGACTGCCGGCCGGCGCGGATCCGCCGATCCCCGCCGGGCCGGAGGCGTCCAGCGCCGCCGGGTCGGCGACCCCGGAGTCGATCGCCGCCTGGCGGACCGCCTCGGTCACCGTCTCGTGCACGTGCAGGTCGAGCACCTCGGGGATGAGCTCGGACTCCACCGTGAGGTCGGCGAGGGCCCAGGCGGCCGCTCGCTTCATCTCGACGTTGATCGTGCGGGCCCCGGCGAGCAGGGCCCCGCGGAAGATACCCGGATAGCCGAGCACGTTGTTGACGCTCGTGCCGTCGGCGGCGAAGGCTGCCCCGGCGGCGAGGGCGACCTCCGGTTCGATCTCGGGCACGGGGTTGGTGAGGGCGAGGATGACCTGGCCGGGGCGGACCATCTCGGGGGTGATGAGCCCCGGCTGGCCGGAGGTGGCGACGACGACGTCCGCGGCGGCCATCACCTCCTCGAGGCTGCCCGCGTCGATCCCGTGGGCCGTCGCATGCGTGGTCGCCGCCGGATTGGGGTCCGCGGCGAGGACGCGCTTGACCCCAGCGTCATGGATGAGCGAGGCGATGCCGAAACCCGCCGCCCCCAGGCCGATCTGGCCGACCGTCGCGTCCTCCAGGGCGATCCCGACCTGGCGGCAGGCGACGATCGCCGCCGCGAGGGTGACCACGGCGGTGCCGTGGACGTCGTCGTGCATCACCGGCTGGGGGAGAGCCTCGATGAGGCGGCGCTCGATCTCAAAGCACCCCGGGGTGGCGATGTCCTCCAGGTGGATGCCGCCAAAGCCGGGGGCGATCCGCACGACCGTCGCGACGAACTCGTCGACGTCCTTGGTGTCGAGCAGGATCGGCACGGCGTTGATCCCCACGAGCTGGGCATAGAAGAGCGCCTTGCCCTCCATCACGGGCAGACTGGCCAGCGGGCCGATGTCGCCCAGGCCGAGCACCCGGCTGCCGTTGGTGACGATCGCGACCGAGCGCCCGATCGTCGTGAAGCGGCGCGCGAGCGCCGGGGTCTCGTGGATCGCCTCACACACTCGCGCGACCCCGGGCGTGTAGACGTCGCGGACGTCCTGGTTGGTCCGCACCGGCTGGGTGGCCGAGAAGGTGAGCTTGCCGCCGCGGTGGGCAACAAAGGCGCGGTCGTGGTACCAGACGACGTGCACGTCCTCGCCGAGGTCCTCCAGCCCGGCGGCGAGGGCATCGGCGTGGGCCTTGTCGCGCAGCTCCACGGTGATCTCGCGGATCGTCTCGTGCTGGGCGATGGTGATGGTGACGATGTCCCCGATCAGCCCGCCGTACTCGGAGATCCGCGCGGCGATGCGGGCGAGCTGGCCGCTGCGGTGGGGCCAGCGCAGGCGGTATGTGCAGTCCATCGGCATGGCCGGGGCAATCTAGTACACCGGCGCCCCCCGCTCCCGTGCGGCCCTAGGCGAGGCTCTCGTCGAGCTCGCCCAGGGCGTCGGTGAGCTCGAGGTTGGCCGCATAGTCGACCGGGCAGGCGATGATGTGGACGCCGTCGGAGGCGAGCGCCTCACGCAGGGTCGGGAGCAGCTGATCGGCCGCGGTGATGCGGTGGCCCTTGGCGCCGAAGGACTCGGCGTAGGCGACGAAGTCGGGGTTCTGGAAGGCGGTGTCCATGCTCTCACCCAGCTCGAGATCCATCTTCCAGGTGATGAGCCCGTATTCGTCGTCCACCCAGATGAGCACCACGAGCGGGATCTGCTCCCGCACGGCCGTCTCGATCTCCTGGGAGTTCATCAGGAAGGCCCCGTCACCGGTGGCCACCAGCACCTTGGCCTCGGGCCGGGCGAGCTTGGCCGCCAGCGCCCCCGGGAGGGTCCAGGCCATCGTCGAGAGGCCGTTGGAGATGAGACAGGTGTTCGGCGCATAGGTCGGATACAGCCGGGCCATCCACATCTTCGCCGCGCCGGTGTCGACCAGGACGATGTCCTCCCGGCCCAGCGCCGCCCGGGTGTCGGCGACGATCCGCGCCGGGGAGAGCGGGAAGCGCGCATCCGCGGCGCCGCGCGCGAGCTCGGCGCTGAGGTGAGCGCGGATGCGCTGCTCGCCCACCGAGGGTGCGAAGCGGCGCCCGACCACCTCGGCCAGGGCGTCGAGGGTGGCGGGGATGTCCGACTGCAGGCCGACGGCGACCTCGTAATGGCCGTCGACCTCGGCGGGGAAGCGGTGGATGTGGATGATCTGCTTGTCCGCATCCGGGTTGATGCGCACCGGGTCGAACTCCTGGAGCTCATAGCCCACGGCGATGATCGCGTCGGCCTGGTCGAAGCCGAAGTTGACGTAGTCGTGGCGCATGAAGCCGACCGCCCCGAGCGCTAGGGGATGGTCGTCGGGAAAGACGCCCTTGCCGTGGAAGGTCGTCGCCACGGGCACGTTGAGCGCTTCGGCGAAGCGCATCAGCGCGTCCCCGGCCCCCGCCCGGGTGGCACCGTGGCCGGCCAGCACAATCGGGTTGTCGACTCCGGCGAGCACCTCGGCGGCGCGTTCGAGCTGGCGCCGGGAGGGCTCGTCCGGGCGCGGGGTGTTCACGGTGAGCGGGCGCGCGCCGGCCGAGACCGGGGCCTTCTCCACGTCCTCGGGCACGGCCAGGTAGACCGCGCCGGGACGCTCGGACTGGGCGAGCTTGAACGCCCTGCGGATCATCTCGGGGACCGCGTCGGGGGTGACCACGAGCTGGGCCGACTTCGTCGCCGGGGCGAACATCGGCACGAGGTCCACGAGCTGGTGGGACTCCTTGTGGGAGCGGTGCAGCCCGACCTGCGCGGACAGGGCGACCACCGGGGTCGAGTTCGTTGTCGCGTCGGCCACGCCCAGCAGCAGGTTGATCGCCCCAGGTCCGAGCGTGGCCGAGCAGACTCCGGCGCGGCCCGTCAGCCGACCGTAGACCTCGGCCATGAACGATGCGGCCTGCTCGTGGCGGACGAGCACGTAGCGGATCGGTGAGGCGGCCAGGGCCTGGATGAGATGGATGTTCTCCTCCCCGGGGATGCCGAAGACGTACTCCACGCCCTCGTTCTCCAGGCAGGAGACCATCAGTTGGGCCGCGCTGCGGGTTGGCGATCCTCCGGCGGTGGACGGGTTCGGTTCAGACATGCGAGTTCCCCTCAGGTCGACGGCTCAGCGGTGGGTGATGCCCGCGGAGGCTCCGGGCGCCAACCGGGGTCCGGTGACCGGGACGTCACCAAGGGCCTCATCGACGGCGGCGAGGACGTCGGGGCTGAGCTGGCGACCGGAGGCCGCGGCGTTGGCCCGGACCTGATCGGGTCGGGAGGCGCCGATGATCGCCGAGGCGACCTCGGGGCGGCGCAGCACCCAGGCGAGAGCCAGATCGACCAGGGTCATGCCCGCCCCATCGGCCACCGGCTTGAGCCGCGCCACGGCCTCGAGCGTGCGGTCGTTGAGCTTGTCCTTGATGAAGGTGCTCATCGACGCCGAAGCGGCCCGGGAGTCGCTGGGGATCTCCCCGCCCGGGGCGTACTTGCCGCTGAGCACACCCTCGGCGAGCGGCGACCAGACGATGTTGGAGATCTGCTGCTCGGCACACAGCGGGAAGAGCTCGGCCTCCGGGGCCTGCCAGAGCATCGAGTACTGGGGCTGGGAGGAGACGAAGAAGTCCGGCCCGGCGATCTCCAGGGCCGCGTTGATCTGGTTCGGCGTCCACTCCGAGAAGCCGAGATAGCGG
>DASSZV010000024.1:0-3804 GCA_035702765.1 Solirubrobacteraceae bacterium
CGACAAGATCACCGCCGGCTACTTCAACGACATGCGCAAGCTATGTGAGGAGACCGGGCTGATGACCGGCGCGGGGAAGCGGATGTGGAAGCGGTTGGGGATCTACGGCGAGCCCTCGCGCTACCGCGGCGAGCCCGACCGTACCGCGACGCTCATCGCGTAGGCGACCCGGCCCGACCCGAGGCCAGCTCCGCCGTGCCCCACGTCATCACCCAGTCCTGTTGCAGCGACGCGTCCTGCACGTACGCCTGCCCGGTGAACTGCATCCAGCCGACGCCGGACGATCCCGACTTCCTGCTCGCCGAGATGCTCGCCATCGATCCGGCCACCTGCATGGACTGCGGGGCCTGCATCACCGCCTGCCCGGTCGAGGCGATCAAGCCCGACCGGGCCCTGAGTGAGGCGGAGCTGCCCTTCCTCGAGCTCAACGCCAGCCTCAGCGCCGCGCGGGCGGCCCGCGGCGGACCTCGGCGGATTCTCGCGGTGCCCCCGCCCCGGCTGGCGGTGCGCCGGGGCCGGCGCCCGCCGCGGGTCGCCGTCGTCGGTTCGGGCCCCTCGGGCCTGTACGCCGCCGACGAGGTGCTCACCATCCCCGGGGCCGAAGTGAGGATCTATGAGCGGCTCGCCGAGCCCTACGGGCTGGCCCGCTTCGGCGTCGCCCCCGACCACCAGCGCACGCGCCGGATCTCGGATCAGTTCGCCCAGATCCGCCGCGCCCGCGGGTTGGCCTTCGAGCTCGGCACCGAGGTCGGCGTCGACATCACCCGGGAGGAGCTGCTCCAGCGCCATGACGCGGTCATCTACGCCACGGGCGCGTCGACGGACCGGCGCCTGGAGATCCCGGGCGCTGACCGGCCGGGTGTGAGCTCGGCCACGGCCTTCGTGGCCTGGTACAACGGCCTCCCCGACGCGGTACAGCGCTGCTTCGAGCTCTCCCACCGCCGCGCAGTGGTCGTCGGCAACGGCAACGTCGGCCTCGACGTCGCCCGCATCCTCACCGTCGACCCGGACCACCTGGCCGGGACCGACATCGCCCCCGCGGCGCTGGCGGCCCTGCGCGCGAGCGCGGTCGAGGAGGTCGTGGTCACCTCCCGCCGCGGCCCCGACCAGGCCGCCTTCACGCTGCCGGAGCTGCTCGGCCTGGCCAGCGCGCCAGGGGTCGAGCTCGTCTGGGACGACGACGTCGACGTCACGGGGACGAAACTGGAGTGGGTAGCCCGCCTGAGCCCGGCCGCCCGCGCGGGGCGGCGCCGGGTGCGCCTGGCCTTTGGGGTGACGCCCGAGGCGGTGCTCGGCCTGCGCCCCGCCCAGGGTGAGGAGGCCGGTGCCGGCGCCCCCATGGGCGCCGTTCGCCTCCGCCGCACACAGAACCCGGGCACGACGGAGGACCTGGAAGCGGGCCTCTTGCTCGCCTCCATCGGGTACGCTGGTGTACCAGTGGCCGGACTGCCCTTCGACCCCGTGACGCACACCGTCCCGCACGCGCGCGGACGGGTGATCGACCCCGCCACCGGCGCGCCGCTCACGCGGACGTACGTGACGGGGTGGATCAAGCGCGGTCCCACGGGCTTCCTCGGCACGAACCGCTCGGACTCCCAGGAGACCGTGCGCGCCCTCGTCGAGGACCTCAACGCCGGCCGGCTCAACCACCCTACCCCGGAGCTCACCATATGACCCCGCCTGCCCACGTCGACGTCCTCATCGTCGGTGCCGGGATCTCCGGCATCGGCTGTGGCTGTCATCTGCGCCGCGAACAGCCTGACAAGACCTTCGCGATCCTCGAGGCGCGGGAGTCGATCGGCGGCACCTGGGATCTGTTCAAGTACCCGGGGATCCGCTCGGACTCCGATCTGCAGACCTTCGGGTACGCGTTTCGGCCCTGGACGAACCCCAAGGTGATCGCGCCGGCCGATGAGATCATGGAGTATCTGCGGGCGACCGTGGCGGAGTACGACCTCGAGCGCGAGATGCACTTCGGCTACCGGGTCATCGCGGCGAACTTCGTCTCCGAGGAGGCGCGCTGGCACGTCCAGGTGCGCCACGCCAGCGGGGAGGAGCTCGAGCTCACCTGCTCGGTCCTGTTCACCGCCACCGGCTACTACAACTACGAGAACGGCTTCATGCCCGAGTTTCCCGGGCTGGAGGACTTCGCCGGGCAGGTCATCCACCCCCAACACTGGCCCGAGGACCTCGACTACGCGGGCAAGCGGGTCGTCGTCATCGGTTCGGGCGCCACCGCGATGACGCTCATCCCGGCGATGGCCCGGGAGGCCGGGCACGTGACGATGCTGCAGCGCTCACCGTCTTACGTGATCGCGCTGCCCTCCAATGACCCGATCATCTCCAACCTCAAGAAGGTGCTCTCGGAGGAGCGCGCCTTCACCATCGCGCGGGCGATCAACATCAAACGCCAGGCGTTCTTCTACGGGATGTGCCAGCGCTACCCGAAGCTGATGCGCCGCTTCATCCGCAAGCAGACGATGGCCAAGCTGCCCGATCACATCGACGTCGACGTCCACTTCAACCCGCGCTACAACCCCTGGGACGAGCGCCTCTGCGTCGTTCCCAACGGTGATCTGTTCCGAGCCTTCCAGCGCGGTGACGCCTCGATCGTCACCGACACGATCGAGCGGATCGAGCGGGAGGGCATCCGTCTCAGCTCCGGCGAGCTCCTTCCCGCGGACATCATCATCTCGGCCACCGGGCTCAACGTGTTCCTACTCGGCGGGATCGGGATGTCGGTCGACGACGAGCCGGTGCGGCTGTCCGACTGCGTCGCCTACAAGGCGATGATGCTCTCGGGCGTGCCGAACTGCGCCTTCGCCATCGGCTACACCAACGCGTCCTGGACGCTGAAGGTCGACCTCGTCTGTGAGCACCTCTGCCGGCTGCTCGCCCACATGGACGCCACCGGGACGGACACGTTCGTCGCCGAGCCCACCGCGAGCATGGAGCTGCGGCCACTGCTGGACTTCCAGGCCGGATACGTCCAGCGTGCCGTCGCCATGTGGCCCAAGCAGGGCTCGCGGGAGCCCTGGACGGTGGCCATGAGCTACGCCGTGGACCGCAAGCGCCTGATCGAGGACCCGGTGTCGAACCCGGAGCTGAGGTTCTCCAAGGCCCGCGTCCACGCCGAGGCAACGCCCGCCTGACCCCGGTCTCGCGGACGGTCGGCGTGCGGTACTACTCGGCGGGGGACTCCGCGTCCCTCGCCGGTATGTCCAGTAGCCGCCCGACGGTTCTCGACACCAGCCAGCGGCGGTCGCTCGCGCTCAGGAACTCGCAGGCGTCGAGGTACCTGAGCGACTCTGCGTAGGTGCACCATGGCAGGACCACCGGGTGGTTGGAGCCCCAGATCAGTCGGTCGGCCCCGAACTGCTCGACTGCGCGGGCGAGATGCTCATGGACATCCGCAAACGGGAAGCCCTGCGTGCTCACCTCCGGCAGCCCGGAGATCTTCACGCGCACCTCCGGGAAGGCGGCGAACTCCGGCAGCACGACGGGCGATGCCAGAGTGACGCCGCCTCCGGATGCGGTCGGCGCCAGACGTGGACGTGGGCGTCGGTGACCGGTTCGTGGTGGGCCATCTCAGGCTCGTCCGGGCGCGAACCGCTGCCTGGGACTCATGATTCGGCGCTCATGGGGATCAGCTCGAGCGCTGACACGAGCTGATGAAGGTGAGTGGCAATCGTGTCGGCGTGTTCACCGCCCGCGGCATCGAGCTGCTCGGAGAGGATCTGCACCCACGCGGTGTTCAGCCGCGCGTGGGTGCGGCGGCCGCCTGGGGATAACGTCAGCAACGAC
>DASSZV010000072.1:0-37233 GCA_035702765.1 Solirubrobacteraceae bacterium
CCCGGTGAGCACGCTCGAGGGCGCCGGGCCGGCGCCGGGCCGCCTCCGGGCCGGCGGTCCGCCCGGTGGCGGTCCGCTCGGTGGCGGTCCGCTCGGTGGCGGTCCGCTCGGTGGCGGTCCGCTCGGTCGGCCGGTGCCCGCCTGGGAGCCTCTGCGCGACGCCGTGGACGAGCTCGGCCCCGCCGAGCTGCGCCTCCGGGCCGGGGAGGCCGCGCGCCTGCTCGACGCCGACGGCGTCGTCGTCAACCTCGACCCGCCGGCCGGGCAGGACCGGCCGCGGCCCGCGGCCTGGCCGCTGGATCCGCTGCCGGCGATCGTCTCCAGCCGTGACTGGGTGGACATCGAGGCGGGCGTCGCCGAGCGCGCCGAGCTGCTCTCGCTCGTGCTGGAGGACCTCTACGGGGACCGGCGCCTGCTGGCGCGCCGGGTGCTTCCCGCCGAGCTGGTGCTCGGCTCCCCTGGCTTCCTGCGCGCGGTGAGCGGCATGCTCGGCGCCGGTCGCGAACCCGGCGGCGGCGACGGTGCGGGCGCCGGTCGCGGGCCCGGTCGCCCGGGCCGGGCGCTGTTCGCCTACGCCGTCGATCTGGCGCGGGACGCCGACGGACGGGTGGTGGCCCTGGCGGACCACTGCGAGGTGCCCGAGGGCGTCGGCTACGCCCTGGCCGACCGCCAGGTCGTGGCCAAGGTCCTGCCCACGCTGCACCGCGAGGCCCGCGTGCACCGGCTCGCCCCGTTCGTGCGGGCGCTGCGTTCCGGGTTGCAGATGTCCTCCGCCACGGCGCTCGATGACCCGCGGATCGTCGTCCTGGGTGCGGGCCCCCTGGCCCGCACCGCCTTCGAGCCGGCGATGCTCGCCGCCACGCTCGGCTATCCGCTCGTCGGGGGCCGTGACCTGCTCGTGCGCAAGGGCCGGGTGTGGATCCGCTCGGTCGGCCAGCTCGAGCCGGTCGACACCATCCTGCGCTGGGTCCCCTCGTCGCTGTGTGACCCGCTCGAGCTGCGCGGGGACTCCCAGCTCGGCGTCCCCGGGCTGCTGGAGGTCCTGCGTGACGCCCGGGTGAGCGTGGTCAACCCGGTGGGTGCCGGAATCCTCGAGCACCCCGCGCTGATGGCGTTCCTGCCCCGGCTGGGCCGGCACCTGCTCGGGCGCGAACCGAGTCTCGCCTCACGGCCCACCTGGTGGTGCGGGGAGCCGCCCGCCTGCGCGCACGTCCTCGCCCAGCTCGACGCCCTGCTCGTCCGCTCCCTGCGCAGCGGGGCGACCCACACGCCGGCGCAGCTGACCGCCTCGGCCCGCGCCGACCTGGTGCGGGAGATCCGCGCCCGGCCGGGGGAGTGGGTGGCTCAGGGGATCGTCGACGGGGCGGAGATCCCGGTGCTCCAGGACGGCGACAGCACCGGTGCACCGGCATGGCTGCGCAGCTTCGCCGTGCGCGAGGGTGACGGCTACGCGGTCATGCCCGGGGGTCTCACCCAGGTCGGGACCCCGCCCACCGGCGGGGCGGAGCCGGTTCTGGGCAGCCGGCCGGTCAAGGACACCTGGGTTCTCACCTCCGAGCCCGAGCCGCTGGCGGGCTTCTGGCTCCAGCCGGGGCCGATCGTCACCGGTGTCGACCCGCTCGCCTCGGTGCCCGCCGGGGCGGCCCAGACGCTCTGGTGGCTGGGCCGCCACGCCGAGCGGGCCGAGGCGCTCACCCGCCTGATGCGCGTCCGCCGCGACCGCGTCAGCGAGTTCGGCGGGACGCTCACCCCGGGAGGGCGGGCCTGCCTCGACGCCCTCGAGGACGCGCTCGGCGCACTGGGCGGGGGCGACCCAGGCCCGGCCCTGCGTGACGCACTCGGCGACCTGCTGGACCACGCCCGCGCGGTGCGGGACCAGCTCAGCCGCGACACCTGGCTCGTCCTGGGACCGCTGGAGCGGCTGCTCGCGCCTGGGGCGAGCCCGCCGGCGCCTGGGGGGGAGGCGCCGGGACGCGACGGTGGGACCGGCGCGGTCGACGCCGACGCCGACGCATGGGGGGGCGGGGGCGGGGCCGGCGCGTTCGGCGCCGAGGACCTCAGCCTCGTGATGACCTCGCTGCTCGCCTTCGGCGGCCTCGGCGTCGAGTCGATGGTGCGCGACCTGGGCTGGCGCTTCATGGACGCCGGCCGGCGCCTGGAACGGTCGCTCGGAGTCGTGTCGCTGCTGGCGGCGACGCTCACCCGGACCCGCGACACCGCCACCGACTCACTGCTGCTCGAGTCGGTCCTCTCGGCGGCCGAGTCAATCATCACCTACCGCTTCCGCTATCGCTCACAGGCCCAGCCCGAGACGGTCCTCGAGCTGCTGCTGCTCGACGAGGGCAACCCGCGCTCGCTCAGCCATCAGCTGCAGCGACTCGACGGCGACCTGGAGGCCCTCCCGGACCGGGGCGGCTCGCGCCGCTCCCCAGCCCGCCGCCGGGTGCTGGAGGCCGTGTCACTCGTCGCCCTCGCCGAGCCGCGGGAGCTGTGCGTCGCCGCCGACGACGGACGGCGCCCCGAGCTGGCCGGACTGCTGGGCCGGCTCGAGCAGACGCTGAGTGCCGCCGCCGTCGCCGTGGAAGCCGAACACTTCCACTTCCCCGCACCGAGCTTCAGCCGGACCGCCCCGTCGGGCACAGGGCGCTTCCACGGGAGGGGACGCGCTGATGAGCACGCTCTATGAGGTGCGCCATCGCACCCGCTACCGCTACCCCAGCGTGGTGAGCGCCTCCTACGGGCTGCTGCACATGCTGCCGCGCGAGCTCGACTCCCAGCGCGTGCTCGGCGTCGACATCCGGATCTCCCCGTCCCCCGAGAGCGTCAGCCGGCGCCGCGACTTCTTCGACAACCCGGTGAGCGGCTTTGTCGTCGCCGAGCCGCACACGGAGCTGGAGGTCCTGGTCGTCTCCCGCGTCGAGGTCGAGAGCCGCGCCGCGGCACTCTCCCTGCTCACCCAGCGCCGCTGGGAGGAGGTCCGCGCGACCTCCTGGGCGGCCAGCGCCGATCCCGAGCTCGTCCAGTACGTGACCGACTCCCCGCTCGTCGCCTTGGGGCCCGTGCCCCACGACTACGCACAGGCGTCCTTCCCCGCCGGCCGCGGCATCCTCGAGGCAGTGGCCGACCTCACCCGTAGGATCCACGCCGACTTTGCCTACGCCCCGGGGACGACGACGGTGTCGACTCCCCTGGAGCAGGTCTTCGCCCAGCGGGCCGGGGTCTGTCAGGACCTCGCCCACGTCGAAATCGCCTGCCTCCGAGTGATGGGCGTGGCGGCCCGCTACGTCTCGGGCTACCTGGAGACCCAACCGCCGCCGGGCCGTGAGAAGCTCACGGGCGTCGACGGGTCCCATGCCTGGGTCTCGCTCTTTTTGCCCGGGGCCGGCTGGCTCGCGGTCGACCCCACCAACGACACGTGGGTGGACGGCCGCTACATCACCACGGCGGTCGGCCGTGACTACAGTGATGTGCCGCCGATGCAGGGGATCATCTTCAGCGACGAGCCGGGCAGCGAGCTCGAGGTCGGGGTGGACGTCCTGGCGCTCTCCCGCACGGCCGGCGGGTAGCCGGTGCGGGCCTTCGCCTGCGGTCGCTGCGGGCAGCGGATCTTCTTCGAGAACACGGCCTGCCTGCGCTGCGGGGCCGCGGTCGGGTTCTACGCCGCCTCCCGCGAGCTCGTGCTCTGTGAGGAGCATCCCGAGCTGCACCGCTGCGCGAACGAGACGCTCGCCGGGTGCAACTGGCTCACCGCAGAGGGCCCGGGGGGCCTGTGCCGCTCCTGCGCGCTCACGCGAACCCGTCCCCGGGACGACGATCAGGAGGGTCTGGCCGCCTTTGCGGTCGCCGAGGCGGCCAAGCGCCGGCTCGTCCTGCAGCTGCTCGACCTGGGCCTCGCCCCGGGGCCGGATCTGCGCTTTGATCTGCTCTCCTCCCAGCAGGGGCCGGTGCTCACCGGGCATGCCGACGGCGTGGTCACCATCGACCTGGCGGAGTCCGACGACGCCCGACGCGAGGCGCGCCGCCAGCAGCTCGGCGAGCCGTACCGGACTATGCTCGGGCACTTCCGACACGAGATCGGCCACTACTTCGAGCCGCGGGTGCTCGACGCCACCGGCGAGCGCGAGGCGGCCCGCGCGCTCTTCGGGGACGAGCGGGCCAGCTACGCCGAGGCGCTGGAGCGCCACTACCGTGACGGTCCGCCGGTCGACTGGGCCGAGCGCCACGTGTCCGCGTACGCGACCATGCACCCCTGGGAGGACTGGGCCGAGAGCTGGGCCCACTACCTGCACATCCGCGACACGCTCGAGACCGCCGGGGCCTTCGGGCTGACCGTCAGCGGCCCGACGCCTGCGCTCAGCGCCCAGCCGGACCCCGAGCTGGACCCGGGCCGACCCTTCAGCGACCTGCTGGCCGATTGGCTGCCGCTCACCTACGCCCTCAACCAGATCAACCGCAGCATGGGCCGCGATGATCTCTACCCCTTCACGCTCGCCCCGACGGTGATCGACAAGCTCGGCTTCGTCCACTGCTGCTTGCAGCGGGCCGTGGCGGCATGAGTCAGACGCCCTGGCCGGCGAGCAGCTCGTTGGTGTCGGCGTCGGGTATCGCGTTGGGGTTGGTGATGATGTGCTGCTCGAACATCCAGGTTCCGAAGGCGTTCCACGCGCTCACCGTCTCCCAGCCCCAGGGGTGGCCTGAGCTGCCCGTGTTGGCCACGGACGGGAAGAAGTCCTCCAGGGAAGCGCGAATCCCCACCAGTTCGGCGGCCGCGTTGAGGTGCGGATCGGCGCGGACGAGGTCCGCGGCCGCGCGGGCCGGGTCGGCCTGCACGGCGCTGTAGCCCCGCGCGACGGCCTGGACGAAACGGCGCAACACGGGCGCGTGGGCGATGATCTCGCTCTCGGTCACCACGAAGTTGCGTCCGTTGTAGGTGGGCGCGCGGCGCCAGCGCGCGTCGGGCCGCGCGGTGACCGTGGCCCGGCAGCGGGGGGCGTGCAGCGGCGGGTGGGCGCGCGGGGCCGTCGTCGCGGCGGTGGCGGTGGCGGTGGCGGTGGCGGAGGCGGAGGTGGCCGTGGTGGAGGTCGCGCGGCGCGAGCCCGACGTCGTCCGGGTCCCGGCGCCTGCGGCCACGGCTCGCGGGGCCCGGCAGCTCACGGACACCCGCTGGGGGCCCTGGAGGATCGCCGCCACGGCGGCGAGCGCGTGGTGGCGGTTTCGGGCCAGCAGGATGTCCGGCTCGTTCGAGATGGCGATCTGGGCCCGGTTCTGCTCGATCGCGCTCAGCGGGTCGGCCGGATAGATGACGCGCACCCGCAGATCGGTCTGGGCGAACAGCCCGAGATCCTGGGCCTCGACGATGCCCGCCTGGGTGAAGTTGGGTGGGGCGTCAAGGGCCACCGTGAGGGTGTTGGCGGTTCCCGGCCGAGGGGTGAGGGTGTTGGTGATCTCCCCACAGCCCGCCAGCAGACCTGCCGTGGCGAGCGCCAACACCGACCATCGCAAGCGCGTCATCGCGTTCGATGGTAGGGAAGGCGGCCGTCAGCCTCGGGTTCGCGTTCTCAGCGACCAGGGCAGCAGCCAGCGCCGGGGTGCGGCGGTGCCGTCGTCCGGGCACCGCGCGTGCGAGGATCTGGTGGTTCCCGATCCTCGCCGTAGGCCCGTCCGTGGCTGATGGGCAGGAGCCTCCATGTCGCGTTCCCGGTCCCGCCCATGAACACCGAAGCCGCCACGCTGCGTCACCTCATGGAGGTGGGCCGCCAGCTGCTGTCTCAGCTCGATCCGGACACCGTCTTCACCCAGGTGCTCGACGAGGCACGGCTCATCACGGGGGCCCGCTACGCGGCCATCGGAGTCCTCGACGCCGAGCGCGGCGGGCTGGAGCGCTTCCTCACCGACGGTCTGGATTCCGACGCCGCCTCGGCCATCGGCGACCTGCCCCGCGGCCGCGGGGTGCTGCGGCTGCTGATCGAAGATCCACGCGCCCTGCGGCTCGCGGACGTCAACAGCCACCCCCAGAGCTTTGGGTTCCCCTTCGGCCATCCTGACATGAAGACGTTCCTGGGCGTCCCGATCCTCATCCGGGGCGAGGCGTGGGGCAACCTCTACCTCACTGAGAAGGCCTTCGGGCTCGAGTTCACCGAGGCGGACGAGGAGGCCGTCGGCGTGCTCGCCCAGTTCGCCGCGACGGCCATCGACAACGCCCGCATGTACCAGCAGGCCGAGCAGGGCCGCCGCGCCTCCCAGCAGGCGGTGCGCGGGCTCGAGGCCGCCCGCGCGATCTCCGACGCCATCGGCGCCCAGGTCGAGCTCGAGACGATCCTCGAGCTCACCGTCAAGCGCGGGCGGGCCCTCGTCGGCGCGCGCAGCGTCCTCATCCTGCTCGCCGAGGGCGATGAGGTCGTGCTCGTCGCGGGCACCGGGGTGCGGCCCGGGGCGGTAGGCACCCGCGAACCGCTCGTCGGGTCGATCGTCGCTGAGTCCCTGGCCGGCGGCACGCCCCTGCGCGCCGAGGCCATCCCCGAGCGCCTGGACCACATCCGCGAACAGCTTGGTGTCGCCGATGCCCGGACCGCGCTGGTGGTGCCGATGATCCACCACGGCCACAGCATCGGCGTCCTCATCGCCCTCGACCGAGGCAGCGCCCAGGAGCCGTTCAGCGCTGCCGACGAGGAGGTCATGCGCACCTTCGCCTCCTCGGCGGCCAACGCGGTGGCGATCTCGCGCTCGGTGGAGGCCGACCGGCTGCGCGCCCAGATCTCCGCCGCCGAGAAGGAGCGCCGTCGCTGGGCACGCGAACTGCACGACCAGACGCTGCAGTCACTCGGCGGCCTGCGCGTGATGCTCGCGGGGGCGCGCCGCCGCGACGAGCTGGAGGGCTTCCG
Organism: Solirubrobacteraceae bacterium; assembly: GCA_035702765.1. Lineage (GTDB taxonomy): Bacteria > Actinomycetota > Thermoleophilia > Solirubrobacterales > Solirubrobacteraceae > Palsa-465. The sequence continues at coordinate 6,882 of DASSZV010000072.1, forward strand.
CCACGCGGTGAACCAGGCGGTGAGTGATCTGGAGAGTGAGATCCAGAACCTGCGCGGGATCATCTCGGACCTACGTCCCGCGCTGCTCGACGACCTCGGTCTCGTCGACGCGCTCGGCGCGCTGGTGAGCCGCCACCGCGAGAACGGGCTCGCGGCGACGCTGGAGATCGACCTGGACGGGCCGGACGGGCCGCTGGCGCTGTCGGAGGAGACCGAGACGACGGTCTACCGGCTCATCCAGGAGGCGCTCACCAACGTGGTGAAGCATGCCAAGGCCTCCGGGGTCGCCGTTCGGGTCGGGCTCGGGGAGGGCCCGCGCCTGCGCCTCGAGGTCCGCGACGACGGGATTGGCTTTGATCCCGACAGCCGCAGCGGGGGGTTCGGCCTGGCGGGGATCCGTGAGCGCGTCTACCTTGCCGGGGGCCTCATCGCGATCAGCTCCGGGCCGCAGGGCACGACGGTCCGGGCTGAGGTCCCGGTGGGCGTGCACGCACCGCTGGGCTGAGCCGGGACCCGGTTCGCGACCTCCGCCCGCGCCGGTCTCACGCGGCGGCGCCGATCAGGCGGTGGTGGAGGGCGAACTCGACGAGCTCGTAGCGCTCCCGCGCATCGAGCTTGGCGAGGATCTGCGCTCGGTGGCTCTCGATGGTGCGCAGCGACAGGCCCAGGCGCGCGGAGATCTGGGCGTTGGTGTGCCCGAGGGCGAGCAGACGCAGGATCTCGATCTGGCGCGGTGACAGGCCGCCGGGGCGCATGGCCGACTCATCGGCCGCCACTCGCGCCGCGAAGCTCGGGTTGACAAAGCGCTCACCCCGGGCCGCGGCGGAGATCGCGTGCAGAAGATCGGCGTCGGAGTCGTCCTTGAGCACGTAGCCGGTGGCGCCGGCGGCAAAGGCACGCACGGCGTCGCCCGGCTCACGGGACATGGTGAGGATCACCACCCGGGTCTCCGGGACGGCGTCGCGGAGATCGGGCAGCAGGTCGAGCACCCGGCGGCCCGGCATGTTGAGGTCGCTCACCACCACGCAGGGTCGGTGCTGCATGACGCTCTGGAACAGCTCGTCACCGTCGGCGCAGGTGGCCACGACCTCCAGATCGGGGTCGGACAGGACGAGCGAGGTGAGGCCGCGGAGGGCAACGGGGTGGTCGTCGGCGACGATGAGACGAGTGGGCACGGGCGGGTGATCCTGTGGGACGGAGGCGGGCACGGGGCGGTGTGGTCTTCGGTCTCCACGGTATGGACGCGCGGGTCGCCTGACGTCCGGGGCGGCGGGCCGCGGTGGCGGGAGATCCCACGGATCCGGGCTGCGGGCTCGCCACGTGCCGGAGCGGTCTCGCCCCCGAGGGACCGCTCGGATTGCGGAGCCCCGCCGTTCCGGGGCTCAGACGGGCGCGAGCGCGTCGGCGGAGATGTTCGGGCCGCGCAGCTCGCTGATCGCGTGGGTGAGGTACGGCGCGTGGATCTTCTCGGCCCCTGGCCAGAGTGGGGTGTCGGAGACCTCCGAGGTGGCCGCCCAGCCGCCGACCAGCCGCGCGCGCAGATACAGCGGCCGTGAGCCGCCGAGCAGCACGCCGTGGAGGATCGGCTCACACGGCTCACAGACGATCGCGGCACCGGCCTCGGCGGCGAGCTCCTGGGCGACCGACCGCGCCTGTTGAGCGGCGATCGCCCCCTGCTTCACCGGGAAGTCGGTCATGTCGCCGGCGGCGAAGACATGCTCCAGATGCCGGATCCGTCCGTGGGCATCGGTGGCGACAAAGCCGTGCAGCGCCGTGGCGGGCAGCCCGGCCACGCTCGGGCCCACCAGCTCGGGCAGCGCCACGACCACGTCGGCGTGCAGGTCGCGGCTCTCGCCCCGCAGCGCGATCTGCCCCCCGGGGCGGACTTGGGCCGAGGCCGAGGTGTGCAGCCGGATCCCCGCGGTGGCAAGCCGCTCGCCGACGGCGAGGCTGGCCGCCTCCCCGAAGATCCTCAGCGGCGAGGCCTCCGGCGTGATGATGGAGATCTCGGGCGCCTGCCCCATCGCGGCGGCGCGCCCGGAGAGCATCAGCGCGAGTTCATAGATCGGCAGGGGCCAGACGCGGCCCGGGGGGATGACGAAAGCGACCTGGTCCAGGTCGCCGCGCTCCACGTCGGCGACGATTCCGTGCATCTGCTCATCCAGACGCAGCGGGTCGAGCGTGAGGGCCCGCGGGTAGCGGGCCCACTGCCGCGCGCCGAGGGCCAGGAGCACGGCGTCATAGCCCAGCGGCTCGCTGCGCTCGGTGTAGACCAGCCGCTGGCGCGGGTCTATCCAGCGCAGCGTGCCGACATGCTGGCGCACGCCGACCGGGTCGAGGATCGGGGCGAGCGGGACCGCCACGGTTCCGCGCCGGGCGAACGGGTCCCGGACACCGAGCGCCCGGTAGACCAGCTCGCGGTTGGGGGCCAGGAGGGTGACGGCCACGCGCTCGGCGGCGAAGTCGTGCAGGGCGAGAACGGCCTCGACGGCCGCGACTCCGCCGCCGACGACGAGCACGCGCAAGCGCGCGTCCCGGGCGGTCGGGTCAGCGCCGGGCGCGGTGTGGGCGCCGGCCGCGGTGTGGGCGCCGGCCGCGGCAACGGGTGGGACGGACATGGGACGACCTCCTGGCATGCCTTCCACGCTAGGTCCCCGGCCGACCGCGAGCTTCGGCAGAACCTGCGCGCCGCCATGCCGCGGCCCCGTGCCCGGAATGCGGGGATCTACGCTGGTGGCCCGGCCCCTCCGCAGCCGGTTCCGCAGCCCACCTCGCCGGCCTGCGGCGCTCTACCGATCTCGGGGATGGGGGAGACCCCCTACCGTCGGGAGTCGGGACTGAGCGCTGCAGCCGCTGCCGGGGATGGGGTGGGACCGTCCCCGGCAGCCACGAGTCTCGTCGGAAAAACCCGTACCCGCGTGAGCTGACGGTAGGGTGAAGCGGGGACGGATCTCGCACGAGACTGGACAGACATGGAGTCACGGGCCGATGCCGCCACGCTTCGGCGGCTCATCGAGGCAGGCAGCTATCTACTCTCCGAGCTCGACCCGGATGCCGTCCTGTCACGCATCCTCGAGGAGGCGCGCGAGCTCACCCAGGCACGGTATGCCGCCCTGGGGGTCCTCAGTGAGGACCGCAGTGAGCTTGCGCAGTTCCTCACCCTGGGGATGGACGAGGAGACGGAGCGGCGAATCGGGGATCGGCCGCGGGGTGGGGGAGTCCTCGGACTGCTCATCCGTGATCCGCGCGCGCTCATCCTCGACGACGTTGGCGCCCACCCCAAGAGTTTCGGGTTCCCGCCGGGGCATCCGCCGATGCCGTCCTTCCTCGGCGTTCCGATCCTCGTGCGGGGACGCGCCTGGGGCAATCTCTATCTCACCGAGAAGCGTGACGGCGAGCCGTTCGGACCCGCCGACCTTGAGGCCGTGGAGATCCTCACCGGGTATGCGGCAACCGCCATCGAGAACGCGCGGCTCTACGCGAGCCTGGGCCGAGAACGCCAGCGCCTCTCCCGGGCTGTCCAGGCTCTCGAGGCGGCGCGCGGGATCGCTGACGCGGTGGGCATCGAGCCCGACCTCGATCTCATCCTCGAGCTGATCGTCAAACGCGGCCGGGCGATCGTCGAGGCCCGCTCGGTGCTCATCCTGCTGCGCGACGGGGATCGCCTGCGCGTGGTGGCCGGCGCTGGGGGGGCTCAGAACGCCCTGGGTCACGACATCCCGGTCTTCGGCTCGACCTCCGGAGAGGTGCTCCAGCGCGGGGCGCCGGTGCGCGTGAGCGACGCCCGTCACCGGCTGCGGATCCCGCCCTCCCAGCTGGGGGTCGACAACGTCGAGACCGCCCTGATCGTGCCGATGTCCCACCGCAGCGAGGCGCTCGGGGTGCTCGTCGCCTTCGATCGCGGGGAGGAGCGAGCCGACTTCAGCGCCCAGGACGAGGAGCTGCTGCGGACCTTCGCGGCCGCCGCGGCCAACGCCGTGGCCCTGTCGCGCAGCGTCGAGGCCGAGCGCCTGCGGACGGCCATCTCCTCCGCCGAGGTCGAGCGCCAGCGCTGGGCCCGGGAGCTGCACGACCAGACCCTCCAGTCGATCGCCGGGGTGCGCATGCTCCTCTCCAGCGCCGAGGAGAGCGGCCGGCCCGAGGACCTCGCGCCCGCGGTGCGCCAGGCGGTCGACGACCTTGACTACGAGGTCCACAACCTGCGCGGCATCATCGCCGACCTGCGGCCCTCGAGCCTTGACGACCTCGGTCTGCTCGCCGCCCTGGAGGCGCTCATCGAGCGTCGTCGTGACGACGGCCTGGAGATCGCCACCGAGCTGGGCCTGGACGACGCTGAGGGGCACAGCCGCCAGTTCCCGCCCCAGTTGGAGACGACGATCTACCGGCTGGTGCAGGAGGCCCTCACCAACGTCGTCAAGCACGCCCATGCCGCCCACGCCTGGGTCCAGGTCCGGCTTGAGGATCGCCGGGTGACCGTGAGCGTGCGCGATGACGGCATCGGCTTTGACTCCGAGGTTTCCCGCGGCGGTTTCGGGCTGACCGGCATCCGCGAGCGGGTGTTCCTCGCCGGCGGCAGCGTCACCTTGCGCTCCGACGGCGGCGGCACCGAGCTGTTCGCCGAGTTGCCGCTCACGACCTTCAGCTTCCGGTCGCGGCGCGACAGTGCGCCACCCACCGACCTCGCCTCGGCACGACCCTCCGCCTCCGGCGTGGATGCGTCTGGCGCTCCTCCTGCTCGCCTGACCCGCGGCACGTGACGTGCTGCGCCGACCGATGTGACCGGCCGACGCAGAGAGCCCTGACGCGCCGGCTCAACCTCCGGGCGTCGTCTCGATGAGACCGTGCTTGAAGGCGAACTCGACGAGTCCGCGGCGATCTCCGATGTTCAGCTTCTGCTGGATGTGAGCACGATGGGTCTCCACGGTGCGGGTGGAGATGAACAGCTGCGCCCCGATCTGGGCGTTCGTGTATCCGAGGGCGAGCATTGTCGCGACCTCGAGCTCGCGGTGGGAGAGGCCCCCGGGCACCGTGCCCGGCGACTCGGAGGCGAGCTTGGCGCCCAGGCGCGGGTTCAGGAAGCTCTCCCCCCGCGCGGCAGAGCGCACGGCGGTCACGAGCTCCTGGGCGGCGGCGTCCTTGAGGACGTAGCCCAGCGCCCCGGCGCTGAGGGCCTTGCGCGCATACGCCGGTTCGTTCTGCATGGTGAGCACGACGATCTGGGTGGTCGGGAAACCCCGCCGCAGCTCGGGGATCACCTCCAGCGCCGGCTGGCCCGGCATGTTGAGGTCGATGACGAGCACGTCGGGACGGTGCCCGAGCACGTAGCGCTTGGCCGACTCGGCATCCTCGGCCTCGGCCACGACCTCGAAGTCGCTCTGGGCCTCCAGCAGCTGGCGCAGGCCGCGACGGAAGATCGGGTGATCATCGGCGGTGACGAGCCGGATCATGGCGCGTCTCACACCCCGGCCGTTGCGCGGGCATCCTGGCCGGAGCCGGGATGGGCGTGCTGGGCCCGGGTGGCGCGGGTGAGGATGAGCAGCGGACAGCGCGCCGAATGGGACAGCCGCCGGCTCGTGCTCGAGTGCACGAGCCGGCCCAGCGGACCGAAGTCGCGTGAGCCGACGACGAGCAGGTCGAGGCTCGCGCTGTAGGTGGTGAGCTCCTCGACCGGATCGCCAAAGGCGGCATGGGGTTCGACCCCCTCGAGCTTGCCCAGCTGCGAGCGCACCGAGGCAAGGGTCTCTTCGGCGATGTCGGAGTAGGCGATCCCGAAGCCGTAGTAGATGTACATGGGCAGTGACACCGCCTCGAATGCCGACAGCTTGGCCCCGTGAACCCGGGCGATCCGACGTGCGACCCCGAGCGCGTGCTCGGACTCCACCGTCTCGTTGTAGGCGACGCCGATCTCGCGGATGACATGCTCCCCCTCGGCATAGGCGCTGGGCGCGATGGCCACGGCGCAGGGCGCGCCATTCATCGCGTCACGGGTGTCGTCACCGACGAACACGCGTCCCACCAGCCCGTGCTGGGTCGAACCGACGACGAGCAGGTCGGCTCCGTGGATCTCGGCGAGCTCATGCAGTCCGCGTCCGACGGACCGCGAGTCGATCAACAGGGTCGCGGTGATGCCCGTCTCGGCACTCGCGCGAGCCAGCAGCTCACGGGCGGCGTGACCGAGTTCGAGATCCAGCGAGGTGTTCATGCCCTTGGCGTAGATCGGGTAGACGACGTTGACGTGGGCGAGGGTGATGGTCCCCTCGGGGGACACGAGATCCCGGGCCAGCGCAATGGCGTCCGGGGTGCCGGCCCGGTCGTCGATGCCGACGATGATGTGGTGGAACATGGTGGCTCCGTGCTCTGCGGTGTGTGATCGCTTCTCACCCACACGCTAGGGCCGGCCCCGTGCCCGGTCATCGGTGCGCCGCCGTGGAGCTCGCTTCGGGTTTCTACGCGGGTGCCGCGCGCGCCGGGGGAACGTGGATCAACCGGAGGCAGGGAGATGCCCGGGCCGAGTGAGGGCCTTGACGAACTCCTCGAGGTGCGCCGTCGTCCAGCACTCAAAGGCGCCGGTGCAGTACTGCGCGTAGGCGGAGATCACCGAGTCACCGTAGTTCCAGTAGAGCTTCGGCTCGGGGTTGAGCCAGAAGGTCCGCCCGGCCTTGGCCGCGATCTGGGCGAAGATGTCCTCACGGGGCGGGCGGCCGTTGGTCCGCGCGTCCCCCAAGACGATGACCGTCGCCCGGGGGTGCAGCTCATCCTCGATGAGCTGCTTGAACTCGTTCCAGACGCGGCCGTAGTCGGTGTAGCCGGAGATGTCCGCCACGCCGGCGTCAGCGGCGATCGCCGCTGCGGCGGCGCGGAAGTCCCGCTCGCGGGCGAGCACCTCGGTCACCTCGGAGATGCGCTCGATGAACACGAAGGAGCGCATCTTGCGGAAGGCGTCGTGGAGGGCGTGCAGCACGGAGAGGAAGAACGTCGAGGCCGACGTGACCGAGGTGGAGACGTCGCACAGCACGAAGATCTCAGGTCGCCGGGGCCGCACCGGCCGGTACTTGAGATCCACCGGTACGCCCCCGGTCTGCAGAGACGCGCGCATCGTCGCGCGCACGTCGACGTGCGCGTGGCGGTGCTGTCCGCGCAGCTCATGGCCCTGGGTGGCCAGGCGACGCTTGAGCTGGGAGACAACCCGGTGGACCTGGGCCAGGTCCTGGACCGGGCCGCCGGGCAGGTTGCGGTCCAGGTCCGAGAGCGGACGCTTGGCGGGCAGTTCGCTCGTGCGCTCGATCTCGGAGCGCTCGAGCTCGCGGCGCAGCTGCTGCTCGAACTTGCGCAGCTGCTCCCGGGGGATGCCGTGGCGGCGGGGATCGTCCTCGGGGAGGTCGGGCTGGGGCTCGGCCCGCAGGCCGAGCGCCCGGCGGATGCGCTGGACGTCGACGCCGAGCACACCGGAGCCCTGGCCCTTGCCGAAGGCGGCGATGGCCAGCCGGGCCAGGTCGCGGATCTCCGAGTCGCTGCCCTCGGCGAGCGCCTCGGCGATCTGGCGCCGCAGCTCGTCGAGGTCGGTCGCCTCGCCGTCGACGCGGGAGCTGGGCTCGTTGATCTCCAGGCGCACCGCCTGCGCCTCGGCGGCACGAAAGAAGAAGCGGTCAAAAACGATGTCGAAGATCCGCCGATCCTCCGGGGACTTGGCGATCGTCGCGGCGAGCGCCTCGCGGAACTCGCGCGGATCCTCCCAGCGCACGAAGGCGAGCGCGGCAAAGGCATCCAGCAGCTCGGAGGTTCCCACAGCCATCCCCTCGCTGCGCAGATCCTCGCCGAAGCCGACGAGCTCGCCGTCAAAGCCCCGGTGGGTGATGGCGGCGACGCGTCGCGGGGGGCGCGGGAGCTTGTCCTCGTCGAGGCTCACGAGACCGGCGAAGCCGAGTCCGTAGTGGTTGGGCGGGAGGTAGGGGCGCTCGGCGTCGGCGTCGGGATCAGCTTCCCAGGGCCCGCGGGCCATCAAGCCGTGGCGCCGGCCGAACTCGGGAGCTTCACGCCGACGCGCTCGGCGACGATGTCGAGGTCGGTGCGGTGCTTGATGATCACCGACATCGTCTCACGGAAGGTGGTCTGGTCGATGTCCTCGGCCCCGAGCAGGACGAGGGCGCGGGCCCAGTCGATCGACTCGGCGATGCTCGGCGGCTTCTTGATGTCGAGCTCCCGCACCATGTTGATCACCTCGACGAGCTTGGCCGCGAGGGTCGCCGGGAGCTCGGGCGTGTGCATCCGAACGATCGCCAGCTCGTGCTCGGCTTCGGGGTAGTCGAGCCACAGGTAGAGGCAGCGCCGCTTCAGCGCCTCGGTGAGCTCACGGGAGTTGTTCGAGGTGAGCAGGACCACCGGGTGGGTGCGCGCGTCGATGCGCCCCAGCTCGGGGATCGAGATCTGGAAATCCGAGAGCAGCTCGAGCAGCATCGCCTCAAACTCCTGATCGGTCTTGTCGATCTCGTCGATCAGCAGCACGACCGGTTCGGGTGAGGAGATCGCCTCCAGCAGCGGGCGGGTGAGCAGGAACTCCTCACCGAAGATCTCGTCCTGGACGGTCGACCAGTGCTGGCCCTCGCCCTCGGATTCGGCGCCGGCCTGGATCCGCAGCAGCTGTTTGCGGTAGTTCCACTCGTACAGGGCCTTGGCCTCATCGAGGCCCTCGTAGCACTGCAGGCGCACGAGCCGACGGTCCAGGAGTTTGGCCAGGGCCTTGGCCAGCTCGGTCTTGCCGACCCCGGCCGGTCCCTCGACAAGCACCGGCTTGCCGAGCTTGGTGGCGAGGAAGGAGACGAGGGCGGTGGCGTCACCGGGCAGGTAGCCGACCTGGCGCAGACCGTCGGCGACCTCGGCGACCGAGGAGGGTTCAGACGTCATCTCCGCAGAACTATAGGGTTCATGTCCCGTGCCGTTGCCCCTCGCCGCCGCCACCAACCACACCCTGCTCGTGGCCGCCATCGCCATCGCGCTGGCTTTCGCGCTGGGCACCCTCGGCCACATCCACCGCTCGCGCACGATGATCCTCATGGCGATCTTCGCCATCGGAGCGATCTCTCTGTACTTCGTCGCCACCGGCGAGATCCAGACGTTCGGGTGAGCCGGGCCTCCGCCGCGATTCAGCGGACCCGCAGCGTCCCGCTGACGGTTCGGTAGTTCCCGGCCAGGTCGGTCGCCGACAGCGTCACCGCGTAGGTGCCCCGCGCCAGCTTGGGCAGGATCCAGTAGTCGGTCCCCGGCTGGCAGTCCGCGCTCGTATAGAGGACGTCACGCCCCCGCGGAGCGGTGACGATCACCCCGACGCGAGCGGGCTTGTCGAGGCGGAAGACGAGGTGGGCCAGATGGCGCGCGCGGACCGACAGGGTCCGCTGCACGATCGTCGGCGGTGTGGTCAGGTCGGCTGAGAAGTCCTGGGCGGTGGCGCAGTAGAGCGGAGTCCGGGTGAGGCCGCACAGGGTCTGGAGGAAGCCGGTGACGAGCTGGTGGTAGGAGAGGTCGTCACTCTCCCCGGGCTGATAGAGCGACCAGGCGCCGGTGTTGAAGCTTGGCAGCTCCGCCTGGGCCTGGGCGTCGCCGGAGCGGAACAGCCGCTGGGCGGTGACGTCGCCGGAGACCTGGGCGAAGTCGTCCAGGCCGATGAGTGTCTGGAGGAAGGCGTTGATGATGTCGGTCTGGGGGGCGAAGGAGTACTGCAGAAAGCGCGTCCCCAGCGCGGTGGTCTGGGCGACACCGACCGGGGGAGGAGTCTCCAGGATGCCCAGGGCCTGCTCGCCGGTGCTGAGGTAGATCGGGTCGTGGCTGACCCGGTAGGCGTTGGCGAGCGCCTCCAGTGCGGTGGCCTGGGCCATCGCCGAGACCCATGGCGGGCTGCCGCCCTCCCACGGGAACAGGTACTCCCAGGCCAGGCCCCCGCCGCGGGGCACGGCCAGGGGGATCATCTCGTTCATCAGGGCGGTGAGCCTCGGCCAGTCCGCGCGGCCCGCCTCGTAGAAGCCGTTGGCCTCCCCAAAGGTCCCCAGAACCTGCAGCTGGATCCCCGCGCCGGGGTAGTACTCCCACTCCAGCGCGGAGCCGGCGAAGGCGACCCGCTGGCCGTAGCTGAGCAGCGGACCATGCCACCACCACTGCATGTTGCGCTCGAGCATGAGGAACACCTCGGGCAGGCGCCCGGCGGTGAGCGCCCCCCGGGCGGCGAGGTCGTGGACGATCACGGTGACCGCGGTGAGCTGGGCCCGGCGGACGGGCGGGAGGTGGCGTTCCTCGGCCAGGGCGGCCCGCCAGCGGCGCAGATCGAGCGTTGCCGTCTGTGTGCTGATCGCCCTCGCACGGGCCAGGCGGGCGAGGACCACCGGCACGGTCACCGGCGTCGGGTGGTGCCGGACCCGGGCGCGGCTCCGGGGTCCGGGGGGAGCGCCGGCACGGGTGCGCTGCGCCGTCCGCCCGGACGGCAGGCGGCCGCCCGCGGGGCGGGGGCTCGCGACCCCCACGCGGCGACCGCCCGCGGCGCGAAGGCTCGCCGCCCCCACGGGCGGTGCGGGGTCCGCGGGCCCACCGAGGAAGCGATTCTCGACCCGGTGGACACGTCCGTCATGGCCCATCACGAGTACGGGCGCCGCCCTGGCGACCGCGCAGAGTGAGAGGAGAACGACGACCGCGAGGCCCGGGACGACCACCCTGAGGGGGCGTCGGAGCATGGGTGGCCATGTTATGTTCGCGCCATGCCGCCGCTGCAGGAGCGCTTGCGTGGACGCGGTGGAGAGAGTCTCACGTTGCACCGGTTCAGGAACTCATCTCGGCGCCCCAGGGTTGCGCGGTCGCCCCGGCGGCGGTTCGCCGCGGTACTCGGCGCCGGCGTGGCCGCCCTCGGCCTGATGGGCTGTTCCGGCAGCGGGGCCGACCCGACGACGCAGGCGCGCGCGCTGCTCCGCGAGACCTTCTCCGGACACCATCCGATGGCCAGCGGTCGCCTCCACGCCGAGCTCACCGTCGACCCGCGCGGCTCCTCGGTGCTCACCCAGCCGCTCACCCTCAGCTTCGGTGGGCCGTTCCAGAGTCGCGGCAGCCATGTGCCACCCGCGTCGGACTTCGCCATCGCCATCACCTTCCAGGGCCACACCGGGCGCCTGGGCATCATCTCCACGGGTACCCGGGGCTTCGTCACCCTCGGAACGCGGGCCTACACGCTGCCCGCCGCCATCTTCGCCCAGCTCGAGAGAGGGGTCTCCGCCGTGGGGGGCGCCGGCAACGGCACCGGCGTGAGCCCGGGCGCGCTCGGCATCCACCCGCAGAGCTGGCTCAGCGACCCCCGGGTGGTCGGCAGCCAGACGATCGCCGGCACCCCGACCGTGCACATCCACGGCGCCCTCGCCCTCGCCCCGCTGCTGGGAGACCTCTCGACGATCCTCGCCCGGGCGGGGAGCGTCTCGAGCACCACCTCGGCGCTCAGGGCGCTGAGCCCCGCCACCCAGGCCCGGCTGGCCGGTCAGATTCACCATGCGAGCTTCGACCTGTGGACGGGTCGCGCCGACCACACCCTGCGCAAGCTCAGCGTCACCCTCACGCTGCCGGTGAGCGGGAGCATCCGCACGCAGCTGGGCGGCCTCTCCCAGGTGACGGTCGCCTTCACCCTCGCCTACTCGGACATCGGCCGGCCTCAGACGGTGAGCGCCCCGCCCTCAGCGGCCCCCTACAGCCAGTTCCAGCAGCACCTGGCCCAGGCCGTGCTCGGCATCGAGGGGATCATCACCAGCGCGGCAAGCGGCGCGGGGGCCGGCGGCGCGGGGGCCGGCGGCGCGGGGGCCGGCGTGACCGGGTCGGGTGCCGCCGGCGGGCCGTCTAGCGTGCCGGCCTACTCCCAGTGCATCACCGCGGCCAACGGCAGCGTGGCCAAGATCCAGAAATGTGCCGCGCTGCTCAACGGCGGCGGCTGAGTCGCCGCCCGGGGCTCACCGCGGGCCCGGCGGGCCGGTCCCCCAGACCGGCCCCTCACCGCCCCCGCCCGGGACGCTAGTCCTCGCGGCCCGGCTCCTGGTCGTCCTCGTCGAACTCGTCCTCTTCCTCGTCGTCGGCGTTCGACTCGCGGTTGCCCGCGTGGTAGTGGACCTGGAACTGCTCGAGCAGTTCGTCGCGGCGGTGCTCGTCGACCGGCACCTCGTCGGAGATGAGCACCCAGTCGGCGCCCTCGTATTCCTCGAAGTTGAAGATCTCGGCGTCGAGTTCCGGTGAGTCGTCGACGACGATCAGGACCTCGGTCTGGGGGTTGAAGTACGTGCCCGGGCGGTTGACGATGTCATCCAGCTCGACACGGCGTGGGTCGGCCATGGCGGGGGAGCGTAGCCGGATCGGACCGGCGACGCAGGAGTGGTTTGCCCCTAGTCAGCGCAGACGCTTCCGGTTAGGCTGGCCCCGCCGTTTGACTGATGAGTCAATCGGCGTGAACACACGGAGAGGGAGAGACGCAACAGTGTCCGTAGTAGCTGCTGACCCCACCCAGCTCACCGACGAGCAGAAGGCCATCCGCGAGATGGCCCACGACTTCGCCGAGAAGGAGATTCGGCCGGTCGCCTGGGAGTACGACCGTGACGGGACCTGGCCCAGGGAGATCCTCGAGAAGGCCTGGGAGCTGGGCCTGATGAACAGCCACATCCCCGCCGAGTACGGCGGACCCGGGATGGGCAACCTCGATGGCTGTCTCATCGAGGAGGAGATGGGCTGGGGCTGCTCGGGCATCGCCACCTCGCTGTCCTGCAACGGCCTGGCCGCGGCCCCGATCCACATCGGCGGGAGCGACGAGCAGAAGAAGCAGTGGCTGGGGCGCCTCACCGAGGCCCCGCTGCTCGCCTCCTTCGCCCTGACCGAGCCGAACGCCGGCTCGGACGTCTCGGGCATGAAGACGACCGCGACCCGGCGGGGCTCCGGCTACGTCATCAATGGTTCGAAGTGCTTCATCACCAACGGCGAGTACGCCGACTTCTACGTCGTCTTCGCCAAGACCGACAAGGAGGCCGGCCACCGCGGGATCTCCTGCTTCGTCGTCCCGCGCGACGCCGGCGTGATCGTCGACAAGCACGAGGACAAGATGGGCCAGCGGGCCTCGAACACCGCGACGATCACCTTCAACGACGTCGAGATTCCGGCCGAGAACCTCATCGGCGAGGAGAACAAGGGCTTCAAGCTCGCCATGGCCACGCTCGACTCCACGCGTCCGGGTGTGGCGGCGATGGCCACCGGCGTCTCCCGTGCGGCCATGGAGATGGCCATCGACTACTCACGTGAGCGCGTGCAGTTCGGGGTGCCGATCGCCATGCACCAGGCCGTCTCGTTCATGATCGCCGACATGGCGACGAAGGTGCACCTCAGCCGCCTGGCCACCTGGCACGCCGCCCGCATGCAGGACGCGGGCATGCGCTGCACGCTGGAGTCATCGCACGCCAAGCGCTACGCGGCCGACTCGGCGATGGAGGTGACGACCGACGCCGTCCAGGTCTTCGGTGGCTACGGCTTCATCAAGGAGTACAAGGTCGAGAAGCTCATGCGCGACGCCAAGATCCTGCAGTTGTACGAGGGCACCGCCCAGATCCAGCGCCTCGTCATCGCGCGCGAGACGCTGCTGCCGCGCCAGTAGTCCGGTGCTGTCGGCGGTGGGGGCGGCTGTGGGCTCGCCCCCACCGTCACGCGTTCTCCGCACCTCCATGGGGACATATGCCCCATGGATTGCCGGAGAACGGAGCGTCAGTCGTTCTGGAACTGCCCGCCGGCGTAGATGACCTGCTCGGACCCGTCGCGCAGGGTCGCGGTGACCGTCCGGTCCGAGGTCGAGATAATGTCGACGTGGATGCTCGACTCGTTGAAGCCGAGCGCGGCGAACTGCTCGTCGGTGGTGTTCGCCACATCCCCGGTGTAGGTGTCGCGGTAGGCGCTGCCCACGGCGAGGTGGGTGTTGCCCGCTGGCCCGCCGCGGTTCTCGTCATAGAGGGTGGTGGCCATGAAGCGGGTGATGCGCGAGACACGCCCGTCGGTGAGCGAGTACTCGCCGATCTGCGCCGCCCCGGCGTCGGCGGCCACGAGCGCCTTGATCTGGGCGTCGCCGCGGGTGGCGCTCGCCTCGACGACGCGGCCGGCCTCGAAGCGCAGGCGGATCCCCTCCATGATCGCGCCGTTGCGGTAGAGCGGCTCGGAGAAGCTGATGTGGCCCTCGGTCCCGCGCCAGTCCGGTGAGGTGAAGATCTCAAAGGACGGGATGTTCTCGGTGTCCCCGCCGATCCAGCGCCGGCCCTCCCCGAGGGTGAGCCACAGGTCGGTGTCCGGCGCCTCGACGTGGAGACGGTCGATGTCCAGGCCGTTGAGCCAGTCGACGGTGGCGTGGATCCGCGCGCCGGTCTCACGCAGCCGGGCGACCGGGTCGGGTTCATCCAGGTAGCAGGCGGAGATGATCTGGTTCCAGTACTCCTCGAGGCTCATGCCGGCCTCGGCGGCCAGCGCAGCGGTGCCGTACTCGGCCAGGGACCAGCTCAGCGCCCCCGCGTTCACCTTGTCGAAGCGATGTTTCAGCTGCGGGCCCCAGGCCTTCTGATGGGCCATCACCTTCTCGGGGGCGACCCCGGCGAGCGCCTGGGGATCGCGGGTGGCCCGGACCATCAGGTAATGGTCGATGCTGGCGAACCAGGTCTTCACCCACGCGTCGGGGAAGTAGGCGAGCTGCTCCTCCGAGGCGAGCTCATAGAAGGCCCGGCCCATGTTCCAGTGGCCGTCGTCGGCGGGGACAAACTCGGTGAGCAGGTGGCCGCCCGCCCGCCAGACCGCCTTGGCGATCTCCAGCAGCAGCGGTTTGGCGTCCTCGGCGATCCGCAGTCCGACGACCTCGCCGGCCTGGACGCCGCGGCCCTGGCCGAGTCCGTAGCTGACGAGCACGTCGGCGTAGCGCTCGAGGATCTCCTGGGGTGGGGTGTAGCTCATGCGGCGACCTCGTTCATCTGGAACCGTCCGTCGGCGTAGATGACGCGTTCGGAGCCGTCGGTGAGCACCGCGGTGACGGTGCGGTCGGCGGTGGTGACGATGTCGCAGTGCAGGGCCGCGTCGGTGATGAAGCCCAGGCGCTCCCACTCCGCCTCGCTCACCGAGGCCTCCTCACCGTCGTAGCACTCGGTGATCGACAGGCCGATGGCCAGGTGGGAGTTGCCGTAGCGGCCCCCGACGTTCTCGTCATAAAGCGTGTCGGCCATGAACCTGGTGATCCGGGACAGGCGCGCGTCGGTGAGGGAGAACTCGCCGACCCGGTTGCCCCCGGGCTGGCCGACCATCGCCTGGATCTGGTCGGCGCCCTCCTCGGCGTCGGCGCGGATGACGAGGCCGTCGCGGAACTCCAGCTCGACCCCGCGCAGCAGCTTGCCGTAGTAGTAGAGCGGCTCGGTGAAGCGGACCGTGCCCTGGGTGCCGCGCCAGTCCGGGGAGGTGAAGATCTCAAAGGACGGGATGTTCACGCACGTGCCCCCGAGCCAGCGCCGGCGCTCACCCAGGGTGAGCCACAGGTCGGTCCCCTCGGACTGCATGTGCAGCCGCTCGATCGGCAGGGCGTTGAGCCAGTCGCGGTAGCGACGGATCTCCACCAGGGTCTCCTGCCAGCGGGCCACCGGGTCGGCGTCCTCGAGGAAGCAGGCCGAGATGATCTCGGCCCAGTAGTCCTCGATCGAGAGTCCCGCCTCGGCGGCCAGCGCCTCGGTGCCCCACAGGACGATCGTCCAGTCGAGCTTCCCGGCGCGCTCCTTGGCCTGACGGATGGCCCAGTATTGCTGGACGGCGGGGGCCTCCTTGGCCAGCTGCGTGGGGTCGACGGCCTGCATCGCCTTGGGGGCACGCTCTCCCGTGATGAAGATGATGTGGTCGGTCTGGTCGATCAGCCCGCGCACGTAGGCCTCGCCGAAGTGCTCGAGCTGGGCGTCACTGGCCAGGGCGTAGTAGGCCTCGGCGAAGTTGTAGGGCTCCTCGTTCTCGGGGCGGAAGTTGTGCAGGACGTTGCCGCCCTGGCGCCAGATCTCCTTGCAGACCTCGAAGTAGAGCGGCTTGGTGTCCTCGTTCCCGTAGACCAGCACCGTTTCCCCGGGCTGGACGCCGCGGCCCTCCCCGAGACCGAACTGGACGGTGAGGCGCGCGTAGCGCTCGAGGATCTCCTGTGGGGGCACGTAGGCCATCTACATCCATCTCCTTGTCGGCGGGATCGCCGCGAACGCGCGCGGGATCGGCGTGGCGCACCGGTGCACGGCGCGGGGCCCGGTCTCCCCGCGGGCGGAGCCGACGGTGGGCGCGCCTGGACGGGGGAGACTCACCCGGGTGAGGTTATTCGCCCGATAGCGGCGGAACGGACCGCGCCTGCCGCGGCGGCGGAGGCCCGTGGCGGAGCATGGACAACTCGTCGAGTTCGCGGGCCATCTCCGCGTCGACGTCCAGGGGCGCCAGGCCCTTGCGGAGGCGGCGCTGGTTGCGCAGCTCGACGAGTGCGCGGACCTCGTCCTCGAGCTCCGGGTCAGGGCGGCGCCCAGAGCCCGTGCTCACCCCCACGCTCAGGCCCGGCGCGGTACCGCCGCTGCCCGCCTCACCGCCGCCCGCGGTACCGGCACCGCCACCGCCCGGGGCACCGTCGCCGGTGAGCCGGGAGATCTCGGCCTCGACGTCGAGGGCGGCCTCGCCGCGACGCAGACGCCGCGCGTTGCGCGCCTCGATCATCTGGCGGATCTCGGAGTCGCGCTCGGCGGCGGCGACCGCCTGGGGCACAGGCACTTTGCGCGCTGCACGTACCGACTCCATGTAGAGCCCGCGCTCGTTGTAGTCCTCCCACTCCTTGGCCGCGCCCTTCATCGCCCACACCGAGGCGATCACGCCGAGCGCGAGGACGGCCCACAGCACATCGCCGAAGAGGGCGTGCATCGATCCATTGTGGCGCCTGGGCCCAGCCGCCGCCGGCGCTCAGTGCCGGCGCGTCACGCCGACCGGCTCATTCGGTGGCGGCGAACTCGATGACGGCGATGGCGAGCATGCCCACGCCGAGGACGGCGATGACCGCGACCTCGAGGATCGCCGGCATGCGCCAGCCCCACCAGGCCAGGCCCGGGTCGAGGGCGTGGCGGGCGGCGGGGGAGATCTGCAGGTGCGAGAAGACCAGGCGGCGCATCGGGTCCACGGCGTAGGCGAGCGGGTCGACGCGGTTGAGCACGGTGAGCCAGGTGGGCAGGCCCCGGGCCGGGAAGAGCGCGCCAGAGATGAAGTACATCGGCATCACGACCATCTGCATCACGCCCATGAAGGACTGCATCTGCTTGATGCGGATGGCCACCATGATCCCGAAGGAGGTGATGGCGAAGGCGAGCAGCACCTGGATGCCGATCACCCCGAGCACGAGCCCGAGGGAGTAGGGCACATGCACGGCCCAGGCGAGGGAGAGGACGATGAGACCCTGGAAGGTGGCCACCGTCGCCCCGCCGAGGGCCTTGCCCACGACGATGCTCGAGCGGCGCACAGGCGCGACCATCATCTCGCGCAGGAAGCCGAACTCCCGGTCCCAGACGATGCTCGCGGCCGAGAACATCGCCGTGAACATCACCGTCATGCAGAGGATGCCCGGGTAGATGAAGGTCTTCAGGTCGACGCCGTGGGTGCCGGCCGAGGACAGCTGCTGCAGGCCCCCGCCGAGCACGAAGAGGAACAGGAACGGCTGCACCAGGGAGGTGATGATGCGCATCCGGTCGTTGACGAAGCGGATGATCTCCCGCCGCCAGACGATCTTGACCGCGCGGTACTCCGAGCGGGCCGAGCGCCGGGGGACGCTGACGCGGACGACCTCGATGGCCTCCTCGCGGGGGCTGCCCGTGGATGGCGCCCCCGTGCTGAGGGTGGTCGGCTCCTCGACGGTGCTCATCGGCGGCCCCCTCCTCCCATCATGCGCATCATCGCGCGGTTCTTTGCTGTCGAGGGGTCCTCCTCGGCGTCACGGATCGTCGAGCCGGTGTAGGACATGAAGACGTCATCGAGCGTCGGGCGGCTCACGCTCACGCCCGTGATCGGCACTGAGAACCCGCGGAAGAGCCGGGGGACGAAGGTCTCGCCCTCAGGCACCCCGAAGCTGACGTGGCCCTCGGCGATGGACGCCTCGATCCCGAACTCGTCCGCCAGTGCGCGGATCGCCGCCGCGTTGTCGTCGGTCTGGATCGTCACGCGGTCGGTGCCGACGCCCGCCTTCAGCGTCTCGGGGGAGTCGAGGGCGACGATCCGGCCCGCATCCATGATCGCGATGCGGTCACACCACTCGGCCTCGTCCATGTAGTGCGTCGTCATGAAGATGGTGATCTGCTCCTGCTGCTGGAGCTGGCGGATGTAGCCCCAGATCGAGCGACGGGTCTGGGGGTCCAGCCCGATGGTCGGCTCGTCGAGGAACAGCACGCGCGGGGAGTGCATGAGCCCGCGGGCAATCTCCAGTCGCCGGCGCATACCGCCCGAGAAGGTCGAGACGGTGCCGTCACGGCGGTCCCAGAGCCCGACCATCTGCAGCACCTGCTTGGCCCGGGGGAGGACGAGTCGAGATTCCACCCCATAGAGCTCGGCGTGGAGCTTGAGGTTCGCCAGCGCGGTGAGGTAGCCGTCCAGGGTGGGGTCCTGGAAGACCAGGCCGATGTGGCGGCGCACGTCGTCGCGCTCGCGGACGATGTCGTGCCCGGCCACCGTCGCGTGTCCCGCGCTGGGCCGGGTGAGCGTGCAGAGCATGTTGATCGTCGTCGACTTGCCCGCCCCGTTGGGACCGAGGAAGCCGAACACCTCACCCTGGCCGACGCTGAAGGACACGCCCTTGACCGCCTCGAACTCGCCGTAGCGTTTCACCAGGTCCTCCACCTGGATGGCGCGGGTCGCGGTGGCGCTCATCGTCCCCTCAGCGTACGCCGCGGCCCGGGGACCTCGGTGAGTGCGGTGCTGTCAGCGGCGACGCTCACGGTCCGGACGTGACGGGCTCCGCTCAGCCGGATGCGCAGGCGCCGGCCGACGGCGGCGTCGTTGACGGCCAGGACGCGCACCCCGCCGCCGGCCAGGGCGACGGCCCACACGTGACAGCGCGGGGGGGCACCGCGGGTGGCGATGAGGGTTCGCGCGCCGGTGAGAACCCGGGCCAGGAGGACCAGCCCGCGGTAGAGGGGCTCGGTCTGGACCCCGTCCGGGGTGGTGACGATCGCCGAGTTGAGCAGAGCAGAGCGCAGGTGCACGTCGAGACGGGCGGCGCCGAGCGACAGCAGCCCGAGCGAGAACACGGGTGCCCACAGCGCCGTGGTCGCGCTCGTCGTGACGCCGGCGAGACCGCCGCACACCGCCGACCCCGCCTCGGTCACCTCCAGGGGCACGTTCGCGGCGGCGGCCAGGGCGACGTCGTGGGCGACGCCGTGGTCCGGGGCGGTCGCCGCCCACTGGCTGGTGTAGCCGGCCACGGTCGGGTGCAGCGGCGACCCGGTCGGCCGGCAGCTGTAGTACGGGGCGTAGGCGTGCACGCTCACGCGGTTGATCCGCACGGACGCGGGCTGGGCCAGTAGGTCGCTGATCCAGCCGCCGTTGCGGGCCATCGTGCCGGGGCCGAGGATCGTCAGGCCGGGACGGACCGAGTGCACGGCGCGGACGTCGGCGTCGACCAGATCGGTGTAGTCGGCTGTGGTGAAGCGGAAGGCCCACTGTGGCTCGCCGGCCGTCCCGCGGCGGAAGTGGTCGTCCCCGACGAAGCCGTCGGAGTAGAGGTCGGGCTCATTGCCGATCTCCACGGCGACGAGCCGGCGCCCGAGTGCGGCAGCGGCCTGGCGCACCTCCGCGGCAACGAGCCCGGGGGAGTGCGCGGCGAGGTTGACGTCGAAGGTGACCCGCGCGTCCAGCCGGTCGGCCAGCCGCCGCAGATCCTGCCACCAGGCCGGGGTGAGCACGAACGTGTTGCCCTGCAGATACGGGTTGGCGTGAGGACGGAAACCGCCCGGGAACGCACTGTCGGCGCTTTCGCCGCCGACCCGCAGGGGCAGGGCGCCCTGGGGGGCGAGCGCGCGCAGCAGCGGAGCGAGGGCCGCGGCCCGCTGGGACCAGGCGACGATCTCGGCGGGTTCCAGGGAGATGCCCAAAAAGTGCGGCGGCACCCGGCGGCCCGGAGCCCCCAGGGTGACGGTGACCGCATGGTTCGTCGTCGCGGCGGTGCGCGGCCTGGGCCGGCTGCGCTGCGCGGCGCCGTGGGTTCGCTGTGCCGCACGCTGGGTTCGCCGCGCGGCGGCCTGTGTCCGCTGCCCGGCGGCGGGACTGCGTGCAACGACGGCCCCGAGGGCCACCAGCACGAGCAGCGCGACGCTCAGGATGAGCGTCGTCCGCCGCGGGCGGCGCCGGGACTCTGGCGGACGGGGGACGGCCATGACCCTGCCATTGTGGCGCGCGAGGCCCCGGTTGCCGCGGTGGCCGAAAGCCCCCGGGTCACCGCGGCGCGTCGGGATCCCGACGCCTCACGCCGGTCAGGCGTCGTCCTCGGCCAGGAGGCGGTAGAGCTCCCGGCGGGTGGCGTTGAGCAGGTCCAGGGCCTTCTGGGTCTTTTCGGGGTCACCGTCCTGGACCACCTGGACGGCCGCCTTGACGAGAGCGCCGACGGTGCGGCGGAACTGGTAGGCCGGGTGCTCCTTGTCGGCATCGTCCTCCCACGGAGCTCTGACCTCGCCGAGGCCGGCGAGGTACTCGCGCCCCTGGTCGGTCAGCTCATACGTGGTGCCCGAGGAGTTCTCAGTCGGGCGACCGGCGATGAGGCCCTCATCCTGGAGCTGGGCGAGGGTCGGGTACACCGAGCCCGGGCTGGGCGTCCAGGCGCCCTCTGACCGTTCGGTGAGTCCCTGGATCAGGCCGTAGCCGTTGGCCGGGCCGTCCCCCAGCAGCAGCAGGAGGCCCAGGCGGATGTCCCCGCGCCGGCGCCGGCCTCCGGGACCGCCGTGCCGGGGGCCGCGGCCGGGACCGAAGTCGCCGGGGCCGAAGCCGGGCATGCCCGGGAAGCCCGCTCCCCAACCGCCGCGGGCCTCGCGCGGATGGCCGGGATGGTGCTCTGCGTGTGCGTGTGCGTGTGCGTGTGCGTGTGGATGTGCGAATCGCATCTGGATGTTCCCTTGGTTGAGCGTCTCTATTTCTATGTATCGCGGAGTAACGCGATGCGTCAAAGATATATCGTTAGTGGTCGGAGGTCAAGGGCAGGGCATCACGGGCAGACGGTCACCGCGCGAGCGCGCGGCGGTGACCGGCGACCCGGCGGCATCGGCCGCGGTGCGGCGGTAGAGTCGCCCGCGTGAACGTGTTCAAGGCAGCTGTGGTCGGCGCCGGCACCATGGGTGGCGAGATCGCCCAGGCCGTCGCGGCCGCGAACATCCCCGTCCTGCTCAAGGACGTCGACGCGCGCTCCGTCGACACCGGCCTGGCCCGGGCCCGGGCGATCTTCGACCGTCAGGTGGACAAGGGTCGCCTGCCCCGCGAGGAGGCCGACCGCCAGTTCGGGCTCATCCAGGGGACCACCAGCTACGACGGGTTCGGTGACGTCGACTTCGTCATCGAGGCGGTGCCCGAGCGGATCGAGCTCAAGCAGCAGGTCTTCGCCGAGCTCGACGCCTGCACGCCGGGCCACGCGATCCTCGCCTCGAACACCTCGGCGCTGTCGATCTCCGAGATCGGGGACGTCACCCTCCGGCCCGAGAAGGTCGTCGGCGTCCACTTCTTCTACCCGGCCTCGGTCATGCGTCTGCTCGAGGTCGTCGAGGGCGAGTTCACCTCGGCGGAGACGGTCGGTGCGGCCATCGCCTTCGCCCAGCGCATCCGCAAGCTCCCCATCCGCGCCGGCGAGCTGCCCGGCTTCGTGGTCAACCGCGTGCTGTCCGCCGGCTTCTCGGCCATCTGGCGCTACCAGCACGAGACCGGCGCACCGCTTCAGGAGATCGACGCGGCGCTGCCCGCCGCCAAGGTGATGCCCGCGGGACCCTTCGGGCTGATGGACACGCTCGGCCTCGACACCGTCCTGTCAGTCGCCGAGGTCATGGAGGAGAACTTCGGGCCCGAGAAGTTCTTCGTCCACCCCCAGCTGCGCGCCCTCGTCCAGAACGGCGAGCTGGGCACCAAGACCGGGAAGGGGTACTACGCGCATGGCTGATCACTCCGAGCTCAGCGAGCTCTTCCTCCTGCGGACCTTCCATGAGGCCTGCCTCGTGCTCGAGGACGGCGTCGGCACGATCAAGGACATCGACCTGGGCATGCAGGCCGGCGCCGGCCTGGAGCCCCCCTTCGCCCGGGCGGACCGGGTCGGTCTGGACGTCATCCTGGAGGCGCTGGAGCGGCGTGTCGCTGACGGCGACGAGACGTTCGAGCCCCCGACGCTCCTGCGCCGCCTCGTCTCCCAGGGGCGCCTGGGTCGGCGCAGCGGCCAGGGCTTCTACGCCTACCCGCGCCCCGACGCCGGATATGAGGATGCACCCGTGAAGCTCGAGAGCCGCGGGGAGATCGCCATCGCCTGGTTGGATCGCCCGCCGGCCAACTCGCTCGCCCCGGAGATGGTCGAGGCGCTCAAGCGGGTGTGGATCGAGGTGGAGTCCGCCGGCATGCGCGTGCTCATCATCGCCTCGGCCAACCCGCAGCTGTTCTGCGCCGGCGCTGACATCAAGGCCTTCGCTCAGATGGATGCGGAGGCCGGCCGCCACCTGCTGGAGGAGACCCACGCGTTGTTCCGCTCCTTCGAGCGCTCCCCCGTGGTGACGATCGCCGCGGTGAACGCGCTGGCCCTGGGGGGTGGCAACGAGTTGCTCATGGCCTGCGACATCCGCCTGGGTGCCGCCTCGGCCTCCTTCGGGCAGCCGGAGATCAACCTCGGGCTGATCCCCGGCTTCGGCGGCACGCAGCGGCTGCCGCGCCTGGTGGGCAGCGCCAAGGCGCTGGAGATGAACCTCACCGCCGAGCCGATCCTCGCCGAGGAGGCCTATGACCTCGGGCTCATCCACCGGCTGGTGCCCGACCACGAGCTCCTGGACACCGCCCTGGGCTGGGCCCGCACGCTCGCGGAGAAGGCCCCGCTGGCCGTCGCGGACATCAAGCGGGTGTCGGGGATGAGCGACCTCGACGCGGGTCTCGCCGCGGAACGGGACGCCTTCGCCCGGATCTTCACCAGTGCCGACGCCCGGGAAGGCATCTCCGCCTTCGTGCAGAAGCGGCCGGCCCGCTTCACCGGCGCCTGAGCGCGGCGGGAGCTCGCTGTGGGCCGCCCCGTGTGGCCGAGCCTCAGCGGCGGCGGTAGACGGCCAGCTCGACGGGGTTGCCCGACGTGCTCCAGGACCGCCGCGTGCTCAGCACCTGGGTGAAGTCCGGGTCGTGCTCGAGGAAGTGCCACCAGGTGGTGGAGAAGTGGTTGACCAGCCGGAGGTACGTCGTCACCGAGGAGAGACCGATGGGGATGACGATGCCGACCGTCTGTCCGGGCGCCACGGTGGCGAGCAGCCGGTGCAGCTCATGCCCGGTGGCCGGGTTCTCCATCCGGCCGAGCAGGTTCACCCAGTTGACTGCGTAGTCGTGGCCGGGGAAGCCCACCGGCGTGGCGAAGCGCTGCACCTGGGGCATGTAGTAGTGCAGCGTCGGGACCTGCTCGGGCTGGGTGGAGAGCACAAGCGACTGGCTGTTGAGGGAGCTGCCGGCGGCGGCCGCCACGGCGGCGACGTTGGACTTGGCCGACAGCTGCGCCGTGCGCGGGTCGAGCACCCACCACGTGCAGCAGAGCGCCACGGCGAGCACGGCGATCCGGCCGCTGCGGGACAGGGCGAGCGCGACGATGAGGGCGAGCGGGCCGACGATGGCGGCCTCATAGCGGCTGGAGAAGGAGGGATCGAGCTTGCCCAGGACCCAGCCGGCGGCGAAGGTGACCCACACGAGCAGAGCCAACACGATGACCTCACGGCGAAAGGCGCTGTGGACCGAGCTGGCGCGGAAGGTGCTGATGAGCCCGGCGATGCCGGCGACGAACAGCACGGCGACGACGTCACGCCCGCCGCCGATGAAGTACAGCCCCTGCGTCCACGTCCACAGCGTCGTGCGGACCGCCCACGGGGCGCCGGTGTGGGCAGCCTGGAAGAGGGTGGTGGGCAGCCAGGGGAGATACAGGATGAACGTCGCGCCGAGGGTGATGATGCCGTCTCGCAGGAGGGCGCGGCGCTCACTCACCGGGGTGAGCCAGAGGCAGGCGACGATCCCCGCCGCCGAGGCGACGGCGAGGAAGAGGCCCCAGTTGTGGGTGTACATCGCCGCCGTCAGGGCGAGCACGAAGGCGGGCATCCAGCCTCGACGCCGCTCGACGAAGGCGCGCAGGAACGCGCCCGCGAGCAGCAGCCCGAGCAGCACCATCAGCGAGTACATCCGCGTCTCCTCGGCATACGCCGTGAGGTAGGGCACGCCGGCCAGGAGCAGGCTGGCGAACACGGCGGCACGGCGGCCCAGGGGACGCGCCGCCCACCAGCCCGCCGGGATGGTGAGCTGGGCGAAGATCAGGGACAGCGTGTGGGTGGCGACGGGCCGGGTTCCGAACAGCGACATCCACACGTGCAGCAGCGCGTACCAGAGGGGCGGGGCGCCGTCCTGGCGGAGCAGCCCGGGGATCTGGGAGAGGGGGTGGGAGGCGATGCCCACGGAGATCCCCTCGTCGATCCAGTAGTGGAAGTGGATCCCCCGCAGGCGCATCAGGGTCGACAGCACGAGCAGGCCACCGATCCAGGCGGGGACCGCCCACGGGCGCTGGGCGATGGTGCCAGCGCGCTTGGTGAGGGAGGCGGTGAGCTGCCGGGAGCGGTCCGAGCGGACCGGCGCCGGGTCGACGACGACCGGCTCAGAAACGATCGATTCCACGGGCGCGATGGTAGGGCCCCGCTCGGCGCGGTGTCTGTGCGCCGGGTTAAGCGATGCCTCCGAGGTGGCGCGCCCGCCCTGTGGGGGCGGGCGCATGACCGCGGTGCCGCCGCCGCCCGGGGCCCTACTCCTCGAGGTGGTGCTGGCGCACGGGCACCCCGTGCGTGCTCGTCACCGGCTCGGGTGTGCCGGTGCCGGTGCCCGGACCGGTGCCGGTGATGGGGCCGGCGCCCGGACCGGTGCCGGTGATGGGGCCGGCGCCCGGACCGGCGCCGGTGATGGGGCCGGTGCCGGTGCCCGGACCGGTGCCGGTGATGGGACGGCGAACCCCGCGCTCGGGCTCACCCGTGGCGACCGGCGCGACGACCGGGGCAACGACGGGAGCCGGGCGGCGACGCGGCAGCCTGGTGTTGATGAGCAGCAGCGCGGCGGCGGCGAGCCACAGCACGATCGTCCAGATATTCGTCGCGAACAGACCCAGGGCGCTGCTGTGGTTGACCAGCGCCCAGATGCCGACTCCGCCGAGGGCGACCGCGACGACGAACGACACGGTCTTGGCCAGCAGGTGCTGGGCGGCTCCCAGGAGCAGCAGGCCCCCTGCCGCGGCGGTGAGCTCGCCGCTCCAGCCGTTCAGCCCGAAGATCCCGAAGAACGCCTGACCGTCGGTGTGGGCGTGGGCGCTGGGAAACTGGGACAGGCGCGGGAAGGTGTGCACCCGGTAGAGGAAGAACAGGCCGGCGACGAGCAGCACGCTGCCCAGGATCAGGGCCGGTCCACGAGAGAGGCTGATCCCCGCCTCAGAACGTCGAATGCGTGACATGAAAAGCTCCAGGGTGGTGAGGCGCCCTCGTCCTCCAACGGCTCTGCGTGGGGCGCCGGCACGGTGAGAGCCGGTGTCATCTCCTCCCCAATGGCTTACCCAGCCTGAGGGCTCCCACACACCGCGTTCCGGATCCCTGACATCCGCCACGCGACGTCCGCGATGCCCACGCCCGGCGGCGTCGCTCCCGCCCGCGCCGGCGAACCCGGGTCAGGCGCTGGCCACCGCGCGGGCGCGCAGGGCCGCCTCGAGGCGGCCCAGGGCGTGGCTGACCGTCGCGGTCGCGGCCGCATCCGGATCTGCGCTCAGCGCGGTCTGCGCCACCGTGACGACGGACGCCCGCAGTCCGCGCAGTTCGGTGACGCGGGCGGCGAGCGTGCCGGCACGGCCGTCGAGGGAGAGCTCGGCGATGGCCGTGTCGACGGCGATCATCGCCCCGAGCGCGGCCTCCCGCGGGCGTCCGGCCTCAAGGTCGGCCCCCGCGCGCAGGGCGAGTTCGGCGCAGACCAACGACGGCTCGCGGCCCGACAGCGCCGCGGCGAGCCGGGCCTGGGGCTCGAGCACCTTGGCGCGGCGCTGGAAGCGCGGCCCCTTGGGCGCGGGGAGCTCGCGACTGTCGCTGAAGCGGCCGTCGGCCAGGGCGTCCCCGTCCCCGTAGCCGGCTCGCGCGCCGACGAGCTGGCGCCGGCCCGGCGCGCTGACGTGGGGGTCGGCGACGATCTGGCGGAAGGCATGCATCGCGCGGTCGAGCGCCGTGAGGGCCTCGGCGAGCTCGTCCTCTCCGGCCCGGCGCAGCCACTCGGCGCCCGCGCGGTCGTTCTCGAGCGGACGCTCGACGGAGATCACCGTCGTCAGCGTCCCGGCGAAGACGAGCACACGGGACGGCGGCTCACCGGCGCGGGGGCGCATGAGGTAACGCCCCTCAGGCGGACCCAGGGGCTGGCCCGTCTCCAGCTGGATCGCGCTGAACAGCGCCAAGGGACGGGGGCTAGGGGGTGGCGGTCTTCACCGCGTAGGCCGAGCGTGCCGTGGGCACCGAAGGCTCGGGGATCTGGCTGATGTGGGCGATGAGCTGGATCCACTGGTTCGGCCTGAGGATCGACTTCACCTCCCGGGCGAGCTTCGGGTTCGCTCCGAACTGCGGGGTGAAGGTCACCTGGATCCGGTTCGTGTGATCGGGCAGGGCCAGCGTGTTGGCCTGGCCCTTGTAGGAGATCGCCGAGATGATGTCCGCGGGGGCCATCGCGCCCTGGAGGGTGAGGAGACGGCGGATGGTGATGTCGGTGATCGAGCCCGGCCCCGTGTGACCGCTCACCGGGATGTTGTTGATCGCCGAGATGTCCATCGAGGCCCCGGTCTGGCCGGCCGCGTCGATGCCGTTGGTGCCCGCGCCGCACTTGAGGCCCGAGACCGTCGGGTCCAGGCCCGAGGCGGCGAGGAACTCCGTGGTGGCGAGGATCCGCCGGTCGATCGCGCCGGCTTGGATGTCGCGACGGCCGCAGGGGTAGATCCCGATCCGCGGGTCCTTGAGGACCTGCTCCTGAAGCTGGCTCTTGGACTCGAGCAGAATCTGCCCGATGGTCGCCTGCCGCCCCGAGGAGAGGAACGGGTTGAGGCCCGAGGCGCGGTAGACGGCGGTGGCCTCGAGCAGCTTCCAGCCGTCGAGGATCGGCTTCGGGTCGATGAACGGCGCCTTCGCCCCCGCCGGCTGGACCTGGAAGTACACGTGCGGCGACTGGCCGTCGCTGCCCGGTCCGATCCGGCCCAAGACAGTGCCGGCGACGACGATCGAGCCCTTGGTGAGCGGGGCAAGCGTGTACTGGTTGCGTCCGAGGTGCAGGACGTCGGAGAAGTAGCGCTGGAAGTCGGTGATCGCCGCGCCCCCGGAGGCCAGCTGCTGCTGGCCGCCGGCGGCGTAGGAGGCCGGGCGGGTCGGGTCGGCGAACAGGCGCTCCTTGGCCGTCGCGGGCTGGGTCGGTGTCGCGCGGGCGGCCGGGTGCGCCGCGGCGCTACGGCGGGCGACGCTCGGGGCGGCGTGGCGGTGCAGGGTCACCGTCAGCAGTGAGTCGAGCTTCTGCTTCTCGCTGTGGTGGGCGATGCTCGCCACCGGCACGGTCGTCGTCCCCAGGCCGACGGTGGCCCCGGGCTGGAGGCCGGCGGTGGCCGGCGCGCTTGTCGCCGCTCCGCCGAGCGGATGGGTGCGCTCACCGGCGGTCAGCTCGTGGGTGAGCTCGGCGCGGGTCGTGCGCACCGGCTTGGGCACGGGGTAGAGCCGGGGGATCGACCCGAGGTGCGAGTAGGTGTAGGTGTTGCCCTCCTGATCCTGGAGGACGATGAAGTTGCCCCGCTCGGCGGAGTGGCCGAGCGCGACGATCCGACCGTCGTTCACGGCGATGACCGGGGAGCCGACCTTCGCGTAGATGTTCGTTCCCTGGGCGGCGTCGGACTGGACGGGGATCGCCGCGTTGGTGCCGGTGACCCGGTGACCGGCCTGCTTGAGCACGGAGTCGTCCGCGTAGGTCGCCGGGGCGGCGACCGGGAAGTGGCCCTCGACCAGGCCGGTGAGCGCCGACACGAGATTGGCGGGCATGCCGCCGATGAGCTGCGCGCGCAGCAGCACCGACTGGACGTACCAGTCGGCGTGGTTGTAAGCGAAGATCGCCCCGGCGAGGTTCTTCGCCGCTCCGGCCGCGGCCAGGTAGCGCGCGGCGGTGAAGATCGCGTCGGTCGGGTTGTAGGGGTCGGCGTACCCGCTGCCCGTGGCGTCGACGCCCCAGCGCTTGAACGTGGAGGGCAGGAACTGCATCCAGCCGACCGCGCCTGCGGAGGACACCTGCAGATCACGGCCGTAGTCGGTCTCGATCCAGTTGATCGCCGCCAGCACCTGCCAGGGCACGTTGTATTCGATGCCCGCGGCCTGGTAGATCGGCAGCAGGAAGGGGGGGATCTGGAAGGAGTCGATGAAGAAGTTCGGCACCCCGACGGGCGCGGCTCCGGGCAGAGCGAAGGAGTAGGTCGGGTTGGTGGCCGCCGGGACCCCGCCCGCGGCGGTGAGCGCCGTCACCGGCTTGGTGTCGATCTTCGGCGCGGTCGGCGCCGTCGCGGCGGCCGGGGCGTGGGAGGTCGTCTGGCGCTCGGCGGTGGCCTTCACCGGCGCAGCCGCCTTGGCGTGCGTCCGGGTGTGCGTCGCCGATGGGGTCGTCCCCGTCGCGGCGGGCTGCGTCGGCGTGCTCGGCGTCGAGCTGGTGCCCGACGCGGTCGTCGTCGTCGCGGAGATGCTCAGCGGGGTGGTGTCCGTCGTCGTCGTCGACTGACAGGACTCGGAGATGGCCACGACCTTGCCGACCACGGGCAGGCTGATTGCCGACAGCGGCGTGCCCGGGGGGACCGCCACGGTGAACGAGAGCTGCTGGCCGGTGGCCAGGGTGACCGAGATCGTGCAGGCGTCAGCCTCGGCGGATCCGGGGATCGCCAACAGTCCCGCGGTGACGGCGGCGGCCGTGGTCAGCCTGATCCCTAGCTTTGGGCCTCTACGCATCTGGTGGTCTTCCTCTCCCCGCGCGCCGCTGGACGGGCGCCTCAAATCCCCGGGGAAGCTATCGACCCCCCCGGACCTTTGCAATCTCGAACCACCCTTGTGGGCGATGTCTCTCCTACGTCGGGGCCGTGGCGGTAGTTTCGGGGTTGACCGCAACACTCTTTTTTCCCCAAGGAGCGATTCCATGGCAGACGAATCCCAGAAGGCCGGCCCCGGCGCCCGCCCGCTGCGCAAACAGGGTGAGGAGGCGATCGGCAAGTTCGCCCAGGAGCTGCTCCAGAGCCCGGTGGTCTCCGGTGCGCTCACCACCGTCTTCGAGACCCGGGAGCGGGCCACGCGGGCCCAGGAGGTCGCCATGAGCGCGCTCAACCTGCCCTCGGCCGCGGACATCGAGCGGCTCACCCGGCGCGTGCGCTCGGTCTCCCAGCGCATCGAGGGACTCGAGGACACGCTGGACCGGCTGGGCGACAAGCTCGACGGCGTCGGCGGTCTGGCCACCCTCGAGGCGCGTCTCAGCGCCCTGGAGGCGAACCTCGACGCCCGCCTGGCCACGATCGAGGCGACCCTCGGCCGGGTCGAGACCCGCCTCGACGCCCCCGCCGCTGCGGCCGCTTCCGGCACCGCCACGAACTCCGGGGAGACCGCCCCGGAGGCGAACTAACAGAGACCATATCTCTGCTAACGGGCGGCTAATGAGCCGCCTACCAGAGTGCGCCGATCTCGGCATTAGATCTACGGGGCCCGTCCGCACCGGACGTGGCCCCAGCGCACTCCATGAGCATCTTCACGCCATCCTCCTCCCGCCGGCGCGTCATCCCCACGGCTCGCCCGCCGGCCGGCGCCGCCGTGGCGGCCGAGCCGACCGATCCTCGGCCGCGCACGCTCATCGACGTCGTCGCCGCCACCGCCGCGGCCCACCCGGGGGCGGTCGCCCTCGACGCGGTCGACCGGCGGCTCACCTACGCCGAGCTCCAGACCGAGGCCGAGCAGCTCGCCGGCCGCCTGGCCGACCACGGCGTCGGGACCGGTGACCGGGTCATCGTCGGCGTCCGCTCCGGCTCGGCCGAGCTGTA